>JAKFVP010000144.1 GCA_021732175.1 Bradyrhizobium sp.
TATTCGTCGCACCATTTCCTGTATTTCTCGTAGTCCGCAACGCCATTGTGCCCGGTGCAGGCTGCCTTCATCGCGGCATGGAAGGCGAGCGTGTCGGCATCTTCCTGGGTGCGGCGGCGGTCGAGCACGGGGGTGAGGTCCGCGCCGCCGCCGAACCACGCCTTGGTGGTCACGACAAAGCGCGTGTTCATGTGCACCGCCGGCACGTGCGGATTCTTCAAATGGGCGATCAGCGAGATGCCCGACGCCCAGAACCGCGGATCGTCGGCGGCGCCGGGAATCTGTCCGCGGAATTCCGGCGCGAACTCGCCATGCACGGTCGAGCAGTGCACGCCGACCTTCTCGAACAACCGGCCGCGCATCATCGACATCACGCCGCCGCCGCCCTTGGCGCCGCTGTGGTCGGTGCGCTCCCACGGCGTGCGAACGAAGCGGCCGGCCTCGCCCGGATAGAGCGAGGAAGGGGCGTCGTCCTCGAGTTTCTCGAACGCTGCGCAAATCTGGTCGCGCAGGGCCTCGAACCAGGCCCGCGCGCGCTGCTTGCGTTGCTCGATGAGGGAGACGTCCATGGCCTATCTGATCCCGAGTGCCTTGTGTGTTTGCACGCTGAGCCGCCACTGCGGATGGCGCAGGCAATAGTCGATGGCAGCAGCGGTGTTTTTCGCCACGTCAGGCCCATCCATCGGTTGCAGCGAGAAGCGCTCGAAGTCGAGGCCGCAAAATTCCTCCGGCTGCGCGCCGGGCTGCGGATAGACCAGCTTTAGCTCGTGTCCCTGCTTCAGCACGAGTGCAGCGCCGGCCTTCGGGCTGACGCAGATCCAGTCCATGCCGTAGGGCGGAATAATCGTGCCGTTGGTCTCGACCGCCACCGCAAAGCCGCGTGCATGCAGCGCATCGATCAGCGCCTGGTCGACCTGCAGCAGCGGCTCGCCGCCGGTCAGCACCACATAGCGGCCCGCATCCTCGCCGGTCCATTGCGCGGAGATGGTGGCGGCGAGTTCGTCGGCGGTGGCAAAGCGGCCGCCCAGCGTGCCGTCGGTGCCGACGAAATCGGTGTCACAGAACTGGCAGGTCGCCGTCGCGCGGTCCTGCTCGCGGCCGCTCCAGAGATTGCAGCCGGAGAACCGGCAAAATACCGCCGCGCGCCCGGCATGGGCGCCTTCGCCCTGCAGGGTCAGAAATATCTCTTTGACGGCGTAGCTCACCAGATCTCCTCTCAAGCGGTTCCAGCTTTGGGTCGCGTCTGCCGCAGCGCCTCGCCTACGGCCAGGGCGGCCGCCATAGCGACATTGAGCGAGCGCAGCCCCGGCTGGATGGGGATCAGCAGCCGGGCATCGGCGGCCGCCATGACCTCGTCGGTCACGCCCATGGACTCGCGTCCGAACATCAGGATATCGGCCGGTTCGTACGCGTAATCAAGGTAAGAACCGGCCCCCTTGGTCGTGAACAGCAGGAGGCGGTGGCCGAGGCCGCGGCGCCATTGTTCGAATTTCGACCAGGAGTCGTGGCGGGTCAGCCTGACCTGGTCGAGGTAGTCCATTCCGGCCCGCCGGAAGGTCCGGTCGGAGGTGGCAAAGCCGGCCGGCTCGATAATGTGGGCGGCCACGTCCAGGCACGCGCACAGCCTGAGAATCGTTCCGGTATTCTGGGGGATGTCCGGCTGGAAAAGCGCGATCTGCATGGCGTTGCCGGGCTCCCGGAAGTCCCGCGGAAATCTCTGAATAAATTGCGGCTTGGCGCGGAATTAGTGCATTGCACGTTTGCGAGCGGATAGCGGGCTTGCGCTCGCCCGGCAAGGGTGCCAATAGAACGATTCTGGACTGGCTGTTCTGCCCGTGGGGCGCGGAAAAAGCGGTCTTTCTGCCGCCGCGGGGCACGCGGGCGCCGGCAGCCTCCCGGAGGGTTTGGGCGATCCTCGCCAAGTGATCCCTGGGACGGTTCCACCGGCTGCAGCTTGGAAAGGGTTTGGGATCGTGACGACAGCGTCTTCGGCGGATCATCCGACACGCCGTGATTTCCTTTTTGTTGCAACGGGAGCCGTCGCCGGTGTCGGCGCGGCGCTTACCGCCTGGCCATTCATCTCGCAGATGAACCCGGACGCGGCGACGATTGCCGCCGGCGCGCCGATCGAGGTCGACCTGACGCCAATCGCCTCCGGACAGGACATCAAGGTGTTCTGGCGCGGCAAGCCGATCTACATCATGAACCGCACCAAGAAGCAGGTCGAGGAAGCGCAGAAAGTGCCGCTGAAGGACCTGCCCGATCCGCAGACCGACCAGCAGCGCACCAAGCCTGGCCACGAGCAGTGGCTCGTGGTGATCGGCATCTGCACCCATCTCGGCTGTATCCCGATCGCGCATGAGGGCAGCTACGACGGCTTCTTCTGCCCCTGCCACGGCTCGGTGTACGACACCTCCGGCCGCATCCGTCAGGGACCGGCGCCCGCCAATCTGCCGGTGCCGCCGTACTCCTTCCTTTCCGACACCAAAATCCAGATCGGCTAAGGCCCCGGACCTCTTCCGGGACCTCACGCCGTCGCGTCGCCTTATTTCCTCAGGATCGCATCAATGAGCGGACCATCCGATTTCCAGCCGACCAATCCCGCCTTGAAGTGGATCGAGCGGCGCCTCCCGATCATGGGTCTCATGCATTCATCGTTCGTGGCGTATCCGACGCCGCGTAACCTGAATTACTGGTGGACCTTCGGCGCCATCCTTTCGATGATGCTGGCCTTGCAGATCGTGACCGGCGTGATCCTGGCCATGCACTACACGCCGCATGCCGATCTTGCCTTCAAGTCGGTCGAACTGATCGTTCGCGACGTCAATTTCGGCTGGCTGCTGCGCAACATGCACGCCGTCGGCGCATCGATGTTCTTCTTCGCCGTCTACGTCCATATGTTCCGCGGCCTCTATTACGGGTCGTACAAGGAGCCGCGCGAGGTGCTGTGGATCCTCGGCGTGATCATTTACCTCCTGATGATGGCCACCGGCTTCATGGGCTACGTGCTGCCGTGGGGCCAGATGAGCTTCTGGGGCGCCACCGTCATCACCAACCTGTTCTCCGCCATCCCGTATGTCGGCGACAGCATCGTGACGCTGCTGTGGGGCGGCTATGCGGTCGGCAACCCGACCCTGAACCGCTTCTTCTCGCTGCACTATCTGCTGCCCTTCGTGATCGCCGGCGTCGTCGTGCTGCACGTCTGGGCGCTGCATGTGGCAGGCCAGAACAATCCCGATGGCGTCGAGCCGAAGACGCCCAAGGACACCGTGCCGTTCACGCCGCACGCGACCATCAAGGACTTCTTCGGCGTGTCCTGCTTCATGCTGCTCTACGCCTGGTTCATCTTCTACATGCCGAACTATCTCGGCGACGCCGACAACTACATCCCGGCCAATCCGGGCGTGACGCCCGCGCACATCGTGCCCGAATGGTACTACCTGCCGTTCTACGCGATCCTCCGCTCGATCCCGAACAAGCTCGCGGGCGTGGTGGCGATGTTCGGCGCGATCATCGTGCTCGTCTTCCTGCCCTGGCTAGATACCGCGCGGACCAGGTCGTCGAAATATCGTCCGCTGGCCAAGCAGTTCTTCTGGATATTCGTCGTGGTCTGCATCTTGCTCGGCTATCTCGGCTCGCAGCCGCCGGAAGGCATTTATGTCATCGCCGGCCGCATCCTGACCGTGATGTACTTCGCCTACTTCCTGATCCTGCTGCCGCTGCTCAGCCGTATCGAGACGCCGCGTCCGGTACCGAACTCGATCTCCGACGCCGTACTGGCCAAGAGCGGCAAGGCTGCGTCGATCGCGGCGGCGTTCCTGATTGCCGGCGGCCTGCTGATCGGGGGCGCGCAGAATGCACGCGCCGAAGACAGCCATGGCGGCGCGTCGCCTCCCGGCAACAAGTGGTCGTTCGCAGGTCCCGTCGGCAAGTACGATCGCGGCGCCTTGCAGCGCGGCCTCAAGGTCTACAAGGAAGTCTGCTCGGCCTGCCACGGCCTGTCCTATGTTGCCTTCCGCAACCTCGCCGATCCCGGCGGCCCCGGATACTCCACGGCGCAGGCGGCGGCCTTTGCCGCCGAATACAAGATCAAGGACGGTCCGAACGATGCCGGCGACATGTTCGAGCGTCCGGGCCGGCCCGCCGACTATTTCCCGTCGCCGTTCCCGAACGAGAACGCAGCCCGCGCGGCAAATGGCGGCGCCGCGCCGCCGGACCTGTCGCTGATCACCAAGGCGCGTTCCTACAAGCGCGGCTTCCCGATGTTCGTGATCGACGTCGTCACGCAGTACCAGGAGCAGGGCCCGGACTATGTCGCAGCACTGCTGCAGGGCTACCTGGACAAGCCGCCGGCCGGCTTCTCGCTGCCCGACGGCTCCTACTACAACACCTACTTCCCGGGCCACGCCATCAAGATGCCGAAGCCGCTCTCCGACGGCCAGGTGACCTATGATGACGGCTCTCCCGCGACCGTTGCGCAGTACGCCAAGGACGTCACGACTTTCCTGATGTGGGCCGCCGAGCCGCACATGGAGGCGCGCAAGAAGCTGGGCCTGCAGGTGTTCGTGTTCCTGATCCTGCTCGCGGGCCTGCTCTACTTCACCAAGAAGAAGGTCTGGGCCAGCTCCCACTGAGGTGGGACGCGCATCGCTACGCTTTCGGAAAAGCCCCTTCGGGGGCTTTTTTTGTTGGGGAAGGCGCGCTGGCAGGCGCCGGTACGGCGCCCACCCTGCTGTGGCACGCGCTAGTTTCCACATCTGCCGTACTGCTTGTCGCAGGTGCGGTTGATGCAGGCGAACCAGTCATCGTTGTTTGCGGCACAGCGCCTTGCGCATTCGTTGGCTTTCCGTGTGCACGTCGGGTCGGCCAGCTTCTTGGCGGCAACCGGCTGGCTTGCGCTCACAAGCGCGAGCGACGCCAGGCCCGCCAGCGTGACGGTCGAGAGGATGAATTTCCGCATATTGATCTCCGTTCATGATGCTGGGGCCGTCATGGCCCATGCAGCGTGAAGGTGAGTCCGCCGACGCGCGATTTCTTCTGTCCGGATTGCGACAGGGCTATCCGTCGTGCGAAACTTTACATGGCCGGAGAGCGGGGCCAGCCGGGCCCGATGGCCGGCATGACAAAGCGCCTGATTGCTTCCGCGCACGGCAGCCCCCACAATGGCTGCAATCGGCGGCCAATAATCAATTTCGGAGGAACCCATGGGCACCCACATCACCTTCAAGCGTCCGGACGGCAAGGAGAACGCCGGCTATCTCGCCAATGCCGCGCGCGGCAACGCGCCGGGCGTGGTGGTGGTGCAGGAATGGTGGGGCCTGTCGGAGAACATCAAGGGCCTGTGCGACCGCTTTGCGGTGGCCGGCTTCGATGCGCTGGCGCCCGATCTCTACAAGGGCGTGGTGGTGCCGTATCACGACACTGACGCTGCGAATGCGCAGATGACCTCGCTCGACTTCATGGATGCCACCACGCAGAACGTGCGCGGCGCTGCGCAATATCTCGCGCGCAACGGCGCCAAGGTGGGCCTCACCGGCTTCTGTCTCGGCGGCGCGGTCACCATCATCGGCGCAACCAAGATTTCGGAGATTACCGCGGGCGTCGTGTTTTACGGCATTCCGCCGGAGCAGGCGGCAAAGCCTGCGGACGTGAAGATTCCGCTGCAGGCGCATTTCGCCAACAAGGACGACTGGTGCACGCCGGCTGCGGTCGATGCTTTCGAGAAGGCCATGAAAGCCGCCGGCAAATCGCTGGAGCTGTTCCGCTACGACGCCGAGCATGCCTTCGTGAACGAGCAGCGTGTCGCCGTGCACGACCGCCAGTGCGCCGAGCTCGCCTGGGGCCGGGCGACCGAGTTCTTCAAGAAGCACCTGGGATAGCGCGAGGGCGCTTCTTCGTCATTGCGAGCGAAGCGAAGCAATCCAGCTTTGCCGCAGAAAGAAAGCTGGATTGCTTCGTCGCGGAGCCTGTCATCGGGCCGCGCCATGCGCGGACCCGTTGGCTCCTCGCAATGACGACCGGGTAACATCATGAAAATCTTCGTCACGGGCGCATCGGGCTATATCGGCGGATCGGTCGCCGCGCATCTCATCGCTGATGGCCATGAGGTGACGGGCCTGGTCCGCTCGCCGGACAAGGCAGATGCAGTGCGCGCGCGGGGTATCGAGCCTGTCATGGGCACGCTGGATGACGCGGCCGTTCTTTCACAGGCCGCGAAAGCCGCCGACGCCGTCGTCAATGCGGCCAGCGCCGATCACAAGGGCGCGGTCGTTGTGCTGCTGGATGCGCTCGCGGGGAGCGGAAAGCCCTTCATCCATACGTCCGGTTCGAGCATCGTCGGCACACAATCCCGCGGCGAGCGTTCGGACGACATCTTTGACGAGGACACGCCGTACACGCCGTCGCCCGCGCGCGCCGCCCGGGTCGAACTGAACCATTTCATCCTCGGCCATCGCGACAAGGGCTGCCGGCCCGTCATCATCTGTCCGAGCCTGATCTATGGCATTGGCCTCGGCGCCAACAGCGACAGCGTGCAGGTGCCGCTATTGATCAAGCTCGCGAAAAAGCGCGGCAACGCGACCCATGCCGGTCCCGGCGAAAACATCTGGTCGAACGTCCATATCGACGATCTCGTGCCGCTCTACGCGCTCGCCCTCGACAAGGCGCCGGCCGGCGCCTTCTACTTCGTCGAGAACGGCGAGGACTCGATGCGAAAGCTCTGCGTCTCGATCAACCGCATGCTCGGCTTTGCCGGGCCGCCGGCGGCCATGACGATGCAGGAAGCGGCAGCCGAATGGGGCGAAGGCACCGCTGAGAACACCATGGCCTCCAATAGCCGCGTCCGCGCCAAGCGTGCCCGCGCCGAACTCGGCTGGAAGCCGAAGGCGAGAGCGCTGATCGAGGAGATCGAGCAGGGGTGTTATCGGGAGTAGGGCCACACTGTCGTCCCTGCGAACGCAGGGACCCATACGCCGCGGCGGATGTTGTTGAATCGAACTGGTAGACGCTCTGCGCAAAACAACTGCGCCCTGTGGTTATGGGTCCCTGCGTTCGCAGGGACGACAGCCGTTGTGAAGCGCTATCCCTGCCTCACCCCGTCCCACCACGGGCATGTCCCCTCCATCAGCTTGAAATTCCCCTGCATCACCTGCACCGGGGCGCGCTTGCCTTCGCGGGCGGCGTTCATGCGCATGTCGCTTGCGATCTTGCGGTCTTCCGCCGACAGCCAGACGCGGTCGTGGCCCCACAGGCTCGGTCCGTCGAACATCTCGACCGGCTGCCAGTTCGGCACGTCGATCTCGCGGCCGCCCCAGCCGCATTCGATCATGAAGGAGGAGGGCGACTTGCAGTAGAACGAGGTCATGAAATCGTTGGTGTGACGTCCCAGCGTGACGCCGACGCGCTCCTCGACCTGGGCGATGTCATAGGCCTGGCCGACATCGTCGAGCGAGAACAGTTCCACCATCAGATGATGCATGCCGCTCTTGCCGGTCTCGATCAGCGCCAGCGAATGATGCCTTGCATTGACGTGGAAGAAATAGGCCTTGAACGGTTTTGTGATGTAGTCGCTGAGGCCGAAGCCGAGCACGTTCATGTAGAACGCCATCATGGGCTCGATGTTCTCGACCGTCAGCACGGCGTGGCCGAGCCCGAGCGGCCCGGTGCGGAAGCCGGAGATGTTGCGGCCGGGCTTGAACGGCATGTCGTCGATCTCGGCGCCATAAAATGCTTCGAGCCGGTTGCCGCCGGGATCGGAAAACGAGATCAGCCGCCGCACCCGCCGCGCGTCGGCCAGCGCCTGCGTCTCCGATGTCACGGCGACACCGGCCGCCTCGAGCTTGGCCGCCAGCGCATCGAGCGCGGCGGCGTCCGCCACCTCCCAGCCGAAGAAGCGCGTGCCATTGCCGAGCGCGCGGTCGATGACGATGCGCTGCTTGCGGTCGTCCATGCGGAAGGCGAGCAGATTGTTGCCGCGCTCCACCGCCTGTAGGCCGACGAGGCCGGTGCCGAACTGCCGCCAGTCGTCGAGCGCATCCGAGCCGAAACCCGCATATCCGAGGCCGATCAGTGCCATGGGCGTCTCCTTGGGTCCCGACGTTGACCCGCCGGTTCGAGGGTGAATCTTAAGGGGTTTTTCCGCATCTGGAAGCCCCGGAAATGCCGCCGAAAGCGGCAAGCTGTGGCGCGGCGTCCCTTGACAGGGCCCCCGGCCGATGGTGAGTAGCCCCCATGAGCACCGAAGTCCGCCCGTCCCGTCGTTGGTGGCGCGCCTTGTAAAAGGTGGCCGGTGCGATTGCATTTTAAGAAATCGTCAGAGGTCGCCAACGCAGGTCGGCGGCCTTCTTGTTTGTCCTGTGTGACGCTCTCTTCTCAAGTCTCGTAAGAGGATGACATGAACAGGACCGTTTTCTCGCTGCCCGACAGAAGCGAATTCCGCACCGCGAGCGGGCTTGCGATCACGCGAATGTCCGAACAGTTCTCCGGCGACGCCAAGCGGCTGGACGATCTGATCGAGCTGCTCGACCGCCGCCCCGGCGTGGTGCTGTCGTCGGGCACCACCGTGCCTGGCCGCTACGAGAGCTTCGACCTCGGCTTTGCCGATCCGCCACTGGTACTGGAAACCTCCGGCACGACGTTTTCGATCTCCGCGTTGAACCCGCGCGGCGAAATCCTGATCGCTTTCATCGCCGACGTGCTGCGCGAGCCCTGCGTGGTCGTCGATGAGAAGAGCGCGACGCACCTTGCCGGTCACATCGTCCGCGGCGAAGCGCCGATGGAAGAGGACCAGCGCACCCGCCGCGCCAGCGTGATGTCGCTGGTGCGCGATCTCATCGCGGCGTTCTCGGCCAATGACGATCCGCTGCTCGGCCTTTACGGCGCCTTCGCCTACGACCTGGTGTTCCAGATCGAGGATCTCGTACAGAAGCGCGCGCGCGAGGCCGACCAGCGCGACATCGTGCTCTATGTGCCGGATCGCCTGCTGGCCTATGACCGCGCCACCGGCCGCGGCGTGATGCTCAGTTACGAATTTTCCTGGAAGGGCAAGTCCACCGCGGGCCTGCCGCGTGACACCGCGGAGAGCGTGTACAAGAAGACGCCGCGGCAGGGTTTTGCCGACCACGCGCCCGGCGAATACCAGGCGACGGTCGAGACCGCCCGCGGCGCCTTCGCCCGCGGCGATCTGTTCGAGGCCGTGCCCGGACAGCTCTTTGCCGAACCGTGCGAGCGCTCGCCCGCGGAAGTGTTTCAGCGCCTCTGCATCATCAATCCGTCGCCCTATGGCGCGCTGATGAATCTCGGCCATGGCGAGTTCCTGGTGTCGGCCTCGCCGGAAATGTTCGTGCGTTCCGACGGCCGCCGGGTCGAGACCTGTCCGATCTCCGGTACGATTGCGCGCGGCGCCGATGCGATCGGCGATGCCGAGCAGATCCGCCAGCTCCTGAATTCGGAGAAGGACGAGTTCGAGCTCAACATGTGCACCGACGTCGACCGCAACGACAAGGCGCGCGTCTGCGTTCCCGGCACGATCAAGGTGCTGGCGCGCCGGCAGATCGAGACCTATTCGAAACTGTTCCACACCGTCGACCATGTCGAGGGCATGCTGCGCCCCGGCTTCGACTCGCTCGATGCCTTCCTCACCCATGCCTGGGCGGTCACCGTGACCGGCGCGCCTAAGCTGTGGGCGATGCAGTTCGTGGAGGACCACGAGCGCTCGCCGCGGCGCTGGTATGCCGGCGCGATCGGCGCGGTCAATTTCGACGGCAGCATCAACACGGGCCTGACCATCCGCACCATCCGCATGAAGGACGGTCTCGCCGAAGTGCGCGTCGGTGCGACTTGCCTGTTTGACTCCGATCCCGCAGCCGAAGACCGCGAGTGCCAGGTCAAGGCGGCGGCGTTGTTCCAGGCGCTGCGCGGCGATCCGCCGAAGCCGCTGTCGGCGTTCGCGCCGGACGCCACAGGCTCCGGCAAGAAGGTGCTGCTGATCGACCATGACGACAGCTTCGTGCACATGCTCGCCGATTACTTCCGCCAGGTCGGCGCCAGCGTCACTGTGGTGCGCCATGTTCACGCGCAAGAGATGCTGAAGCGCAAGTGGGATCTGCTGGTGCTGTCGCCCGGCCCGGGCCGGCCCGAGGATTTCAAGATCGCGAAAACCATAGACACGGCGATCGAGCAGAAGCTGCCGATCTTCGGCGTCTGCCTCGGCGTGCAGGCGATCGGCGAATATTTTGGCGGGACGCTCGGCCAGCTCGGCCAGCCCGCGCATGGCCGGCCCTCGCGCATCCAGGTCCGCGGCGGAAAACTGATGCAGAACCTGCCGAACGAGATCGTGATCGGTCGCTATCACTCGCTGTTTGTCGAGCGCGACAGCGTCCCCGACGTGCTTGACGTGACTGCGACGACGGAAGACGGCGTCGCGATGGCGATCGAGCACAAG
>JAKFVP010000134.1 GCA_021732175.1 Bradyrhizobium sp.
TCGAAAAGGTCGGCTGAATACCTAAATACTCGCTGAACGCAACGCTGAAGCGATGGAAGGGAGAAGCGAAGGCATGGCTCGACAGCACGCCGTCGATCTCGTTTTTCCCGATGCCGGCATCGGCCAGCGCCTTCTTCGCGGCGTCGGCGGCGAGCCATAACGGGCTCTTTCCCGGCACCTTACCAACCGGCGACATTCCGATACCGATTACCGCGACCTTGCCGCGTAGCGTTTGTTTACGAATGGAAAGCATTTGGTCTCCGCCCGGCGTGATGCGTGAAGGTCAGTTTCCGGCCGTCGTGCGTGCCGAGGCGACGCCCGTGCTGCCGCCGGAAAATCCCAAGAACTTGGCGTAGGTATCGACTGGCACCCGCCTGGTGACGAGCTTGTTTTCGGGCGCAGTCGTGTCCTCGTAACCCAGCGCCACGCCACAAATCAGGATTTCGGTGTCGTCAAACGAAAGATGCTTGCGGATGATGTCGTGGTACCAGGTGAACGCGGCCTGGCCACAGGTGTGCAGGCCATGACCGCGCGCGGCGAGCAGGATGTTCTGCAAGAACATACCCATGTCGATATAGCTGCCGGTGTTCAAGCGGCGGTCCATCGTCACGAAAAGTCCGACCGGGGCGTCGAAAAAAAGATAGTTGCGGTTCATCTGCGATGTGCGTGCGGCAACGTCGTCGCGAGCAATGCCAAGCTTTGCGTAAAGGTCGTAGCCGAGCTCGCGCCGACGCCCGATATAGGGCTCGTGCCATTCGGTCGGATAATACTCATATTCCGGCCGATGCTTGTCCGGTTCAGTTTCGGCAGCTTTCAGGATGTCCGCGCAGAGCCGATCCTTCACCTCGCCCGCGATCGCGTAGACCTTCCACGGCTGGATGTTGTGGCCACTTGGCGCACGCGCCGAGACCTCGATGATTTTTCGCACGACCGGTTCTGGAACCGGCTTGGGAAGAAATCGCCTGACCGAGCGCCGCGTCAAAATGGCTTCTTCGACATTCATGTTTCCGTCTCCGATTGCGGTGCCTTGCCGCGAGCAGTTTTCGTTCGACGAAAATTGCGACGCGAAGAGCTAATGGGCGTGTCCGTATTAGCTGTTTACCCGTTGCCTTTCGCCCGCCAGCCTGGCTTCGAGCTCGTGGCGCTGAACCTTGCCGCTGGTGGACCGCGGAAATTCCGAAAAATCGATGAACCGGAACTGCCGGGGACATTTGTATCCGGCAAGATCGCGCCGGCACAGAGCAAACAGGTCCGCCTCGGTGACCGTGGTGTCGCGGCGCGACACGAATGCCACGGGAACTTCACCCCATTTCACATCGGGGACACGCACAACCGCGGCCTCGGTGATCCCTGCATCACTCATCAAAACGCGCTCGATCTCGGCTGGATAAACGTTTTCGCCGCCAGTCTTGATCATGTACTTGGCGCGATCGACGAAATCGAGCGAGCCGTCATCATTGCGCCGAAACACGTCGCCCATGTGAAACCACCCGCCGCGAAAATCGCGCACGTTGGTATCATCAGCTTTCCAATAGCCGGAGAATAAAGTTGGGCTGCGAATAGCCAACTCTCCCGGTGCGCCAATCGGAACCTCCTTGTCGGCAGAATCGACAAGCTTGATGTCGCAGAACGCGCTTTGTTGCTTCGCCAGGCTGGCAGGTATTTCGCCTACCGGGATCAACGATCTGGTTGCCGGCGGCAAGCCAGTCTCGGTCGAACCAAAACTGTTGACGTAGGGAGCTCGCAGCAGGTCAGTGACCTCGGCGATGACATGCGGAGGGACCAGGTCGGCCATCGCGCCGCAAAGGCCAACGCCTTTTACGGTCGTTTTTTGCTCCTTGAAGCCGGCGATGAATGCTTCAATCATGCCCGGAATCAAGACAAACCAGCCGATCCGATGGCGCTCCAAAGCAGACAATAACGGCTCGATCTGGAAGCCATCGACCACGACGACCGTTCCCCCGCGCAACAGTGTCGCGAGACTGTGGTCCGTGGATGCCATGTGAAACAGCGGCGCCCAGGCCACAAAGGTATCGTGATGCGAAATGTTCAGCTCGGAACTGAACACCAGCGCCCGCATGATCATCGCCCGATGCGAAATGACGGCCCCTTTGGGTTGGCCGGTGGTCCCACTGGTGTAAAGGATAACCAGGCCGTCTTCGGATTCCGCCGCAATGGGCAGCGCATGACCGTTTTGTTCTTGCAATATATGCTCGTATTGCGGGCCGATCTTGATAACCTTGCGGTCCCCTATGGGAGAAAGTTCGAGATTTCCGGCCAGTTCTTCTTCAACAATCAAGAGCTTCGGTGAGACCAGATCGATACAATAGGCGAGTTCCCGCTGCGACAATCGCCAGTTCAGGCAAGCGGTGATGACCCCGAGATTGGCGGCCGCCAGCTCCACTTCGAGATACTCCGGTCTGTTACGCGAGAGCAATGCTACGCGGTCGCCTCGTCGAAGATCTTGGCTCGCCAGCATCGAGGTTGCCCGATGTACACGGTCAAGGAGCTGCCCATAGCTGATCTGTCTGCCCTGATACTCGATCGCGACCGAAGATTTGTGGATCAGCGCTCTCGCGCGAAACAGCTCGCCAATCGTGGGACTGGCGCCCGCCCTCGTTGTCAGAGCTTTTTCGTGCCCGTCTGTCACGGCAAATCCTCCGAATCTTGCTCTCGCCGCCCCCGACGACGGCCTCAATTGAAAAGTATAAGCTTGCAGCCTTTCCCGATCGGTTTTAAATTCTAACATCTGTTCGAATGAATTCATAGCAGGTTCGTGGCGAGGACGTATCGGAAGGCAGGAGAAATCTGCCGACTGCGATATGCATCGTCATCCCCTGTAAGATTTAACCCGACCAAGCAAATCAAGTGTCCAGAAGGGAAGCCGATGTCCAATCGTTATGCTGCTTATACCAAATTGAAGCTCGACTATCCGTCCAAGCGGGTTCTCCGGCTCACATTCGACCGGCCCGAGACCTACAATTCGGTCGACGCCGAGACCCACACTCAGCTCACCAATATCTGGCGTGACATCAACGACGATCCAGATGTCAACGCGGTCATCGTGACCGGAGCTGGCAAAGCCTTTTCGGCGGGGGGCGATTTCGAGCTGATCAAGAGTATTCTAGACAACCCGGTCGCACGGATGTCGACCTGGAAGGAGGCCAAGGATCTCGTTTATAACGTTATCAATTGCAACAAGCCGATCATCTCGGCGATCAACGGCGTCGCCGTCGGTGCAGGTCTCGTCGTCGGAATCCTGGCCGATATCTCGATTTGTGGAAAGTCCGCGCGCATCGTCGATGGTCATACGCGGCTTGGCGTCGCGGCGGGCGATGTCGCTTGCATCATCTGGCCGTTATTGTGCGGCCTTGCAAAAGCAAAATATTACCTGCTGACCTGCAAGCCACTGTCCGGCGAAGAAGCTGAGCGGATCGGTCTGGTGTCGCTATGCGTCGAAGACGCGGACTTGCAGAGGATAGCGATCGAGACGGCCGAGGAGCTTTCTAGCGGCGCGCAAAGCGCGATCCGTTGGACCAAGTACGCTCTTAACAACTGGCTGCGCGTCAATGGTCCGCTGTTCGATACCTCGACCGCGCTTGAGATTTTGGGTTTCACCGGCGCCGAGGCGCGCGAGGGATTGGCGTCCCATCTCGAAAAACGCAAGCCGGTGTTTCCGCAGGATTGCCCGCTCTGATTTTCGCGCGCGGCGGTCATCTCAGAAGGGGGCCGGAATTTCACCCGGCCTTCTTCTTGCGGCAGCCGTTAGCCGAGAATTATTTCATCGAACTGACGATCTCGCGAAGCCTGAATTTCTGCACTTTGCCGCTCGGCGTTTTCGGCAAGGCTTCGAGCACCTCAATGCGCTCCGGCCAGTAGTTCTTGGCTACAGCGTTCTCCGCCATATACGCCATCACGTCAGCTAACGTCAGTAATGCTCCCTCGCGCAGCACGACACAGGCACAGGCCCGCTCGCCCAAGCGTTCATCTGGCACTCCGACGATTGCGACTTCCCGGACGGCTGGATGGCGATACATCAGTTGTTCAATCTCGATCACCGGAACGTTCTCGCCGCCGCGGATGACGATGTCCTTGGTGCGCCCCGTGATACGAATGTAGCCGTCCTTGTCCTTGCGGGCGAGGTCGCCGGTCTCAAACCAGCCATCCTGATCGACGGCATAGAGATGCGGCCGCTTGAGGTAGCCCACAAAGGTGCCGGGGCCCCTCGCTTGTAGGCGCCCTTCTTCATCGTGAGGCAGGACTTTGCCCCCGCCATCGACGATCCTGACTTCCATACCCTGGCTTGGGCAACCGTCGGTCTCGAAGACTTTTTCCGGTGGATCGTCGAGCTTGGTGGTCGTCACCAGCCCGTTTTCCGTCATCCCCCATCCCGAGACGATGTGCGCACCAAGATTCTGTGTGGCCTGGCGCACTAAAACACGGGGAATTGGGGCGCCTGCCGATACGAAAGTGCGCAGTGAACGCAGCGCTTCAGGCCGCCGCTCCGCCTCCGCAGTCAAATCCGCCAGAAACGGCGTCGATGCCATGGTCATCGTCACGCGCTCTGTCTCGACAATATCGACCGCCTTGGCTGGATTCCAGATATCCTGAAGAATGACCCGTCCTCCCAGATACAGCGGCAGCAGCAGGCCGACGAGAAAACCGGTCTGATGGGCCATCGGCGAGGCCATCAGCACGACATCGTTGGCTGTGAGACGGACGCGATCCTCAAAATATCGCACGCTGTTCAGCAACGTATTGCCTGTATGCATCACCCCCTTGGGCTCACCTGTTGTGCCCGACGTATAAAGCAATTGCACGACATCATCGGCCGAGGCAGCGGTCGCTGCCTCAACCCGCTTTCCCGGCGAATTCAGCACGGTCTCGAAGTCTTGATTGTCGCCCGAACCGATAATGACGACGTGCTCAAGTGTGGGCACCTTGGCCTTGAGGCGGTCCGCCATTGCGGCGTGATCGAAATCGCGAAATCGCTGTGGAACGATCAGCACGCGCGTCTCGGCCAAGGTCAGCATGAATTCCATTTCGCGATCGCGGAAAATCGGCATGATGGGATTTGTGACCGCGCCGATCCGCAGCAGTGCGAGGTGAAGAGCCATGAATTGCCACCAATTCGGCAACTGATACGACACCACTTCGCCAGGCTTGACACCAAGCCGCAACAAATTAGCCGCGGTTCGCTCGGCAGCTTGCTGCAGTTCGCCGTATGTCAGCGCCGTACGTCGGTTGGACGCAGCTTCGTAGCCAACAACCGCGAGCCGCCCTGGATCGTTTCTGGCATGCCTCGAAAAAAACTCGAGCAAGGTTTGATCGCTCCAGAATCCAGCGGCCCGCATCGCTTGCTTGCGCTGATCTGACAAGATCGGATCCATCCCCATTGTACGCCTCTCCTTATGAAATCCTTGGAGTACCGGGGTCGGGGCCCGGTAAAAAGTCCGCTTCCACCCAGCCCGACAGCTCGCCATTTTCTCCGTGGTTTATGCGGCGCCAAGTTTCTCGCGAAGCCTGTCAACTGCTTCGGGATTGGCGAGTGCGGAAAGATCGCCGGGATCCTTGCTTTCGAACACTGCTCGCAGCACCCGGCGCATGATCTTCATGTTGCGGGTTCGAGGCAGATCATCTACAAAAATTATCTTCTCCGGCCGGTACGATGCTCCCATGCCGCTCACGATAGCGGATGAGAGCTCGTTGACAATTTCACTCTCGACGTTCGTACCTGGCATGAGCACGCAGGCACAAACGATCGCCGAACCCTTTACCGGGTGCGGAATACCGAACACCGCCGCCTCGGAGACCTTGCCGGTGTCGATCAAAATGCCTTCGAGCTCGGACGGCCCGGTCCGCTTGCCTGAAATCTTGATGGTGTCGTCGGAGCGCCCGAGAATATAGTAAAGCCCATCATGGCCGCGCATCGCAAAATCGCCATGCACCCAAAGGCCGGGAAGCGTGCTCCAGTAGCTTTCGACATAGCGCGCATCGGCCTTCCACAAGCTCTTGGTCAATCCGATCGACGCCTGGCGGAGCACCAGTTCGCCGACTTCGCCGGGCGGCAAGCTCTTGCCGGACATGTCCACGATGTCCGCGCCGACACCGAGCGCCGGACGGGAGAACGAACCGGGGTTCATCGGATGGTTCGGCGTCCCCGTGAAGATGCAACCTCCAACCTCGGTGCCGCCGGAAATGTTGATGATTGGAAGCTTTCTCTTGCAGACATGCTCGAAGAACCATTGCCACGGCGCGTTGGTCCATGCCTCGCCGCCCGACGCGGTCATACGCAGGCTCGACAGATCGTGGCGCTCGACGTCCTGCGTTCCATAGCGCATCAAACTACGGACTATGGTGGGGGATACTCCGAGATAGCTGACGCGATGATCCTGGATCAGCCGCCAGAATCGTCCGGTGTCCGGAAAATCCGGCGTGCCTTCGGCGATCAGAAGGCTCGCGCCGGCGAAACTGGGAATACATGCGCACATCGCGCCGACCATCCAGCCCATGTCACTGAGAAAGAAAAAACGGTCCGATGATTTGAAATCGGCGCAAATGATCATGTCGCGTGTGACCATAGAACCGATGAAGCTGATATGGGTCCAAACGCAACCCTTCGGTTCGCCGGTGGTTCCCGAGGTGTACAGCAGAATCGCGGCATCTTCCGCATTCATTTCGGCGGTCGCGATAGCGCCGTCCTTGCCGATGACGATATCGTGCCACCAGTGATCGCGGCCCTTTCGCATCGGGGTTTCGATCTTAAGGCCTTCACGATCGACGACGATCACGTGCTGCACTGTCGGTGAGGATTCGAGCGCGACGTCGAGGACGGATTTGAGCGGTGCCGCAGCGCCCCGCCGCCAGGTCCCGCTCGCGGTGATGACGGCCTTGGCGCCGCCATGGTTGAGCCGGGTTTGCATGGGAGCCGGACCGAAGCCGGAGAACAGCGGCATCAGGATCGCGCCCAATTTCAGCACAGCGAAAAACGCGATAAAGGTTTCCGGCAGGTTCGGCAAATAGAGAGCGACCACATCGCCCTTACCGACGCCGAGATCACGCAGTCCCTGCGCAAGCCGTCCGACGCCGCGGTCCAATTCACGATAGGTAAGCGCGCGCTGTTCGCGCTTGTCTTCACCCTCCCAGACCAAAAATGTCTGGTCCCATACGGGCGTGCTGCGATGCTTGTCAATGCAGTTCAGCACGATGTTGGTGGTCCCGCCGACGCACCAGCGTGCCCATGGCTGCCCGCGCGACAGATCCAACATTTGGTCGTAACTGCGATAGAATCGAACATCGCAGAACTTAAAGACTTCCTCCATTAGCCATGCCGGATCGGCCTCAGCCTTCGACGCGAGGTGATCGTAATCGTCATATCCGGTTGCGCGCAGGAAAGCGGTCAGATTGCTTGTTGCAATTAGCTCCGGCGGAGGTGTCCATGCATAGGACGTTGGATTATTCATCGACTACGTTCCCTGATTTGCAGTCAAGTTCAATTCGAGATTGACTTACCGGCCGATAGGAACGCATGCCCGATCGAACACGAGACGGTGGACAGGCCCGCCCGATAAGCATGTGTCCAGCCTGGACGCCTAATGCTAACGCTCTCGTCTTGCGAGTTCAATCGATTCTAACAATCGTTTGATAAATCTATTCGTATGGAACAACAAATGAGGTATCCATCTTTTGGACGCCGGTCGCAACCCGATTTGACTTGCCTCAATTTCTAACGTCTGTTAGGTTAGTGCAGGTACCAATCGAGGCACAAGTGAAAGTCAACCCGGACCTCGCGGAATTTCTCGCTCCAACGCATTACGTGGATTGCGACTCACCTGCGATTAGAGAGTTTGTCTCGCGTGTGGCTGGCGACAAACAGGACCGGTCGACGGCCGAGAAGGCAATCCTCCTATTTAACGCGGTACGAGACCAGATCAGATACGACCCCTACGCGGTGAGTTTGTCCGAAGCCGATTATCGCGCCAGCGAGATTCTCAAAACGCCTTCGGCGTTTTGTGTTCCGAAGGCAATATTGTTGACGGCCGCCATGCGCGCAGCGGGAATCCCCGCCGCGATCGGCTTTGCAGACGTTCGCAACCATCTGAATTCCCCCAAGCTGACGGAGTTAATGGGGACTGATCTCTTCATTTATCACGGCTACGTCGCGCTTTGGCTCGATAGGAAGATGTTCAAAGTGACGCCCGCGTTCAACATGGAGCTATGTGAACGATTTGGAGTCCGACCTCTTATCTTCGACGGTACGGCCGACGCGTTGTTTCACGAGTTCGACACGAGCGATCATCGCCATATGGAATATGTCAATGACCGAGGTTGGTTCGCCGACGCTCCGATAGGCAAGATGCTTGAGGACTTTCGCGTTGCATATCCCGCGCTGGTGACATTGAATACTGGTGGCGTCTTAATAGATGACGCTGCCTTCGGAGCGCCTCAATCAGGGGAGTAGGCCGGAGCGAACGAAACCGCGGGATTTGACTAGCCGAATCCAGGTGCGAGCTGAACACGACACTTGGGCGCGCAGTTTATCGATGGCGCGATCGGAATCGTCCGATTGGCCCCAGCCCGAAAATCTACGCACGGCGGCACGCGTCTCGCCGAGAGATGGCAATGGGGGCGATAGGTACGCTCATTTTGAGATCTGCCGCAATTCGGAAGGCTGCTTGGCGTATTGAACCGCGACACGACCGACCTTTTCACGTGCGATGACAAGTTTCTGAATTTGTGCGGTTCCGTCGCCGATTTGCAGGCCCATCACGTCGAGGTAACGCTGATGAAACGGCAGATCGGTGGTGTAACCGTAGTGGCCGTGAGTGAGGAGGCACTGGTGGATGATCTCGCAGGTCACTTTCGGCACATACCATTTGCACATCGCAGCTTCCGCGGTATGTGCAAGCCCGCGATCTCTGAGCGAAAGCGTATAGTAGCAAAGCTGCCGCATCATGGTGAGCTGGGTCTCGGCTTCCGCGAGCGGAAAGCTCACGCCCTGAAACTGCGCGATCGGCCGCTCGAAGGCGAGCCTTTCGGTTGAGTATTGCCATGCTTCATCGACCGAAGCCTGGGCAGGTCCGATGCACTCAAGGCCGATCAAGGCACGGCTATAGTCGAAGCCTGACATGATCTTGGAGAATCCCTTGTTCTCCTCTGCCATCAGGCACTCGGCCGGAATGAAGACGTCGTCGAAGAACACCGAGCCGCGTCCGACAGGTTTGGTACCGATGTCATCAAAATGCGTCCGCGTGATTCCGCTCTGCGCCAGATCGACAAAGAATGCGCTGACGCCACGTGCGCCGTCTTCGACCTTCCCGGTTCGGGCAAAGATGACTGCTGCGTCGCATTGATCTGAAAAACTCATGGAAGTCTTTTCACCGTTGAGGCGATAGCCATTTCCCGATTTTTCAGCTCGCAAAATGAGGTTGGCAGCGTCCGAACCGCCCCGCGGCTCGGTCAGGCCGAGGCCGATGATCTTCTCACCCCGGGCCACTTGCGGTAGCCACTCCTGAGCGATTTCGGGCGAGGCGTGCTCTGCGAGCATTCCGCCGAGCAGTGACGCCAGAAGTTGGACGTAGCTGGCGTTGAAGTCTCCATAAGCGATCTGCTCGACAATAATGCCTGCCGTCACGCTGCTCTCGCCAAGGCCGCCGTATTTTTCCGGCAGATCGGCGCCAATCAGGCCGAGTGACCCCATTTGTTTCAGCATGGCACGATCGATGCGGTGTTCCCTTGCCCGCCTCTGATAGTGGGGGCCCAGCTTGTCCTTCGCGAAACGCTTCGCGGTTTCCTGAAAAGCCTGCTGCTGCTCGCTAAGCGCGTAATCCATCGCGATTCCTCCCATCTAGGTGATCTTCAGTTCTTGCATTCAGTCTAACAACTGTTAGAAATTTAACAACCAGCCACGGAGGCAAGTCCATGCTGACGCCGACCAGCCCCGGAACATCGCTTTACCCTCATTTGCTATCTTCGCTAAAGGTAGGGCGGACCACGTTGCGTAACCGCATGATCATGGGGTCGATGCACACCCGTCTCGATATGGAGGACAACGGCGTGCACAAGATGGCGGTTTTCCTTGCCGAGCGCGCCAAGGGGGAGATAGGACTCATCATTACCGGCGGTTATGCGCCCAACAGCGCGGGTCTGATTGAGCCTGGGGGGCCGATTTTGACCGAACGTGCGCAAGCTCGCGAACTTCGTCGCATCACTGATGCTGTCCATCAGCACGGTGGTAAAGTCTGCATGCAAGTGTTGCATTCGGGCCGCTATTCCAAGCAAAGGGACTGCGTCGGTCCTTCTGACATCCCCACCCGCATCAATCGGTTTCCCCCGCGTGCAATGACTGGGGCAGAGATTGAACAGACGATCTCGGATTACGTGCGCTGCGCGCTGCTCGCAAAGGAGGCCGGGTTCGATGGCATTGAGATCATGGGAT
>JAKFVP010000135.1 GCA_021732175.1 Bradyrhizobium sp.
ATGGCATCGGCGTCGGCCGCGACGGCTTCCGCTGGAGCGGAACCCACCGCATTACCGCAAAGAAGGAATGGCCGGCCTGGACGCCGCCGGCGCAGATGCTGCGCCGCCGCCCCGATTTGCCGCGTCACATGCCCGGCGGCGTCGAAAACCCGCTCGGCGCGCGCGCCATGTATCTGGGCTCGACGCTCTACCGCATCCACGGCTCCAACGAGCCGGAGACGATCGGCCAGGCGGTGTCGTCCGGCTGCTTCCGCATGACCAATGAGGACGTCGTCGATCTCTACAACCGCGTCGGCGTCGGCACCGTGGTGGTGGTCAAGAACTAGCTGCCCTCCGGCGAAATGCGATGGCGCGACGGCATGCGGCCTTGCCCGCGCCATCCTGTTGCATCAGCATCGTGACAATGAATCGATCCTGCCGGTATCTCCTGATCATCGCCGCGGCGCTGGCGGCGCCGATGACGCCTGCGGCCGTGCCCGCGAACGCGGCGGCTGAACTCGCCGCGATTGCCGCGCGCCAGCGCGGCGAGAAGAAGCTTTTCACCGACAGCGAGATCGTCGAAGGATTCATGAAGACGGCGTTCGGCGCCGAATATCACCTCGCCGGCCGCGTCGACCGCATTCGCAAATACGAGGTGCCGGTGCGCGTGTTCGCCGACGGCCGCGCCGACCGCAAGGCGCAGATCGCCAAGATCGTCGCCGACATCGCCGCGCGTGTGAAGAATCTCGACATCGCCATGGTCGAGAAGAACGACGATGCCAACGTGCTGGTGAAGATGGTGCGCGACCGCGACCTGTTCCGCACCATCTCGACCTTCTATGGCGGCGAGCGCGCCAAGGAAATCAAGACCTCGCTCGACCCGCAATGCCTGTCCGGCTTCCGCAAGAACGAGAAGTTCGAGATCGAGCATTCCGACGTGATTCTCACCGTCGACAATGGCGACTTCGTCTTCCTCGACTGCGCCTATGAGGAGCTGCTGCAGTCGCTCGGGCCGATCAACGACACCGCGACGGTGCCGTGGACCATGTTCAACGACAACGTCTCGATGGGCTATTTCGACGTCTACGACCAGTATCTGCTCAACCTGCTCTACCACCCCAGCATCAAGGCCGGCATGACCGTGCAGGAAGTCAGGGATGTGCTGCCCGCGGTGCTCATGGACGTGCGGAGCTGGGTGAAGCAGGTGAACCATCTGCCGGAGGAATGACGCTGCGTCCGGACGGCTTTGTCCGGACCGAGGCATGCCGGAGCGACGCGTGCTCGCCAAACTGAAGCAATGGGCCCGCGCGCTGAAGCGGGATGCTCTCGCGGTCTATTTCGCCGCGCGCGATCCGCGCATCCCCTGGTATGCGAAAGCGCTCGGCATTGCGGTAGCCGCCTATGCGCTTTCCCCGATCGACCTGATCCCCGATTTCATCCCGGTGCTCGGCTATCTCGACGAGCTGATCATCCTGCCGCTCGGCATTGCGCTCGTGGTGAGATTGATCCCGCCGGAGCTGATGGCGGAGCATCGCACGCGGGCGGCGGCCGTGCAGGACCGGCCCGTCAGTTTCGCTGCTGCGGCAGCGATCGTCGTGGCGTGGCTCGCAGCGCTGGCGCTTTGCGTGCTCGTCATTCGCCGTCACTTCCGGGATTGACGGCTGTCCTGCGACACAATCACCGCGGCGCCCTGGCTGACCGAGCCATGCACCGCACCATGATTGCAATCAAATGGCGCCGCGCGAAGCTGCGCGATTGATTCGGAACCGCTTCTCACCTACGATGCCCCTGCAAAAACACTGCGCCGACAGAAAAACCAAATGGCGCCAAAGGGAGGAGAAGGGAAATGCGCAAGCGCATGTCGATCCTGCTCGCCTTGGCGGTAGCAGGTATTTTCTTGGCCTCGCCGGCCCCCGTTTTTTCACAGGCCGCTCCGACGCCGATACTTCTGAAGGGACAGTCCTCGCATCCTGCGTCGGCCAACCTTCACCTGATCTTCAAATTGTGGGCCGAGACGGTCGAGAAGATGTCCGGTGGCCGCCTCAAGATCGAGGCGTTGCCGGGCGGCGCGATCGTCCCGCCATTCGAAGTGTTCGACGCGACGTCCAAGGGCGTGCTCGACGTCGGCATGGCGCCGTTCGGCTACATCCAGGGCCGCAACACCGCGACCATTCCGATGTCGCATGGTCCGCTGTTCGGGATGGACGGCAACGACTACTACGCCTGGTACTATGACGGCGGCGGCATGAAGCTGCTCGACGAATTCTACAAGGACATCCTGAAACTCAACATCGTCGGCTTCCCGATCCCGACCGACTATCCGCAGGGACTCGGCTGGTTCAAAAAGCCGATCAACAACCTGTCCGATCTCAAGGGCCTGAAATACCGCATCTACGGTATCGGCGCCGAAACCTATGGCCGGCTCGGCGCTGCGGTCGTCACCATCCCCGGGCAGGAGATCGTGCCGGCGATGGAGCGCGGCGTGATCGAGGGCGCCGAATGGATCAACTGCCTCGAGGACAAGAAGCTCGGCCTGCACAAGGTGGCCAAGCACTACTACACGCCGGGCATGCATGAGCCCGTGACCGGCGGGCAGTTGATGTTCAACGCCGATGTCTGGAAGAAGCTGACGCCCGACCTGCAGGAAATGGTCAAGGTGGCTTCGGTCTACGCCACCACGCTGCGCAATTTCGCCTTCAACCGCGAAACCGCGGAAGCCTGCCAGGAACTGCTGAAGGAAGGCGTCAAGATCCACCGCACGCCGGACGAAATTCTGAAGAATTTCCTCGACGAGTGGGAAAAGATCCAGACCGAGTATGTCGCGAAGAACGACTTCTACAAGAAGGTCTATGAGAGCCAGAAGAAGTACGCGGAATCGGTGGTGCCGTTCCGCCTGTCCTGGTTCCCGCCCTACGACTTCGCGGGCCTCTACTACTGGAGAGACAAAGTCTACCGCACGACCGGATCCGCGCAGTAGCTGCGGATAGGCAAGCGACGCCGTGGCGGGCCGCCGGATATTCCGGCGCCCGCCGCGCGCAGCGACCTACGTGACATAGCGTAACAAGGGGGCATCGATGCCGGCAGACACCGCACACGCGGGCGCCGACGGTGCAAGGGGCGATTTCCCGCACGCGTTCTACACGGCGATCCGGTGGATCGATGCGTTCTCGGACATCACGGGAAAGCTGATCGCGCTCTCCATGCTGTTCCTGGTGGCCTCGATCACCTATGAAGTGGTCGCGCGCTACTTCTTCCATTCGCCGACCATCTGGGTCTACGAGTCCAGCTACATGGTGAACGGCGCGGCCTTCATGCTCGGCTGCGGCTACGCGCTGCTGAAGGGCGCGCATGTGCGCACCGACATCTTCTGGGACGGCTATTCCGAGCGCACCAAGGGCATCATCGATCTCGTCTCCTATTTGCTGCTGTTCTTTCCGACCATGGTCACCATGTTCCTGATCAGCTTCGACGATGCCTTGAATTCCTTTGCACTCGGCGAGCGCTCGCAGGAAAGCATCTGGCGCGCCATCATGTGGCCGTTCCGCGCCTCGATCCCCCTCTCTGCGGTCCTGTTCATGATCCAGGGCGTCTCCGAAACGCTGAAGTGCCTCTACCAGATCCGTTTCGGCCGCGAATTCGTGCATCGGGAGAAAATCGAGGTATGACCGGTCTCGAACTCCTCGGCGCGATCATGCTGCTGGTGATGCTGGTGGCGATCTTCATCGGGCTGCCGATCAGCTTCACCCTGCTCTTCCTGGCGCTGATCTTCGGCTATTTCGGCCTCGGCGTGCGCGTCTTCAACCTCGCCTATCTGCAGACCATCGGCCTGATGAAACAGGACGAGTTCGTCGCCGTGCCGATGTTCATCCTGATGGGGTACATATGCGACCAGGCGGGGCTGATGGAACGATTGTTCAAGGCGTTCCGCGACCTGTTCGCGCCGGTCAACGGCGCGCTCTATGTGGTCGTCATCGTCACCGCCACGCTGTTCGGCATCGCCGCCGGCACGGTCGGCGCCACCGTCGCGCTGCTCGGCATCATGGCGGGCCCGATGATGATCAAGGCCGGCTATGACGTGCGTATGTCGGCCGGTGCGATCGCGGCCGGCGGCACGCTCGGCATCCTGATCCCGCCCTCGGTGATGCTGGTGGTGATGGCACCGGTGCTCGACATCGGCATCATCGACCTCTACGCCGCCGCGTTCGGCCCCGGCTTCCTGCTGTCCGGCATGTACATCCTCTACACGCTGGTGCGCTGCTACTGGAATCCGAAGCTCGGCCCGCCGGTCCCGAAGGAGGACCGGCCGGAATCGCTCAAGCCGGTGCTGTGGGAGTGCCTGGTGGGCCTCGTCCCCGTTACGGTTCTCACCATCATGACGCTGGGCGTGATCCTGGTCGGGCTCACCACGGCGGCGGAGGCCGCCGCGCTCGGCGCACTCGGCGCCATCATACTCGCCATCGGCTATGGCAAGTTCACCTGGAAGGGGCTGCTGGACGCCAGCTACAACACGCTGGCAACCACCAGCATGGTGCTGTTCCTGGCGGTTGCCTCCAACGTGTTCGGCGCGGTATTCGCCTGGCTCGGCACCGCCAACTGGATCACCAACATGTTGCTGGCCGCTCCCCTGCCCGCCTGGGGGACGATGTCGCTGCTGCTCGCCATCATCTTCCTGCTCGGATGGCCGTTCGAATGGCCGGCGATCGTGCTGATCTTCCTGCCGCTGATGGCTCCGGTCGCCAAGGGCCTGAACTACGACATGGTGTGGTTCGGCTGCCTCGTGGCGGTGGTGCTGCAAACCGCGTTCCTGTCGCCGCCGGTGGCGATGTCGGCCTACTACCTGAAGCAAGTGGTGCGCGAATGGAATCTGCGGCTGATCTACCGCGGCATGGCCGACTTCATGGTGATCCAGTGCATCTGCGTCGTGCTGGTGCTGGCATTCCCCTCGATCGCCATGTGGTTCCCGAACTGGCTCGACGCCCGCCGCAAGGCGGAGCGGGAGGCACAGCGGATCGAGCAACCCGTGCCGACAAAGGCGGCGCTGGCGGACGACAGACCGAAGTTCGTGGTGCGGTAGCGCCAAACTTCCCTCTCCCCGTTCTTACGGGGAGAGGGTCAGGGTGAGGGGCTATTTCCGCACATTCGGGCGCGTGCAAAGTCCCCCTCACCCGGATCGCATCTGACGATGCGATCCGACCTCTCCCCGCAAGCGGGGCGAGGTGATCAGGATCCGTCGATCCAGTTTCTCACGCCCCCGCCGCGTAGCGCGGCAGGCGCAGGCGCAGCACCGACAGCATCGCCTCGCACAGGGGATCGCTGGCGCCCCGCAGACGGGCTGCCGCCAGCGGCAGTAGGTTGCTGTCGTCGCCGTGTTTTGCCACGAGGGGCACAAAACGAACGCCGGCGACCTTCAGGCGCGAGGTCCACCGCGGCACGATAGCAAGGCCCACTTTCGCAGCGACGAGATTGACGATGGTCTGCTTCTCCTCGGCGATTTGCGAGATGGTCGGCTTTAAGCCCGCGCGCTCGAACAGTTTCATGGTGAGGTCGTGGCTGTGCGGACGCGAGCGGCGCTCCGGCACGATCAGCGGCTGATCGGCGA
This sequence comes from Bradyrhizobium sp., assembly GCA_021732175.1. Classification (GTDB taxonomy): domain Bacteria; phylum Pseudomonadota; class Alphaproteobacteria; order Rhizobiales; family Xanthobacteraceae; genus Bradyrhizobium. The sequence continues at coordinate 5,579 of JAKFVP010000135.1, forward strand.
GCGTTTCCACAAACAGGCGGCTGCGCGAGGCCAGCTTGTGTTTCGAGGGCACGGCGACGACGGGCGTCTCGTGAAACAGGATTTCGAGCTCGATCTCTTTGTCGACCTTCTCGGGCGGACGAACGAAAGCAAGATCGATCCGGCCTGACAGCAAGCGCGGCAGCAGGCGGATGGTCTTGTCCTCGACGAGTTGGATGGTGACGCCGGCATGATGCTTGCGGAAATCATAGAGCAGGTCTGGAATGAGGCCAGCGGCGGCGGTATCGATCGCGCCGATGCGCAGCACCTGGGAGCGGCGGCGGCCGCGGTCGCGAAACTGCCTCCCGAGCGCGTCGGCCTGCTGCAGCAGCGACCGCGCATGATCGAGGAACACCGCGCCGTCCTGCGCCAGCATGACATGCCGCGTGGTGCGCAGCAGAAGCTGCGTGCCGAGTTCCTCCTCCAGCAGGCGGATCTGACGGCCGAGCGCCGAGGGCATCATGTCGAGCCGTCGCGCCGCCTTGCCGAAATGCAATTCCTCGGCGGCGGCAACGAAGCAGCGAAGCTGGTGCAGTTCCATCAAATGTTACCGTTTCCCCGATCGCGCCGATTATATCATTAATTTGTATAATCGTCCGGCAATTGTGGCCGGCCGCGCGGCGGCCTACAATGCAGGTCAAGCGCCGCAACAACGGCGCAAGAACCTCAGCGGGAGACGCCTGATGCGCATGATGACGGCCTCGATCAAGATTGCCCTTTCGGCGTCCACCTTGGCGCTTGCCACCGCGATGACGCCGCAGAGCGCCGCGGCGCAGGGCTATCCGAACAGAACGATCACGCTGCTGGTGCCGGCGGCAGCCGGCGGGCCGACCGACACGGTGGCGCGGCTGATCGGCGAATCCATGGGCAAGACGCTGGGCCAAAGCATCATCGTGGAGAATGTCGGCGGCGCCGGCGGCACCATCGGCATGGCCCGCGTCGCCAAGGCGGCGCCCGACGGCTACATGATCTCGATCTATCACATCGCGCAGGCCACCCACGGGGCGCTCTACGACAATCTGCAATACAGCCCGGCGAACGATTTCGACAGTATCGGCCGCATCGCCGATGTGCCGATGACGCTGGTGTCGAAGACGGGCGTGACCGCAAAGAACGTCAAGGAGCTGATCGACTGGATCAAGGCTGAAGCCGGCAAGGTGACCTATGGACATGCCGGCATCGGCTCGGCCTCGCATCTGTGCGCGCTGGTGCTGATGAAGGAATTGAACCTGCAGATGGTCGGCGTCGCCTATCGCGGCACGGGACCTGCGATGAACGATCTGCTCGGCGGCCAGTTCGATTTCATGTGCGACCAGACCACCAACACCACCAACCAGATCAAGGAAGGCCGCATCAAGGGCTATGCCGTCACCACGAAATCCAAGGTCTCCTCGCTGCCGGACCTGCCGACGATGGACAGCACCGTGCTGCCCGGCTTCGAGGTCACGGCATGGCATGCGATGTGGGCGCCGAAGGGCCTGCCAAAGGACGTGACCGACAAGCTGGTCGCCGCGCTTCAGGTGGCGCTGAAGGATCCCAAGGTGATCGAGCGCTTCGCCGGTCTCGGCGTCGAGCCGGTGCCGCAAAATCTCGCCACGCCCGAGGCGCTGAAAGCGCAGATGGCCTCGGAAGTGAAACGCTGGGACGCCATCATCAAGGCCGCCGGCGTCAAGGGCAACTGAGACACACGAATCGATCTATCCGCGCGCTCGAACACCTCTCCCCGACGGGGATAGGTGACACCTCCATCAACACGACCGACATGAGAAGAGAAAATGAAGACCTATTCGATCGCAGCCATTCCCGGCGACGGCATCGGCACGGAAGTGATCTCAGCCGGCGTCGAGGTGCTGCAGGCGCTGGCAAAGCGCGACGGCAATTTCGGTTTCAAAATCGATCATTTCGACTGGGGCGGCGACTACTACAAGAAGCATGGCCGCATGATGCCGGAGAACGGCCGCGACCTGATCAGGAAGCACGACGCGATCCTGTTTGGCTCGGCGGGACATCCCGATATCCCCGATCACATCACGCTGTGGGGGCTGCGGCTCGCGATCTGCCAGCCGTTCGACCAATACGCCAATGTGCGCCCGACCCGCGTGCTGCCCGGCATCACCTCGCCGCTGCGCCACGTCAATGGCGGCGAACTCGACTGGGTGATCGTGCGCGAGAACTCGGAGGGCGAATACGCCGGTGTCGGCGGCCGCGCGCATCAGGGCTCGCCGCTGGAGGTCGCGACCGATGTTGCGATGTTCACCCGTGCCGGCGTCGAGCGCATCATGCGCTTTGCCTTCAGGCTCGCCCGTTCGCGGCCGCGCAAGCTGCTCACCGTCGTCACCAAGTCCAACGCGCAGCGCCATGCCATGGTGATGTGGGACGAGGTCGCGGTCGCCGTTGCCAAAGAGTTTCCCGACGTGACCTGGGACAAGATGCTGGTCGACGCCATGACCATGCGCATGGTGACCAAGCCGCAATCGATCGACACGGTGGTGGCGACCAATTTGCATGCCGACATCCTCTCGGACCTTGCGGCGGCGCTGGCCGGCTCGCTCGGCATCGCGCCGACCGCGAACCTCAATCCCGAGCGCGCCTTTCCCTCGATGTTCGAGCCGATTCACGGCTCGGCCTTCGACATCATGGGCAAGGGCATCGCCAACCCGATCGGCACGTTCTGGTCGGCGGTGATGATGCTGGACCATCTCGGCGAGCCAGCCGCCGCCACGCGCCTGATGAAGGCGATCGAGCGCGCCACCGCCGATCCGCGCCTGCACACGCCCGACCTCGGCGGCAAGGCGCGTACCACGGATGTCACCGCCGGCGTGATCGAGGCGATCCAGAAGGAGAACGTGTAAGGCGCGCGAGCCCGGCGATGCCGGCGCGCGGCCGCCCGAAGTTCAAGCCGTTCGCTTGGCCACGAAGCCGTAGATGAGGAGCACGACGATCGCCCCCACGACCGAGCCGATGAATCCGGCGCTTTCGCCCGCCTTGTACCAATTGAGCGCCTGCCCGCCATAGGTGGCGACGAACGCGCCGATGATGCCGAGGATGGTGGTCAGGATGAAGCCTTGCGGCTCATTGCTGCCGGGCATGATGAACTTTGCAACGACGCCGACGACAAAACCGATGATGATGGTCCAGATGATGTCCATTGGATTGCTCCATTTGCTCTGATCGGACAGACGGCACGGGCGGCAAACGACCTTGAGGCGAGCAGTAGGGCTGGCCCGCGCCGGAGCGATCTTGATCTGAATCAATGAACGGATGCGCTTCGACAAGCGGCGCACAGTGCATGCGGTCGCTGCTTTCACAGGGGACGACAGTAGGCTATGCCTTCGCTGCCGGCTGCGGCTCATCGGCATATTTATGCGCCAGCCATGACGACAGCACCGCGGGCACGAAGCCGACCAGGCCGTAGGACAAATACGGCAGCCATCCGCTGCCCGGCCCGCGCGAACTGTACAGCAGCGCCGCGCCGAACCCGACGAGGCCCACCAGCACCACGCGCAAGCCGGGGCCGATCCGCTTGACGTGATAGAGAATGTCGTCGATCGAGCCGACCATCAGCGCCGGCACGATGCCGAATAGATAATTGTATTGCAGCGACTTGACGAAGCCGAGCAGGAACTTCCCGACCTCGGCGAAACTGGTCTGGTCCCAGTAGCCGGACTGGTAGGTCGCCACGAGCAGCATCAAGAGCCCGCCGACGAACGGACCGATTAACCCGAAGATCAGATAGCGCTTCATGCCGGCCTCTTACGCAGCAAAGGCGGCTCCCTCATACGACGGATTTGCTGACATCAACAGGCTTGATTCCGGCGCTGGAGTAACCGGAACCCGCCCTCACTCGCCCCAGGCTGCGAAGGCCTCGTTGAAGGCGCGCTCGCCGGGGGCGCCCTTCTCGATGGCGATGATGGCGCGGCGCTGGTTGGTGTAGACCAGCGGAACGTCGAACCAGGAGCGCTCCTTCAGGAGCTGCAGGTTCCGCGTGCGCTCGGAATCGACGTTGGACAGGCCAACCAGGAAGAAGCCGTCGGTGACCTTGACCGCGAGCGCCGACAGCGGCGTGCCGCGCGCCTGCTCGTTGGACTTCATCAGGATGCCCGGCACGTTGCCGACGCCGCCGCCCGCGAAATCCTGCGGCAGGATGAAGGTGAGCTCCGCGGTGTGGCTCGCCGGCAGCGACGAGTCGGTGTTGCGATGGAACGAAATCGTCATCTTGAACTTGCGGTCGGGAATGTCGATGTCGGCGCGCACGGCAATATCAGGCTTCTGGTTGCCGGACGCCTTCACCGGTTCGGTGCGCCAGATCACCGACCCGACATATTGCTTGCCCTTGGGATCGGACGGATCCTCGTCATAGAGCACGACGCGCTGCGCCACCGGCGCGACATTCTCCGACGATGACGGCTGGCCGACGCGATCCGGAATCTTCGGCCGGCTGGTCGGCGCGGTCTGATCCTTTGGCGCTTCGACCACCGCCGTCGGCGAGGATTTGAACAGGCCGGTGACGGTGTTGACGACCGACTTGCCCCACAGGATGCCGGCGCCGACCAGGATCAGCACCACGCCGACCGCGATCGCGCTCTTGAACGGAAACGCTGCGGCCGCGCGCGCGCGCATCGGCGGCGTCGGCATCCCGGGCTCGCGCGTGTAGCGATCCGTGTCATCCATGGAATCGTCGCCCCAGGCGTAGGGCTGATCCGGATCGGCGCCGCGGTTCTCCATGTTCGGCTCGAGCCGGTCGAACTCGGGCGACGGCGAGGGAACATTCGCGAAGGTCTTGCGCGCGTTGCGATTGGCCTGCGCAGCGGCGCGGCCGAGATCGTCAGCGTCCGCAGC
>JAKFVP010000308.1 GCA_021732175.1 Bradyrhizobium sp.
AGGTGCTGCGCCTGCCCGATTCCGGCCGCGAGGAAAACCCCGTCAACCTCGATCCCCGCATGGCCAAGCTCGCCGGCGGCGTCCACCGCCTCGACGGTCAGCTCATGGTCGTCCTCGATGTCGATCGTGTCCTTGAGCTCGGCCAGAAGGCCGCAATGGCCGCCTAAGTTAATCGCAAACGCCCCGTCAGGAGGGTCGAAAAATGAAAACGTGCCTCGTGGTGGATGACTCCAGCGTCATCCGGAAGATCGCAAGCCGGATCCTGGAAGAGATGAACTTCCAGATCGTCGAAGCCGAGGACGGCGCGCAAGCGCTCGAAGCCTGCAAGCGCGAGCTGCCCGACGCGGTGCTGCTCGACTGGAACATGCCCGTGATGGACGGTTTCGAGTTCATGGTGGCGCTTCGCCAGCTTCCCGGCGGCGATGTGCCGAAGGTGGTGTTCTGTACCACCGAGAATGGCATCGATCACATCTCGAAGGCGCTGCATGCGGGCGCCAACGAGTACATCATGAAGCCGTTCGACAAGGACATCGTCGCGGCCAAGTTCCAGGAAGTTGGATTGATTGAGGCGCCGGTCTGAACCGGTCAGCTTGTTCTGTTGCGTATTGTGTAAGAGGTTGCCCGTGACACCGCCAGACTATGAGTATCTGCGCAAATTGCTGAAGGACCAGTCCGGTCTCGATCTGTCCGCGGACAAGCAATATCTGATCGAGAGCCGGCTCGTGCCGCTGTCGCGCAAGGCGGGACTGCAGGGCATTCCCGATCTCGTCCAGAAGATGAAGAATGGTTCGACCTCGCTCGTCGCGCAGGTGGTGGAAGCCATGACCACCAACGAGACCTTCTTCTTCCGCGACAAGATCCCGTTCGATCATTTCCGCCAGGCGATCATGCCGGAGGTCCTGAAAGCGCGCGCCGCGCGCAAGAGCATTCGCATCTGGTGCGCGGCAGGCTCGACCGGCCAGGAACCCTATTCGCTGGCGATGTGCATCAAGGAAATGGAATCGCAGCTCGCGGGCTTCCGGGTCGAGATCATCGCCACCGACCTTTCGCAGGAGGTGTTGGAGAAATCCAAGGCGGGACTCTACAGCCAGTTCGAGGTGCAGCGCGGCCTGCCGATCCAACTGCTGGTGAAATACTTCAAGCAGACCGGCGAGTTCTGGCAGATCAATCCGGATATCCGCGCCATGGTGCAGCATCGCCAGCTCAATCTGCTGCACGACTTCTCGCAGCTCGGCGCTTTCGACATCATCTTCTGCCGCAACGTACTGATCTATTTCGACCAGGAAACCAAGATCAACATCTTCAACCGGCTCTGCAAGATCATGGAGCCGGATGGCTTCCTGGTGCTGGGCGCGGCGGAAACCGTCGTCGGACTGACCGATGCATTCAAGCCCTATCCGGACAAACGCGGCCTGTACCGGCCGAATGACGCGCGCGCCGTGAGAGCGCCGGCAGGGCTGGTCGCGCCGCGGATCGCCGCGGCAGCGGCGGGAATGTAGGGAATGTCCGAAGAGAACAAGGGAACGGAGCGGGTCTCCTTCAGCCGCGGTTATGATGTCTGCATCATGGCCATCGATGGGACCTGGCGCCGCAACTGCGTTCTCAACGCGATTTCCGATACCGACGCGGCGCTCACGGTGGAAGGCTCCATTCAGGGCCTCAATCTCAAGGAGTTCTTCCTGCTGCTCTCGTCGACCGGACTTGCCTACCGGCGCTGCGAACTGGTGCGCGTCAACGGCACCGAGATGGACGTGTCCTTCCTCAAGGGCAAGAACGCCAAGAAGCGTCAAGGCAAAGCGGCCAACAAAGACGCCGTGATGGCGTGAGCCGCGCAGCCCTCGTGCGGCCGATCGTCGCCGTTCAGGCTGAAATCGCCCAGGGCCGCGTCAGGCCAATCTTCAGGCCGACTCTCTCGCCGCCTCGCCGGACCTTGCGGGCCCCTGCAACAAGCGCAGGGTTACGTTCAAGCCTGCCTCGCATTGCCGCAATGCCGCATCCACCCGCTCGTAGCCTGGGGTGACGTCGTCCAGAACGATGATATTGTCAGCGGTCGCCTCCTCGGCAGCCGCCTCTCCGGCGATGGCCGATTCGATCAACTGCCGGCTGTTCCGGATGTGCTCGATTACCGATGCGAGTTCCGCGACGACCGCGCGATACGTTTCGTCCCGATCACCGGACAATGCCGGCAGGCCGCCACCCTTTGTGTTATGCATAGCCATATGCTCCTGACTCTACGTTTAGGGGGCGGCAACGCTACTTGTGGGTTAAGTCACCGTCCCGTACAAATACGGGACGTTCGATGCGGGGCCGGCGGCTCCGTTCGGCCGGGTGCGCGTCAATCAGAGACGGCGGCAAGACGAGGGCGCATGTCCGAAAAAGCTGGTTCCCGTGGCGAGATTTTCGTTGTCGATGACGATCCCGCCGTTCGCGATACCCTGTCGATGGTGCTGTCGGCAGGCGGTTACGAAGTGATTTGTTTTGCCGACGGCGCAGCGTTGCTGTCGGTCGCGCGTACCCGAACACCGGCATGCATCCTGCTCGACGTGCATATCCCCGGAAAGTCGGGACTCGATATCCTCAAGGAGCTTCACGGCGAGGATTATCCTGCGCCGATCTTCATGATTTCGGGGCAGGGCGATATCTCGATGGCCGTGAGCGCGATCAAGAACGGCGCGCTTGATTTCATCGAGAAGCCGTTTCGCGGCAGCGAAATCGTGAGTCGGCTCAACGAGGCGATCGACGCCTATGCGCGCCGCAAGTCGGCGAATCCCGCATCCAACATTCAGACGATGCATTTCCCCGGCCGCGAGCCGCTGACGCGGCGCGAGCGCGAAGTGCTGGAGCAGTTCACCAAGGGAGCTTCCAACAAGGAAGCCGGCCGTCATCTCGGCATCAGTCCCCGCACCATCGAGGACCATCGCGCCAACATCATGAAGAAGCTCGGCGCACGCAATGCTGCCGATCTCGTCCGCATCGTGATGACGGCCTCGCGGCAAGGCTGACTCGCTGCGCTTTGACTCCTGCTGTCGCGACCGATCTCAGTCGCCGAGCGCCTTGCGGATCATGCCGGCCAGATCGGATTTGCGATAGGGCTTGGCCAGCAGCAGCACGCCGGTGTCCAGCCGGCCGTGATGAATGATGGCATTCTCCGTATAGCCCGACGTGTAGAGCACCTTCGATCCCGGGCGGCGCTTTTCGATCTCGTCAGCGAGTTGGCGGCCGTTCATCGTGCCGGGCATGATGATATCGGTGAACAGCAGATCGAACCGGTTGCCGGCTTCCGCGAGCGCGAGTGCCTCCGCTGCGTTCGCCGCATCGAGCGTGACGTAACCGAGCGAATGCAGCTGGGTCAGCACGTATTCCCTCACGAGCTTGTCGTCCTCGACCACCAGGATAGTCTCGTTGCCGCCTTGCAGCGCCGGCGCAACCTGTTCGGTGACGACGGCGGCGCCCGTGCCCGGCGGCAGATACATCTTGATGGTCGTGCCGTGGCCTTCTTCGCTGTAGATCTTGATGTGGCCGGCCGACTGCTTGACGAAGCCGTAGACCATGCTGAGTCCAAGCCCGGTCCCCTTGCCCGGGCCCTTCGATGTGAAGAACGGGTCGAACACCTTGTCGAGCATATCGGCGGGAATGCCGACGCCGGTGTCGCTCACAGCGATCATGGCATAGCGGCCGGGACGAACGTCGTTCCTGCCGGCATAGGCGTCATCGAGGACGGCAAAGCCGGTTTCCAGGATGAGCTTGCCGCCACGGGGCATCGCGTCGCGGGCGTTGAGCGCAAGGTTGAGCACTGCGGTCGTGAGCTGGTTTGGATCGACGTTGGCAACACAGGTGTCCTCGTCGAAAACCGATTCGATCTCGATCTGCTCGCCGAGGGTCGGGCGCAGCAGCTTGGCGGTATCGACGATCAGCGTGTTGATGTCGACCTCGCGAGGTTGCAGCGGCTGCTTGCGGGCGAATGCCAGCAGATGTTGCGTCAGTTCCGCGCCGCGCGAGGCGGCATCGTCGATCATGCGGGTAATGGCCGATAGCGGCGGCTTGTCGGCGACGGCTTCGGCCAGGATCTCGATCGTGCCGGTGATGACGGTGAGGATGTTGTTGAAGTCGTGGGCGATGCCGCCGGTGAGCTGGCCGATTGCCTCCATCTTCTCGGCGTGCCTGATGCGGTCTTCTGCCGCAATTTTCTCGGTGAGATCGCGCAGGAAGCCGTTGAATACGACGCCGTCACGGCGTTTCAGCTCGGTGATGGAGAGTTCGACCTTGATCTCCTCGCCGTCGCGCCGCAACGCCTCGATTTCCAGGCGCTGCCCGAGGATTTTCCCCTTGCCGGTCCTGAGGAAGCGTTCCATGCCGGCCAGATGAGCGGCGCGGTGCCGCTCCGGCACGACGATGTCGACGAGCGTTCTGCCGATGGCGTCGCTGCGCGGCCAACCGAAGATTTTCTCTGCCTGACTGTTCCAGTCCGTGATGCAGCCGCTCTCGTCCATCTGTATGAAGGCGTCCAGCGCGGTCTCGATGATGCCTCGTGCGAGCTGCTCGCTCTCGCGCAAGGTCTGCTGGGCCCGCAAGGTCTCGGTCATGTCGCGGCCGACAAAGAAGAAACGCTTTACCGGCTCCGACCACGTTCCGAGCCAGGACAGCGGCACCGCGTGCCCGTCCTTGTGGAATACCCGCGTATCGGAAATCTTGGCGCGCTCGCCGCGCCGCGCCGCACGCATTTCCGAGCGCGACGTCTCGAGATCATCTGGGTGGATGAAGTCTTCGCCGCTGCGGCCGATCATCTCGTCTGGCCGATAGCCGAGGATGGTTTGGCAACTCGGGCTGATCTGGACCAGGAAGCCACGCGAGTTCATCACCAGGATCAAATCCTGCGAGGTTTCGAAGATGCGGCGGCGTTCCTCGGTCTGTTGCCGGAGCGCCATCCGCGTCCGGTTGGTCTCGGTGATGTCGCGGGCCACCTTGGAAATGCCGATGGTGGCTCCGGACGGCGCCTTGATCGGGGAGATGCTGAGCGATACCTCGACCAGGCTGCCGTCCTTGCGCCGGCGGATGGTTTCGTTGTGCTCGATCTTCTCCCCCCAGCCGATCCGCCGCAGGGTGTCCTCGGTTTCCGACTGTCGATCGGCAGGAATGATGAGATTGATGTTTCTTCCGACGGCTTCCTCCGCCGTGTAGCCGTACAGCCGCTCGGCGGCGGCATTCCAGCCTGTGATCGTGCCGTCGAGCGACATCGTGATGATGACGTCGTTCGATGATTCGACCGCCGCACTGAACAGCCGCTCGCGCTCGGCATGGTGATCGCGTGCCGCTTCGGTGCGCCGATGCTCGGCCACCTCGCGTTCCAGCGCGAGCGTCTTCTCGGTCGACTCCGCGATCATGCGGGCGAAGGCGCGGGCCAGCACGCCGGTTTCGCCGGTCGCCTCGACCGGAATTGTCGCCGTGCCGCCGTGACCGATGCCCTCGGCGGCTCGCGTCAACTGGGTGATGGGCCGCGTCAACGATCGCGCGATCAACAGCGCAAGCGCCGCGGCGCAGAACACGGCGATCGCACCGACCGTCAATGCGGTGTTGCGCACCTGGATCGAAGGGCCGATGATGATGGCGTTGGGCACGGTCTCGATGATCCCCACCCATTCGCTGCCTGCCAACATAGCGGAGGCAAGCGCCACGCCATCCTGTCTGCCGTCGGCGTCCGGCATCGTCCGCGAGGTGCTTCCGGATGAGCCGAGCAGCGGCGCGAGATCCGGAAAATCCTTCCGCCAGTCGATGGATTGACCGAGATCGGAGCCGAATTCGCGCGTGCGATCGGGATGGACGAAATAGTCGCCTTGCTTTCCGACGACGTAGATCGCGCCACCCGGCCGCGCTGACGAGCGGGCGCGATCGAACGCCGGGCGCATGTCGACATTGACAACAACGATTCCGAACGGCTTGCCGTCGGGCCGTTGCAGCGGCGTGGCAATACGCAGGGTCGGCACGAGCGGCCGCGCTACGGCGCCGCGCTCCTGATTGAGATTGAGCTCCGAAACGTAGATCGTGCCGGCGGGGAGAGCGATCGTTTCCTTGAAATAGGGCCGGTCGCCCTTTTGCTGCAGCTCGGTGTCGGGGACGACACGTACTCTGCCGTCCGGCCCGGAGCGATCGACGCGGATCAGTTCGCGGCCGCCATCCTCGACGCCGATGATCCGGAATTGCGCATAGGTGGGCTTGGCCTCCAGTTCCGCCACCAGCCGTTCGATCTGCCGGTCGTGCCAGGTCCGTTCCGAAAGCCCATCGACCGGATCCACGCCGCCGGCCGTTCGCGCCCGGATGAGTCCGTTCAAGGCTGCCGCAGACCGGAACCCCGCGATATCGCCGCGCGCGCCGCGCACATGGGATTCCAGGTCGAAGGCAACCAGCCGTGCGTGGGTCTCGGTGCGATCGAGCACGCGGGGCAGGACTTCCTGCTCCAGATTGCGATAGCTCAGCCATCCGACCGCGGATACCGCGATCGCGACCAGCAGGATCATCGCGATGGCCAGTCTTGTGCTGAGTGTCATGTCGCGGTGTGCGCCATATCCCCCGTCCCGACGCGGGCGAGAACATGTAATGCGAGGTCGCGTCAGTGGCCGGAAGCAATCTTCCCGGCTGCGGGTGGCGACGATGGACGGTTTGCGGTCTCAAGACAAGCCGCCACGGTGGCCAGCAGCGCATTCAGCCGGAACGGCTTCTGCAGGCTGTGGATCGCACCCAGCCGGGTGGCCATGGCCAGGAAGTCCGGGCCTCGCGCCGAATCGGAAAGGATCGGCCGGCCGGAGATTGCCACAATCGGGAGTGTGGGCCGCTGCCGGCGGAATTGGCGAAGGGTCTCGAACCCGTCCATTCCCGGCATGAAGATGTCGAGGAAGAGGAGGTCGAACGCTTCCGTCTCGGCAAGATTCAGCCCGCTGCGTCCGTCCTGGGCGGCGACGACATGATGCCCGTCCGCCTCCAGCAGGAGCCGCAGCGTTCGCTGCACCGAAGTGTCGTCGTCGACGATAAGGATGTTCGCCAAGCAGCCCGCCCGTGAATCAGATCAACGGCAAAGTCGATGGTTCACTGAGTCGCGGGGCACTGCAACGGCTTCGCGCAGCCAAGGGCTGCTGCCGCCAGCAAAATCGACCTGGCTATGCATGCTGGCGTGCAGAGCGGGCAAGGCGCGCTGTTGCAGCGCGCCGAATCGCACCGCGCCTCAATCGTTGAGATATTGCGGGTGCTGGGCGCGAATTTGCGCGAGCTCGCTCAGCGTGCCCGACAAATGGGTACGCAAATGCTGTTGTGCTTCCTCCGGCTCGCCGCCGGCAATCGCTTTCGTGATCAGTTTGTGGTGGCGGACGATATCCTGCGCCTTGCCTGGTGAGGGCAAATGCAGCCGGCGCAGCCGGTCGATATGACCGCTGCGGCTCTTCACCAGTGTCCAGATGTCCTGCTTGTCGGCGGCTTCATAGAGCCGGGCGTGGAATTCGTTGTCGGCCGCCATGAATTTCTCGAAGGCGCCGGCCTTCGCGAATTGTTGTTGCCGCGCAATGGTCGCGTTGAGTTCGGCCACGAGCGCCTGATCCGGCTTTAGCGCCAGTGCGCGCACGATCTCCAGCTCCAGCGCCTGACGCAGGAAATGCGCCTGCTGGGCGCGGTGGACGTCGATTCGGCTGACGACAGTCGCATATTGCGGAAATACCTCGACGAGGCCTTCTTCCTCAAGGCGCATCAAGGCGTCGCGGATCGGCGTCGAGGACACGCCGAACTGCTCGGCTAGCGCCGCGCGCGACAGCGGTGAGCCCGGCGGCAACTCCAGCGAAATGATCATGCCGCGCAGCCGATCGAATACCTGGGGCGCTGCCTGGCGGTCGCGGTCCAGCCGCCCGCTTGATCGCGGGGCAATACGGCGCTGCGCGATGACGGGTTGATCCATTGAGATTGCCGCTACACTTCGATTGATCTTGTCACAAATGCACTAATACATTAGTGGACTTGAGGCGGTCAATCTGCGCCCGGCGGCCTGATTGCCGAAAACAGATCTTCCGCACCATCGAACGCAACGCCGTCCAGAAGTGGGGCACCCAGACATGACCAAGAAGAAAAGCCCGGACCAACTCCGCAGCGCCCGCTGGTTCGCCCCCGACGATCTCCGCGCCTTCGGCCATCGCTCGCGCGCGATGCAGATGGGCTACGCGCCGGAGGAGTGGAAGGACCGGCCTGTTATCGCGATCCTCAACACCTGGTCGGATGCGCAGCCCTGCCACATGCACTTCAAGAGCCGCGTCGACGACGTCAAGCGCGGCGTGCTGATGGCCGGCGGTTTCCCGATGGAGCTGCCGGCGCTGTCGCTGTCGGAATCGCTGCTCAAGCCGACCACGATGCTCTATCGCAACATGCTGGCGATGGACGCCGAGGAGCTGCTGCGCGGTCATCCCGTCGACGGCGTGGTGCTGATGGGCGGTTGCGACAAGACCACGCCGGGCCTGCTGTTAGGGGCCACAAGCATGAACATCCCGACGATTTATCTCCCGGCCGGGCCGATGCTGCGCGGCAACTGGAAGGGCAAGACGTTGGGCTCCGGCTCCGACGCCTGGAAATACTGGGACGAGCGGCGCGCCGGAAAAATCTCCGACAAGGATTGGGTCGATGTCGAAGCCGGCATTGCCCGCAGCTACGGCACCTGCATGACCATGGGCACGGCGTCGACGATGACCGCGATCGCCGAGTCCATCGGCATGACCCTGCCGGGCGCTTCCTCGATTCCCGCGGCCGACGCCAATCATATCCGCATGGCCTCCGAATGCGGCCGCCGCATTGTCGAGATGGTGTGGGAGGATCTGACACCGAAGCAGATCCAGACCCGCAAGGCCTTCGAGAATGCGATCACGGTCGCGATGGCGATGGGCTGCTCCACCAATGCGATCATCCATCTGATCGCGCAGGCGCGCCGCGCCGGCCAGGACATCGGCCTCGATGATTTCGAGAAGGCCAGCCGCAAGGTGCCTGTGATCGCCAATGTGCGCCCGAGCGGCGACACCTATCTGATGGAGGACTTCTTCTATGCCGGTGGCCTGCCGGGGCTGATGGGCCGCATTAGGGAGCATCTGCATCTCGACTGTATCACCGTGACCGGAAAGTCGCTCGGCGACAACATTGCCCGCGCCGAAGTCTACAATGATGATGTCATTCGCACCGTCGAGAACCCGATCTACAAGGAAGGTGCGCTCGCCGTGCTCAAGGGCAATCTCGCCCCCGACGGCTGCGTGATCAAGCCCAGCGCCTGCGAGCCGCGCTTCCTCAAGCACACCGGCCCGGCGCTGGTGTTCGATGATTATCCCTCGATGAAAAAAGCGATCGACGATCCCGATCTCGACGTCACCGCCGACCATGTCTTGATCCTGCGCAATGCCGGGCCGCAGGGCGGGCCGGGGATGCCGGAATGGGGCATGCTGCCGATCCCGACCAAGCTCGTGAAACAGGGCGTGCGCGACATGGTGCGGCTGTCGGACGCGCGCATGAGCGGCACCAGCTACGGCGCCTGCATCCTGCATGTTGCGCCGGAATCCTTTGTCGGCGGTCCGCTGGCGCTGGTGAAGAACGGCGACAAGATCACGCTCGACGTCGCCGCGCGCACCATCAATCTCGATGTGCCCGAAGCGGAACTGGCAAAGCGCCGCGCCGCATGGAAGGCGCCGGAGCGCCGCTTCGAGCGCGGCTATGGCTGGATGTTCTCCAAACACATCAAGCAGGCCAATGAAGGCTGCGATTTCGATTTCCTCGAGACCGGCTTTGGCAAGCCGGTCGAAGAGCCGTCGATTTACTGAGGTAAGCAAGCACATGAGCAAATTGAGCGACGCCACCCGCAACAAATTCAGGGGCATCTCGACGGCGACGGTGGCAACCGCGCTGTTCAAGCGTGGCCTCCGTATCCAGATGATCCAGGACGTGCGTCCGCTGAGCCCCGATCAACCAACGCTGGTCGGCGAAGCCTTCACCTTGCGCTACATGCCGGCGCGCGAGGATCTCAACAAGATCGACGTGTTCCGCGACCGCTCGCACCCGCAGCGCAAGGCGATCGAGGACTGTCCGCCTGGCGCGGTGCTGGTGATGGACAGCCGCAAGGACGCGCGCGCGGCCTCCGCCGGCGCGATCCTGGTGACGCGCCTGATGAAGCGCGGCTGCGCCGGCGTCGTCACCGACGGCGGTTTTCGCGACTCTGCCGAGATCGCCCGGCTCGGCTTCCCCGCCTATCACCATCGGCCGAGCGCGCCGACCAACCTGACGCTGCATCAGGCCATCGAGATCAACGTGCCGATCGGCTGCGGCGACGCGCCGGTGTTTCCCGGCGACGTTATCCTCGGCGATGCCGACGGCGTCATCGTGAT
>JAKFVP010000307.1 GCA_021732175.1 Bradyrhizobium sp.
TGTTGGTGCCGCCCCAGCCGGTGCCGGGCTCGGCGACCTGGAAGTAACGGCCCGGCGTCGAGCGGCGTCCCTTCATCTTGATCCCGGTGTCGGGAATATCGAGCAGCTTGCCGGCCTGGTGCTCGGACAGCACGCCGGTGATGTGGTCGTCGACAACCACCACCTCGTCGACCTTGCCGTGCCATTGCTTGGCGAACATGCCGATCGTCGCCGAGCCGCAGCCGACGCGCATGCGCTCTTCGGCGACGCCGTTGACGACAGGCGGACGGCCGGCCTGTACGATCACGGTCGCGCCACCGTCGATGGTCAGTTCCACCGCCTTACAGTTGGACAGATCCATCAGCGTGTCGCAGGTGACGCGGCCCTCCTTCTTCGAACCACCGGTGAGATGATGCACGCCGCCGAGCGACAGCATCTGCGAGCCGTATTCGCCCGTGGTGACATGACCTACCGCCTCGCCCTGCGCGCGTACCGTCGCGGCCTCCGGCCCAAGATGCCGATCGGTGTCGATCTTCACCTTGACGCCGCAATAGCTGAAAATGCCTTCGGTCACGACGGTGACCATGTCGACGCCGTCGATTTCCGACGACACGATGAAGGGCGCTGGCTTGTAGTCGGGATAGGTCGTGCCGGCGCCGATCGCGGTGACGAACACATCGGGCTGATTGACGATCTTGCCGTCCCAATCGCCTCCGGCCTGGAACGGCACCACGCGCCCGCCATGCTCGACGGTGCGCTCCAGCACGATATGCGGATCGACGCGGATGAGCTGGCCGTCCTGATTGGCATAGCGATCGCAGGCGCCCGCCGCACCCGGCTTGATGTAGCACATCACCGGGCACGCATCGCAGCGGATCTTGTCGCCAGACGTGGCGGTCACTTCCATCGCCATCAGCACGCCTGCCCGTTAGAGCTTTCGCGGCGGCAACGCCGCCCGTTCGTTCGTATACGAATGATCCTGCGCGCGAGGCCTAAACCTGTCAAGCGGCAAGCAAAGCGGAAAAGGCCTGCTGCCGCATATTAATTCAGATTGCCCACCGCCCTTGTCCACAAACCGGGCACGACGCTGCGGCGCGGCATGAGCGGCTTGCACGTTTGTATACAAACGGTAGTCTCATTTGCGCAATTTCGAGCAATGCGCGCCAACGGGAGCACCAGCACGATGCGCCTGACCGTGAACGGCAGGAATCACGACGTCGACGCCGCGCCGGACACCGCCCTGCTCTATGTGCTGCGCAACGATCTCGAACTCAACGGACCGAAATACGGCTGCGGCCTCGGCGAATGCGGCGCCTGCACCGTGCTGATCGACGGCGTCGCCGCGCGCTCCTGCGTGATTCCGATCGAAGGCTGCGCCGGCCGCGACATCGTGACGCTGGAAGGTCTTGGCTCGCGCGAGCGTCCCGATGCGGTGCAACAGGCCTTCATCGACGAACAGGCCGCACAATGCGGCTACTGTCTTAACGGCATGATCATGAGCACCAAGGCGCTGCTCGCCACCAACCCGCATCCGTCGGAAGCGGAGATATTGCAGGCGCTGCGCTACAATCTCTGCCGTTGCGGCGCGCATATCGAAATTGTCCGCGCTGCGATGCGGGCCGCTGGTCACCAACTGGAGGCGCGGGATTGATGACCGCGCCGGCTTCTTCCGTAAAAGGATCGCTGTCCGTCGTCCGCCCCGCAGGTACGGGCGGCGACGGCATCTTCGAGACCTTCATCAGCATCACCGCCGACGGCGCGGTCACTGCCTTCAACGGACATGTCGATCTCGGCACCGGCATCCGTACGTCGCTCGGGCAGATCGTGGCGGAAGAGCTGGATGTCTCCTTTGCGCGCGTCGTAGTCGTGCTCGGCGACACCACGCATACGCCCAATCAGGGCGCAACGATCGCCAGCGAAACGATCCAGATCACCGCTGTCCCCTTGCGCAAGGCCGCGGCGCAGGCGAGGCACTTTCTTGCGGCGCGCGCGGCGGAACGGCTGGAGCTACCGGTCGACGAGTTGACGATCGAGGACGGTCTCGTTCGCGGCAAGGACAATCGCAGCGTCAGCTATGGCGAGTTGATCGCAGGCGAAACGATCCGGCTGGAACTTGCAGACGATGTTCCAGTGAAGGCGGTTAGCGCCTACAGCATCGTCGGACAATCCCAGCCGCGTGTCGATCTGCCGGCGAAAGCAACCGGCGAACTCGTCTATGTCCATGACATGCGCGTGCCCGGCATGCTGCATGGGCGCGTGGTGCGGCCGCCCTATGCCGGCGTCGACGCCGGTCCCTTCGTCGGCACCAGCCTTCTATCCGTCGATGAAGCGTCGGTGCAAGACATCCCCGGCATCGTGAAAATCGTGCAGATCGGCGATTTCATCGGGGTGGTCGCCGAGCGCGAGGAGAACGCGGCCAGGGCGGCGGCGCAGCTCAAGGTGCACTGGAAGCCGGTGCCCGTCCTGCCCGACCTCGAACAGCTCGAGAAGGCGCTGCGCGCCAACCCTGCACAGTCGCGCACGCTGATCGACAAGGGCAATGTCGATGCGGCGGTCGCATCTGCTGCCAAGCCGATGCAGCGAATGTATTCGTGGCCCTACCAAATGCACGGCTCGATCGGTCCGTCCTGCGCGGTCGCCGATTACAGCGACAGCGCCATCCGCGTCTGGTCCGGCACGCAGAACCCGCACATCCTGCGCGGCGATCTCGCGCTCCTCATGGAGCGGCCGGACAGCGAGATCGATGTGATCCGGCTCGAAGCCGCCGGCTGCTATGGCCGCAACTGCGCCGATGACGTCACCGCCGATGCGCTGTTGCTGTCGCGCGCGGTCGGCCGCCCCGTGCGCGTGCAGCTCACCCGCGAGCAGGAGCATCTTTGGGAGCCCAAGGGCACCGCGCAGTTGATGGACGTCAACGGCGGCCTCGATGCCGACGGCAATCCTGCGGCCTATGATTTCGCGACGCGCTACCCCTCCAACGCCGCGCCGACACTGGCGCTGCTGCTCACCGGCCGCATCGCGCCGACGCCCGCCGTGGTCGAGATGGGCGACCGTACCGCCATCCCGCCTTACGATTACGAGCACATGCGCGTGGTCGCCAACGACATGCCGCCGATCGTGCGCGCGTCCTGGTTCCGTGGCGTCTCCGCGCTGCCCAATACATTTGCGCATGAAAGCTATATCGACGAACTCGCGACCGAAGCCAGCGTCGATCCCATTGAGTATCGCCTGCGCTATTTGAAGGACGAGCGCGCGGTCGATCTCGTCAAAGCCGTTGCCGAGCGCGCCGGCTGGAAGCCGCGGCCCGTTCGCGAGGACAAGCAGGGCGATGTCGTGCATGGGCGCGGCTTTGCTTACGCGCTCTATGTGCACAGCAAGTTTCCCGGCTATGGCGCGGCGTGGTCGGCCTGGATCGCCGATGTTGCCGTCAACAAGACGACCGGCGATGTCAATGTCACGCGCGTGGTGGCGGGACAGGATTCCGGATTGATGATCAATCCCGAAGGCGTGCGGCACCAGATCGAGGGCAACGTCATCCAGTCCACCAGCCGCGCGCTGATGGAGGAAATCCCGTTCGAGCGCACCACCGTGGCGGCGCGGGAATGGGGCGCCTACCCCATCATCAAATTTCCCGATCTACCCCGGATTGACGTGCTGATGCTGCCCCGGCCGGATCAGCCGCCGCTCGGCGTCGGCGAATCCGCTTCGGTGCCGAGCGCTGCCGCCATTGCGAACGCGATCTTCGATGCGACCGGCGTGCGCTTTCGCGATCCGCCGTTCACCCCGGAACGCATTTTGCGAGGGCTGCGCGGCGAGGCGCCGATTGCTCCGGAATCTTTGCCCTCACCGACGCCTGCGGCTCCGGCGAACAAATGGAAGAATCCATTCGCGGTGCGCCCCAGCGTGTTTGCCGGCCTCGCCGCCGCCTGCGCCACAGCCATCGCAATCGGCACTGCGGCGCTGCCATGGCGTGCCATTGCGCCGATCGCGCGGCCCGATCCGTCGGTATTCTCCGCGTCGACCATCGCGCGTGGTCAGCAACTCGCAGCACTAGGCGATTGCATGGTCTGCCACACGGCGGTCGGCGGCGTCACCAATGCCGGCGGACGCGCGCTGGAGACGCCGTTCGGCGTCATATACACCACCAACATCACGCCCGATGTCGAAACCGGGATCGGCAACTGGTCCTATCCAGCGTTCGAGCGCGCGATGCGCGAGGGCATCCATCGCGACGGCAAGCATCTCTATCCGGCATTCCCCTACACGCACTACGCCAAGGCCGATGATGCTGACCTGCAGGCGCTCTATGCCTATCTGATGGCGCAGCAGCCGGTGCGCGCCGAGACCCCGGCCAACAAGCTCGCCTTCCCGTTCAACCAGCGGCCGTTGCTTGCGGGGTGGAATGCGCTGTTCCATTCGGCGCAGCCCTTCCGGGCCGATCCGTCGAAATCGGAGGTGTGGAATCGCGGCGCCTATCTCGTCGAAGGCCTCGGCCATTGCGGCGCCTGCCATTCGCCGCGCAACGAACTCGGCGCCGAGATCGCCAGCCGCTATCTCGCCGGCGGATTTGCGGAAGGATGGGAAGCCCCTGCCCTGACCTCGCTGTCGCGCGCGCCGATCCCGTGGAGCGAGGACGAGCTGTTCGCGTACCTGCGCAGCGGCGAGTCGCGCTTCCACGGCGTGGCGGCAGGTCCAATGGCGCCTGTCGTGAAAGAACTGAAAGCGCTGCCGGATCAGGACATCCGCGCCATGGCGATCTATCTGGCCTCATTCAATGACGCCGCACCCACCAAGGCCGCACAGGAGAGCCTCGCAGCCAGGTTGGAAGCCGCGACGCTCTCCGTCACCGCGGCCTCGCCCGGCGCGCGTCTCTATCAAGGCGCCTGTGCCGTCTGCCACGAGGTCGGCGGCCCCGCTTTGTTCGGCAGCCGGCCTTCGCTCTCGCTGAACAGCAACGTCCACAGCGATGTGCCCGACAATCTGATCCAGGTGATCCTGCACGGCATCGCAGCACCCGTATCGCCCGAGTTCGGCTATATGCCGGCCTTCCGGGACGCCCTGTCCGACCGCCAGCTCGCCGAGCTGGTCGGCTATCTCAGGCGGCAGTTCGCGCCCGGCAAGCCCGCCTGGAACGGCATCGACGCCGCAATTGCAAGGTTAAAATCGGGCCCGGTTCACTAAAAAGCAGACCAGTTCCGCCCGTCCGGGCACTGGTTGCCCCCGGCCCGGCACGGTAAGGTTCCGCCCCATGACCGCAGTCACCGACATCGCAACGCGGACCTACAACCACGGCTGGCGCCTCGATCCGATCGTGCGCAGCCTGCTGGATACCGATTTCTACAAATTGCTGATGCTGCAGATGATCCGGGAGTTCTACCCGGACCAGCAGGTGACGTTCTCGGTCATCAACCGCTCCAAGCATGTGCGGCTCGCCGAAAAAATCGACGAGGGCGAGCTCCGCGCGCAGCTCGACCATGCGCGCACCATCCGCTTTGCCAAAAAGGAACTGATCTGGCTCGCCGGTAATACGTTCTACGGCAAAACCCAGATGTTCTCGCCCGACTTCATCAACTGGCTCGCCAATTTCCGCCTGCCCGAATACGAGTTGCGCAAGGTCGACGGCCAGTACGAGCTGCACTTTCACGGCCCCTGGACCCACACCAGCATGTGGGAAATCCCGGCGCTCGCCATCCTGAACGAGCTGCGCTCGCGCCAGGTGATGAAGGGCAAGGGCCGCTTCGAACTCGACGTGCTCTACGCGCGCGCCAAGGCCAAGCTGTGGGCCAAGGTCGAGCGGCTGCGCAAGCTCGACAATCTGCGCCTGTCGGATTTCGGCACGCGGCGCCGCCACGGTTTCCTCTGGCAGCGCTGGTGCGTGGAGGCCGTCAAGGAAGGCCTCGGTTCCTCCTTCACCGGCACTTCCAACGTGCTGCTGGCGATGGACAACGATCTCGAAGCGATCGGCACCAACGCCCACGAGCTGCCGATGGTGGCGGCCGCCCTTGCCAATGACGACACCGAGCTGCGCTGGGCGCCCTATCGCATTCTCGACCAGTGGCGGCACACTTATGGCGGCAACCTGTTGATCGCGCTGCCCGATGCGTTCGGCACCAAACCGTTCCTGCGCGACGCGCCGGAATGGGTCGCCGACTGGACCGGTTTCCGCCCGGACTCCGCGCCGCCGATCGCGGCGGGTGAAGAGATCATCAAGTGGTGGAAGCAGAAGGGCCGCGATCCCCGCGAGAAGCTCTTGGTGTTCTCCGACGGCATGGACGTCGATTCGATCGAGGAGACGTATAAGCACTTTGCCGGCCGCGTTCGCATCAGCTTCGGCTGGGGCACCAACCTCACCAATGATTTCATCGGCTGCGCGCCCGACGGCACTTCCGACCTCGATCCGATCTCGCTCGTCTGCAAGGTGACGTCGGTGGACGGGCGGCCGGCCGTCAAGCTGTCCGACAATCCGGAGAAGGCAACCGGCATTGAATCGGAGGTCGAGCGGTACCTGCGCGTGTTCGGCAATGTCGGCCGCGTTCGCACGGCGGTGCATGTGTGAAGCAGTTACTCCCTCCTCGTCCGTAGGGCGGATTAGCCGCAAGGCGTAATCCGCCGCTACCGTACTTCAGCGATGGCGGATCACGCGCCGCTAATCCGCCCTACGAACTCCATTCTTACGGCATGCTCAGTTCGTGCCGGCCGACCACCATCCAGTGCACCTCGTCCGGGCCGTCGGCGAAGCGGAGGTGGCGAACGTCCTGATACATCTCGCCGAGCGGGCTCCAGTGCGAGATGCCGGTGGCGCCGTGCATCTGGATCGCCTGGTCGATGATCTTGCAGGCGCGTTCCGGCACCATGGCCTTGACCATGCTGACCCAGATGCGCGCTTCCTTGTTGCCGAGCACGTCCATCGCCTTGGCCGCCTTCAGCACCATCAGCCGCATCGCCTCGATCTCGCAGCGGGCCTGGGCGATGATCTGCATGTTGCCGCCGAGATGGGCGATCTTCTTGCCGAAGGCCTCGCGGGTCAGGCCACGCTGCACCATCAGGTCGAGCGCCTTCTCGGCCTTGCCGATGGTACGCATGCAGTGATGGATACGACCGGGGCCGAGACGGACCTGCGAAATCTCGAAGCCGCGGCCTTCGCCGAGCAGTATGTTTTCCTTCGGCACCCGGCAATTGTTGAAGCGCAGATGCATGTGGCCGCGCGGCGCGTGGTCGTGGCCGAACACGTGCATGGGCCCGAGGATCTCGACGCCGGGGGTGTCGATCGGCACCAGGATCTGCGACTGCTGCTTGCTCGGCGGCGCGTCCGGATTGGTCTTGACCATCACGATCATGATCTTGCAGCGCGGATCGCCGGCGCCGGAGATGTAATATTTCTCGCCGTTGATCACCCACTCGTCGCCGACGAGCTTTGCCGTGGTCGAGATGTTCTTGGCGTCGGATGACGCGACATTCGGCTCGGTCATCGCATAGGCCGAACGGATCTCACCGGCGAGCAGCGGCTTCAGCCACTTCTCCTTCTGCTCCTTGGTGCCGACGCGCTCCAGCACTTCCATGTTGCCGGTGTCCGGCGCCGAACAGTTCATGGTTTCCGACGCCATCGGATTCTTCGCGAGTTCAACTGCGATATAGGCGTAGTCGAGGTTCTTCAGGCCCTCGCCGGTCTCGGCGTCGGGCAGGAAAAAATTCCAGAGGCCTTCTTCCTTGGCCTTGTCCTTGGCCTTCTGCAGGCAGGCGAGCTGCTCGGGCGTAAAGCTCCAGCGGTCGGTCTTCTTCTCGCCGAGTTTTGCGAATTCGACCGACATCGGGTCTACGGTCTCGCGGATGAACTTCTTGACGTGCTCATAGAGCGGACGGACCTCGTCCGACATGCGCAGATCGTTCAGTTCCTCGCCCGGATTGAGGTTGTAGGTCGTCGTCCGCGGGATATAGGCGTGTTTCATTCATTTCCTCCCATCGCGCATGGCCGCTTTCGGCCTTTTCGTGACGCGGTTGGCGGGCAATCTAGACCCGTGTCCGGCTCCCGCCAAGCAAGCGATATCAGCATTTTTGCATGTGCTTATTCCGCTCGGCGGACGGCCCGGCGTGACTTTCGAACTTTGTTCGATAAATATCGAGTTACCGCCGAAAAATGGAGCTGCCCGATGCCGGACCGTCATGTCGTCGAAGCCTTTGCCGCGACCGTCGAATCCAACGACCATGTCGGCGCCATCGAGCGCTTCTATGCGCCGGATGCTTCCACGCGCGAGAACCAGAACGAGCCGCGGCATGGCCGCGACAAACTCGCCGGCCGCGAGGCCGCGGTGCTCGCTTCCGTCGCGAAGGTCGAGACCGTCAGGCTCAGCCCGATCTTCATCGACGGCGACCGCTCCGCGATCCACTGGCGTTTCGCATTCTTCCCCAAGGACGGGGGACCAGCGAAGGTCATGGAGGAAGTCGCGCTGCAGACCTGGCGCGGCAACGAGATCATCGCCGAGCAGTTCTTCTACGATCCCGCGCAGATGAAGGGGTGACGCGACGCCGCAACGGGTTCCCCGCCGCGAGAGATGGACAGGCAGCATCGCATCGCCTTGGGCCCATGAGCAGCCTCGCTGATCGGATCCGGACCGTCGATCGTCGCGCAGCTTGCCTGACGGGCCGTATTTCGCCTCGACCTTGATGCCGCTGTCGGCGGCGAAGGCTTCGGCGACTTCGGTGAGCGCGCCGCGCAACGAGCCGGCGGCATGCAGGAGGACAGGCTCGTTCGCTTCAGCCAGGGTCACGGTCGCTCCGATGACTGCCGCTGTTACCCACGCCTGCGCTCATCGAACCATCATGCGCCCGGAGCGTCCGCGTTCGGGAAGAACAGTTGCTGGCCGTTGATCTTGTAGTCGGCGATGGCCTTCTGTCCTTCGGCGGAGACCAGCCACTCGACGAAGGCCTGACCCAGCTCCTTCTTGACGTGAGCATGCTTGTCCGGACTGACCAGCATGACGCCGTACTGGTTGAACAGCTTCTTGTCGCCTTCGACGACGATATCGAGCTCGCCGCGGTTCTTGAACGACAGCCAGGTGCCGCGGTCGGCGAGCACATAGCCGTTCATGGCAGATGCCATGTTGAGCGCAGCGCCCATGCCCTGCCCGATCTCGCGGTACCAGTCGCCCTTGTCCGTGCCGGCAACGTCAATGCCGGCGGCCTTCCACAGCGCCAGCTCCGCCGCATGGGTGCCGGACTTGTCGCCGCGCGAGACGAACGGCACGGCCTTGCTCTTGATCGCAGTCAACGCGGCGACGATGTCCTTGCTGCCCTTGACGCCCGCGGGATCGCTCTTCGGGCCGACCAGGATGAAGTCGTTGTACATCACGGGAAAGCGCTTCACGCCGAATCCGTCGGCGACGAATTTCTCTTCCTGCGGCCGCGCATGCACGAACACCACGTCGGCATCGCCGCGGCGGCCGGTGTCGAGCGCCTGTCCCGTGCCTTGCGAGATCACCTTCACGTCGATCCCGGTCTTGGCCTTGAACAGCGGCAGGATGTGACCGAACAGGCCGGAATCCTGGGTCGAAGTGGTCGACGCCACGACGATGGATCTTTCCTGGGATTTTTCCTGGGATTTTTCCTGCGCGAGCACAGGCGCGGCAAGCGCCAGCAAGGCCGCGAGACACACGTAAAGGCGACGATTCATCCGAGGTTTCCTTCCTCTTGGGAGACGTGCAGCCGCGCTTCAGCGGGCGCGGTACAAATCTTTGTCAGGACGGCTGAATCTGCAAGGCGGCGGGTGCATCAGGGCTTAAATATAGGATCAGGCTATATGCTCCGGAGACAGGGAAAATGGCGATTTCGACCTGCGCCAAATGCAACGGACATCATTTTGAGCTCGCATTGCTCACGCCAGTCGGGGAAACCCGCAAACTGACACTGGTACAGTGCTCCGCCTGCGGCATGGCGGTCGGGGTGCTCGATCCTTCGATCGGACCGCAGATCGAGGCGCTGAAGGGCCAGGTGGCGGCGATCGACCAGAAGCTGGCGCGGATTGCGGGGGCGTTGCAGGAGATGGGGTGATGGTGTTCGCAAGAGTCACGTCGCTGTCGTCCCTGCGAAAGCAGGGACCCATAACCACAGGATCGCGTTGTAGGAGTTCGCTGGAGCTCCAGCCTTCGCATCACTTCGCCCTGTGGTTATGGGTCCCGGATCGCGCTCGCCACGCTCGCTTGTCCGGGACGACAGCGAGTGTTCTCGCGACATGATTTGTCCGAGTTTTGCAATCTCGTTTGCTCCCTCCTGTTACAGAGGGCGCAGGGAAGGCCGGGCGCCGACTGCGCCCGTAGATCCCGCACGCTGAAGCGCACGGGCATCCCGCGTGCCGAGGCACACGGGCAAACACTACAGGTACAGCCAGGACATCCCGGCCTTCC
>JAKFVP010000306.1 GCA_021732175.1 Bradyrhizobium sp.
ACGCCGGGCCGTTACTTCCATGTCGCCGAGCCCGGCACGGGCTGGGGCGGCACCAACATTTCCGATCCGCTCTCGGTGCTGGGCCCGTTCAATGCCAAGGAGGCGAAGCCCGGGCTCACCATGCTGATGGTATCAACCACGGGCGAACACGCCGGCTACTACGTGCTCGACGAAGCGCTGCGGCCGGTCGAGGCCGAGATGCCGCGCGATCTCAGGTTTTCCGTCGAGCGCATTCAGGAGAATTGCGAGCCGGCGCTGTGCACGGTGCTGTTCATGGCGGGGGCGGGCGGTTCGCTGCGCGCAGGCGTGACCGACAACCCGGTGCGGCTGACGCGATCGGTGAAGGATGCGCTGACGCGGGTCACCAGCGGCGGCGCGCCTGTCTATGTCTGGCCCGGCGGCGGCATCACCTACATGGTCGACGTCACCTTGATGCCGGCGGGTGCCTTCGGTTATGTGCCGACGCCGGCGCTGGTTGCGCCGATCGAGTTCACGCTCAGGCTTGCCGACTACGCGGCGCTCGGCGGTCACATGGATTATGTCCGGCCGCTGTCGTCCTTGCGCGACAGCGCGGAAGTGCGACCGATGCCGTTCATCCCGGGACGGCGCGCATGAACCGCCGTCCGCAAATCGCGCTTCTCTCAGGCGGCAAGCGGCTGCATTTGCAGGACGGCCCGATCGATCTGATCGTGGAGGCGAAGGGACGCGAGGCGGATGTCCGTTCGGCGTATGAAGCCGCTGCGCGCAGGTTCACCGGCCTGCTTGATGAGCTCTGCTCGGAGCTGGCGGAATTGCGCAAGGCCGCCGATCCCCTGCGGACGGCGTTGAAGGGTATCGTCGCGCGGCGGATGCATGCGGCGGTCGCGCCGTTCGCCACGCAGGAATTCATCACGCCGATGGCGGCGGTCGCCGGCAGCGTGGCGCAGGAAATCCTCGGCGCGATGCTGGCCGCTGCGGTGCTCGATCGCGCCTATGTCAACAATGGCGGCGACATCGCGCTGCATCTGACCGGACGCGAGCAATTCACAGTTGGCTTGATGGATCGTCCGGATGCGAAGGGCATCATGCGCACGATGAGCGTCGATGCTGACGATCTCGTGCGTGGCATTGCCACCAGCGGCCGCCATGGCCGCAGCTTTTCGCTCGGGATTGCCGACGCCGTGACCGTGCTGGCGAGGACCGCCGCGGAGGCCGACGCCGCCGCCACCGTCATCGCCAACGCCGTCGATCTGCCCGGGCATCCCGCGATCCTTCGCGTGCCCGCCAACGAGTTGCTGCCCGACAGCGATCTCGGCGAGCGGCTGGTCACCCGCGACATCGGCGCATTAACGGAACCGGAGATCGCGGCGGCGCTGGAAGCCGGCGCCCGTTGCGCGCGGCACTTGCTGGCCGCTGGCCTGATCGAGGGCGCGGCATTGCGCCTCCTTGGCGAGACCGTGTTGGTCGGCACAACTGGCTTCGCCGCGCCGCACCGGCTTCACAGAGACCAGATACAAGCGATCCATGCCTGACCGGGAAAATGTGAGATGAGTGCCGTGATCCGAAAGATCGTCACCGTGGTCGAGGAAACCCATATCGAGATGGGCAAGACCATCGCGCCGCCGACGCGGCGCGCGGCGGCAATTGCCGTGATCGAAAATCCATTTGCTGGGCGCTATGTCGAAGATCTCTCGCCGCTGATCGCGATCGGCGAAGAACTCGGAGAGCTGCTGTCAAAGCGTGCCGTGGCGGCGCTCGGTATCGACGGCGCCAAGGCGCATTCCTACGGCAAGGCAGCGGCGGTCGGCGAGAACGGCGAGCTGGAGCATGCCGCCGCGATCCTGCATCCCAAGATGGGCGCGCCGGTGCGCAAGGTGCTGTCCAAGGGCGCGGCGCTGATCCCCTCGTCGAAGAAGCGCAGCGGCCCCGGCACCACGCTGGACATTCCGCTCGGGCACAAGGACGCCGCCTTCGTGCGCAGCCATTTCGACGGCATGGAAGTGCAGATCAACGACGCGCCGCGCGCCAACGAGATCATGGTCGCGGTCGCCGTCACCGATTCCGGCCGGCCGCTGCCGCGCGTCGGCGGACTGACGGTCGCGGAGGTCAAGGGTGAAGACGGATTACGCTAGGTCATTGCAACACAGTGGAGGTGAAGGGATGCAACGGAGACATTTGTTAGGCGCAGCACTTGCAGTCGTGGTTGCCGGCATGAGCGGCAACGCCATGGCGCAAAGCGGCGAGATCAAGATCGGCGAGATCAACAGCTACTCGCTGCTGCCGGCTTTCACCGAACCCTATCGCAAGGGATGGCAGCTCGCGGTTGAAGAGATCAACGCCGCCGGCGGCATCAACGGCAAGAAGCTCGTCGTCATCTCCAAGGACGACGGCGGCAAGCCGGCCGACGCGCAGACCGCGGCGAACGAGCTGGTGTCGAGCGAGAACGTTGCGATGCTCACCGGCACGTTCCTCTCCAACATCGGTCTCGCCGTCAGCGACTTTGCCAACCAGAAGAAGGTGTTTTTCCTTGCGGCCGAGCCGCTGACCGACGCCATTACCTGGGCGAAGGGCAATCGCTACACCTTCCGCCTGCGTCCTTCCAACTACATGCAGGCGGCGATGCTGGTGGAGCAGGCCGCAAAACTGCCCGCCAAGAAGTGGGCGACCATTGCGCCGAACTATGAGTACGGCCAGTCGGCGGTCGCGGTGTTCAAGAAGCTGATGTCGGAGAAGCGTCCTGACATCCAGTGGGTCGACGAGCAGTGGCCGCCCCAGGGCAAGATCGACGCGGGCCCGGTGGTGCAGGCGGTTGCCGCGGCCAATCCCGAGGCGATCCTCAACGTCACCTTCGGCGCCGATCTCGTGAAGCTGGTGCGCGAAGGCAATACCCGTGGCCTGTTCAAGGGCCGCTCGGTGGTGAGCTTCCTTACCGGCGAGCCGGAATATCTCGATCCGCTCAAGGAAGAGACGCCGGAGGGTTGGATCGTCACCGGCTATCCCTGGTACGACATCAAGACGCCGGAGCACGACAAGTTCCTCAAGGCGTACCAGGCCAAGTACAACGACTATCCGCGGCTCGGCTCGATCGTCGGCTATCAGACCATCAAGGCCGCGGCGGCAATCCTGGCCAAGGCAAACTCCACCGATCCGGAGAAACTGATCGCGGCGGCCGAAGGCCTCTCGATGCCTTCGCCCTTTGGCGAGATCACCTTCCGCAAGATCGATCACCAGTCGACGCTCGGCGCTTTCGTCGGCAAGACCGCGCTGAAGGACGGCAAGGGCATCATGGTCGACACCGCCTACAAGAAGGGCGCGGACTTCCTGCCATCAGATGCCGAAGTCGAGAAGCTGCGTCCGAAGGACTGATCTGAATCTCTCCCTCTCCCCGTTCTTCACGAGGAGAGGCATAGGCGGCCGTTGGCCGCCGTACTTAAGAATGACGCCGATGCACACATCGGCTACGGGTGAGGGGCTCTCTCCGCGAGCCGTGATCGTGGAGAGACCTGTACCCCCTCACCCGGATTGCATCTTCGATGCAATCCGACCTCTCCCCGCAAGCGGGGCGAGGTAAGAGGCAGAACCTCATCCTGAGGAGGCGCGAAGCCGTCTCGAAGGATGAGCCACGCGCGCCAAAGACACGCCAAGTCGGACCATCAATGGCCTTTTACGTCGTCCAGTTCCTGACCGGTCTTGCCAGCGCGGCCTCGCTGTTCTTGGTCGCGTCGGGCCTTTCGATCATCTTCGGCGTGACGCGGATCGTGAACTTTGCGCACGGCGCGTTCTACATGCTGGGCGCCTATGTTGCGTTCACGCTGACCGAGCGCTTCTCCGGCGCGCTCGGCTTCTGGGGCGGCATCGTCGCGGCCGCGCTGGTCGTCGCGCTGGTCGGCGTGATCGTCGAGATGGTGCTGCTGCGGCGGATCTATCATTCGCCGGAACTGTTCCAGTTGCTCGCAACCTTCGGCCTCACGCTGATGGTCCAAGACCTCGTGGTGCTGATCTGGGGGCCCGACGATCTGCTCGGCCGCCGCGCGCCCGGCTTCAAGGGCGCGGTTGATTTCTTCGGCCAGAACATCCCGAGCTACGACCTGTTCCTGATCGTGCTCAGCCCGGTGGTGCTCGGCATCCTGTGGCTGCTGTTCCAACGCACGCGCTGGGGCATCCTGGTGCGGGCGGCGACGCAGGACCGCGACATGGTGGCGGCGCTCGGGGTGAACCAGAAATGGCTGTTCACCTCCGTGTTCGCCGTCGGCGTGTTCTTGGCAGCGCTTGGCGGCGCGCTGCAGATTCCGCGCGACGCCGTCCATCATGCGATGGACCTGCGCATCATTGTCGAAGTCTTCGTCGTGGTCGTGATCGGCGGGCTCGGCAGCATCATCGGCGCCTTTGTTGCGGCCGTGCTGGTTTCCGAGCTCAATGCGTTCGGCATCCTGATCTTCCCGAAGATTTCCATCATCCTCGTCTTCCTCGTCATGGCCGTGGTGCTGATCGTCCGGCCCTGGGGCCTGTTCGGCAAGCCGGAGGCGCCGGCGCGGCGCACGCCGGGTCTGACGGTCAATCCCTGGCGGCCGCTCACGTCAAACGAGCGGATCGGCGCCGTTGTCGCGCTGATTGCCGCCGCGGCGCTGCCGTTTGTCGGCGGCAATTATGCGATGACGGTCGGCTCCGAAATCGCGATCTTCGTGATCTTCGCGGCGAGTCTTCACTTCCTGATGGCGGTCGGCGGGCTCGCCTCGTTTGGGCACGCGGCCTATTTCGGCCTCGGGGCGTATGGCGTCGCGTTCCTCGCCAAGATGGCGGGACTGCCGATGATCGTCTCGCTATTGCTCGGGCCTCTGCTCGGCTGCCTTGGCGCGGCGGTGTTCGGCTTCTTCTGCGTGCAGCTCTCCGGCGTCTACTTTGCGATGCTGACGCTCGCCTTTGCACAGATCGTCTGGTCGATCGCGTTCCAATGGGTGGCGGTGACCGGCGGCGACAACGGCATTCTGGGCGTTTGGCCCGAGAAATGGGCGGCGGGGCCGGCAAGCTTCTACTGGCTGTCGCTGGCGATCGCAGCGCTCTGCGTGGTTGTCCTTCGGCTCATCGTATTCTCGCCGTTCGGTTATGCGCTGCGGGCAACGCGCGACTCGCCGCTGCGCAGCGAAGCGATCGGCATCAACGCCAAGCGCATGCAGTGGACCGCGTTCGTCATCGCCGGCACGGTCGCGGGCATTGGTGGCGCGCTGTTTGCGTATCTCAAGGGCAGCGTGTTCCCCGACAGCCTCGGCATTTCGCTTTCGGTCGATGCGCTCGTCATGGTGCTGCTCGGCGGTGTCGAGACCGTGTCGGGAGCCGTCATCGGCGCCATCGTGTTCAAGGCGGCGAACATCTGGCTGGTCAGCCAGACCGACTGGTCGAAGCTCGTGCTCGGTGGCTTCATCGTGCTGATGGTCGTTGCCTTCCCGAAGGGCATCGTCGGCACGCTCGAGGCGATCATGGCGCGCTGGCGCGCACGCTCGTCTGCTCCGAAGTCACGTGTTGCCAGCATGGAGGTGGCGGAATGAGCGAGCCGCTTACCTTGCTGTCGGTCGAAGGTCTGTCGAAATCCTACGGCGGCGTGCATGCGGTGCGCAGTGTGTCGTTCGAGCTGAAGGCCGGCGAGATCCTGGCGCTGATCGGGCCGAACGGCGCGGGCAAGAGCACCTGCTTCGACATGCTCAACGGCCAGAACATCCCGGACTCCGGCCGTATCACGCTGCTCGGGCAGGACACGCTCGGCCGCAAGCCGCGCGAGATCTGGCGGCTCGGCGTCGGACGCACCTTCCAGATCACCGCGACCTTCCCGACCATGACGGTGCGGGAGAATGTGCAGGTCGCGCTGGTGTCCTACGGCAACGCGCTGTTCAATTTCTGGTCCTCGGCGCCGCAATTCGCGCGCGAGGAGGCCGGCCGGCTGCTCGATCTCGTCGGCATGGACGGCTATGCCGAGCGGCCCTGCGGCGAGCTCGCCTATGGCGATCTCAAGCGGCTGGAGCTTGCGGTGGCGCTCGCCAACCGGCCGAAACTGCTTTTGATGGACGAGCCGACCGCCGGCATGGCGCCGCGCGAGCGCATTGAGCTGATGCGGCTGACTGCGAAAATTGCGCGCGAGCAATCGATCGGCGTGCTCTTCACCGAGCACGACATGGACGTGGTGTTCGAGCACGCCGACCGCATCCTCGTGCTCAACCGCGGCAGCCTGATTGCGGAAGGCACGCCGGAGCAGGTTCGCGGCAATCCGCAGGTGCGTGCGGTCTATCTCGGCGAAGGGCTGGTCTACGACGCGCGGCATCGCGAGGGAGCCTCGGCATGAAGCTCCGCGTCGCAGACCTCAACAGTTTCTATGGCCCGGCGCATATCCTGTTCGATATCGCGCTCGAGGTCGGCGAGGGCGAGGTGGTAGCGCTGCTCGGCCGCAACGGCGCGGGCAAGTCGACCACCTTCCGCTCCATCGTCGGGCTTGTCGCCCAGCGTTCGGGACAGATCATGTTCGAGGGCCGGGACGTCTCGCGCGAGCCGACCCATGCCATCGTGCGCGGCGGGCTCGGCTATGTGCCGGAGGAGCGGCGCATCTTCACCGACCTGACGGTGGAAGAAAATCTCGAAGTCGGCCGCCAGCCGAAGCGAACGAACGCGCCGCACTGGACCCGCGAAAAGCTGTTCACGCTGTTTCCCAACCTCGGCGAGATGCGCGCACGGCCGGGCGGGCGGATGAGCGGCGGCGAGCAGCAGATGCTGACGATCGCGCGCACGCTGATGGGCAATCCGTCGCTGGTGCTGCTCGACGAGCCGTCAGAAGGGCTGTCGCCGAAGATCGTCGAGCAGATGGTCGATGCCATCCTGGCGATGAAGAAGGAAGGCGTCAGCATCGTGGTCTCCGAGCAGAATCTGCATTTTGCGCGGCTGATCTCCGATCGCGCCTACATCATCGAGCGCGGCCGCATCTGTTTCGGCGGCACGATGGCCGAACTCGACGCGCGGCCTGATATCCGCGACGCGCATCTGTCGCTGTAACGGGAGACTGATATGGGCAGGGCCGTTACATCGAAGCGAAGCGTCAAGCCGGCGAAGCCTTCTTACGTGCTCGACGAGCAGATCGGCTTCATCCTGCGCCAGGTGTCGCAGCGGCACGCTGCGATCTTTGCCCGCGACATCGGCATCGACCTGACGCCGACGCAGTGGGCGGCGCTGGCCAAGCTGCAGGAGACCGGGCCGTGCTCGCAGAACCTGCTCGGCCGGCTCACCGCGATGGATGTTGCAACCATCAAGGGTGTGATCGACCGCCTCACCGCGCGCGGGTTGACCGAGACCTCGCCGGATCCGGTGGATGGCCGGCGGCTGCTGGTCAGCCTGACCCGCGCCGGCCAGCAGCTCGCAGAGAAGGCCGCGCCGAATGCGCTGGCAATCTCCCGCGAGACGCTCGCGCCGCTCGATGCCAGGGAGCGCGAGGCGCTGGTGGAACTGCTCAACAAGCTGCGGTGAGTCTCATTGCTCAATCGATCCTGACAACCCTGCTATGCGTCCCGCGTGGGTGGCGCATCGGCGCTGCGAACGCACGGCGATCGCCCCGCGCCGGGTGCCAAGTACAGGTAGCATTATCCGGTCCAGGCGCCGGCATGCGCATCACGTCGTGGCCAACATGACGGTGTGCAGCTTGAAATCTCCGTCTTTTCCAGAAGTCCGCTAACTTTCCGGCAGCGAGCATTCGCCGTAGGCAAATCGTCATGCCGATTTGCGATAGAGACTAAAGTCGATGCCGTGCGTCATTAACGTTTCGTGACAATGAGCGATCAGGGTTGCGGAACTGCAAATGCCGCAGACACCTCTAACAGCGATGTGACTTGCGGCGAGCGAACACTCACATTCTAAGTCTCTTCTAAGTCTCTATCCGCGGAGCAACGTAGCTCCCAAGGGGAAAAGGGCGCGCCACAGCCATCTGTCAAAGCGCTCGCTGGACTGCCGAACTTGATTTGTGTGCATGACATTTTTTGGTTCTTTGCCGGCCGCCGTCGCCGCATCCTTTGCTCACGGGGTTTCTCGCGCCCCGGCGAGGCCAGCCATGAAAGCTGACGTCAGCCTCGATGCCTGGACTTTTTGGCCCGGGCGCGAAGACCTGTCGGCGGAATTCATGCGGATGCTGGCTGGCGCCCAGGAGGGTGGGTCTACGGTTTCCGAATGCTGGCTCGCGGCGAGCCGGGTCGACCCGGACGATGACGGTTCCTGGTACCGGGAGTGGTCCGCCATTGCCGACGCCAACCGCGAGCGTGCCGCGGCGGCGTTCTCGAACGGTCACCTGGCAACGGCGCGGCGCAACTGGCTTCGCGCCATGAACTATTACCAGACGGCTGCTTACCCGATCGACCTCTCGGAGGACTGGCGACAGAACGCGCTTGTGGCGATGCGCGACTGCGCATTGCAATATTTGCAGCACCGGCAGCCGGTCGGCGAGGTGGTCTCGATCCCGTGGCTCGAAGGCTTTCCGCTGCAGGGATATTTTCTGCCTCCCCGGAGCGCCGAGAAGCGCAGCCCGGCCGTCATCTGTATCGGCGAGCCCGGCCACCGCAAGGAAGAGTTCCTGTCCAAGGTCGCCCGGCATGCCTCCGAGCGCGGCATCGCCCTGCTCGCGGTCGATCTGCTCGGTGAGGGAACCGATGTGCAGTTCGAGGAGATCGTGCGGCGCCACAAGCTGGAGTCGACGATCGAGTGCATCGTGGACTATCTGATCAGCCGCCATGACGTCGATGCGGATCGCATCGCGATCCTCGGCGACAACTGGAGTTCTTCCTTTGTCGCCCGCGGAATTGTCTTCGACCGGCGCTTCGCCGCCGCCGTCTGCGACGGGGGAATCTGGGACGCGCATGAGCGCGCCTTTCTGCGCAAGCGTACCTTGCCCGCCGCGCGCGACAGCGATCGCAACTGGGCGACCAACCGGCTGCTGCGAAGCATCCAGTGTCCGGTATTAGTGACGGTCGGTGAAAAAGGCTGGCTCGAAGGCGAGCGCGTGGTCGAACTGACCAATCAGATCAGGGCGGAGGATCGTGACCTCACCCTGAAGATCTTTCGGCAAGGCGAGACGGCTTCTGCACAGGGGCACGCCGACAATCCTACGCTCGCCAATGAATTCATCTTCGACTGGATTGCATCCAGGCTTCGGGAAGTTCAGCCCGGGCAGGTCTGATCGAGGAGCTTGCGTCAGAAGTCGACGGCAACCTTCATGCAGGCCTTCTCAAGGCGCTTCTTCAGGGAAGCGAGCTTGGCGGTGAGATCGTTGATCTCGCCGGCGCTGAATTCCTGGAAGATGAACTCGTTCAGGGTTTCCTGCTTCGAAGCCAGGTTGGCCAGATGCTTGTAGCTCTTGTCGCTCAGCGACATGTTGACGATTCTGGCGTCCTCGGTGGAGGTCTTGCGCCGAACGAACCCCTTCTTCTCGAGAAGCTTGGACTGGGTCGTGACGAAAGAGGGGTCGACATGCAGCAGTTTCGACACCGCGTTGACCGGCACACCTTCGCCCTTGTCGAGGTCCGCGAGCGCCATGATTATCATCCATTGAGGACCGCTGATACCGAGCGTCCTGGCCCAGAAATGGCGCAGTTCTTCCAGGTGCACGCTGATGGACGCGATCTCCCAAGTGAATCGCCTGATGACGTCCTGATTCTTCTTGGCTGAGTGATCCATGGACACGCTGCCCGTTTTGTGACCACTCCAGATTACGGATGTTTCTCCGAAACAACACAGGTAATTCGGTAGAACGCGGCAAAAGGACCCGATTTCCCGCGGAATCGTCTTTCTTGCGGGAGAGGTCAGTTGCTGAAATGCCACAGGGTTCCTGCAATCCTTAGCTGAGTAGGTAAACTAATTTGATTATCCAAATGGCACATGAATATAGTTTGTCGCGACGGAGGGGGGCTCCCTAACCGTCTCTCGTCACCGGTGGTCCGCAACCCCACCGGCCAGAAAGATGCGTTGATCTTCAACGTTTTTTTGTGGGCGAACTAATCCGCTTTGTACGCAAAGCACACACTTGGAGGTTAACATGAAGATGGTTAAGAGCCTTATCCTCGGCTCAGCGGCGGGTCTCCTCGCCATGGGCGGGGCTCAGGCGGCCGATCTTCCCGTGAAGGCCAAAGCGGTCGAATACGTGAAGATCTGCTCCCTGTACGGCGCGGGATTCTTCTACATCCCGGGCACCGACACCTGCATCAAGCTGGGCGGTTACGTCCGCGTCGACACCACGTTCAACGGCGGCATCTATGACGGTCCGGCGTGGTCGGGCGATATCGGTCAGCAGAACCGTTACCGCGACTACTTCGCCGCCCGTTCCCGTATGGCGCTGACGGTTGATACCCGTACCGCCACGGAATACGGCGTGGTCCGCACCT
>JAKFVP010000305.1 GCA_021732175.1 Bradyrhizobium sp.
GTCCACGATGCGCCGCGCTCCAATATCACAACGCGGTCGGCCAGCCCCAGAATCTTTTGTGCATTCTGCTCGACGATCACGGAGCAGATACCCCCGGCACGGGTAATGCTGCCCAACGCGCGCAGCAATTCCTCGACGATGATGGGCGCCAGCCCTTCGGTCGGCTCATCCAAAAGTAGCACTTTCGGATTGAGGGTCAGCGCCCTCCCGATCGCCAGCATCTGCTGCTCGCCGCCGGAAAGCTGGTTGCCGTAATTGTTGCGCCGCTCCTTCAGCCGCGGAAACATCTCGTAGACCCGCTCCACCGTCCAGGGACCGGGCTGCGCCACCGCCGTCATGTTTTCCTCGACGGTGAGCGAGCGGAATATATTGCGCTCCTGCGGCACCCAGCCGATGCCGGCGCGCGCCCGCTGGTCGGGCCGCAGCGCCGTAATGTCAGTCCCGCCCAGCGCCATGCGGCCGCCGAAACAGCGGGTGATGCCGACAATGGAGTTGATCAGCGTGGTCTTGCCGGTGCCGTTGCGCCCCAAAAGCGCCAGCACCTGGCTCTCCGGCAGGCTGAGGCTCATGCCCGGCAGCACCACCGCCTCGCCATAGCCGGCGCGCAGATTCTCGATGGTGAGGAGCTCAGGCATCGGCGCCCTCGCCAAGATAAACCGCCTTCACCTGCGGATCCCTGGCCACCGCCTCGGGCGGCCCTTCCACCAGCATGGCGCCGTTGACCAGCACCGAGATGCGATCGGCAAAGGAGAACACCAGGTCCATGTCGTGCTCGATCAGGAGCACCGTGACATCACGCGGCAACGCGGAGACGGCGGCGAGGATGTCGTGGCGCTCGCTCTCGGGCACGCCCGCGGCCGGCTCGTCCAGCAGCAGCACGCGCGGCTTTGCCGCAATCGCAACCGCAATCTCCAGCAGGCGCTGCTTGCCGTAGGGCAAGGTCGCGGTCAGCTCGTTCATGACGTCGAACAGATGGAAGCGCGTCAGGATATCGGCGATCTCGTCATTGACGTCGCTGCGCGTGCCCATTCGCCGCCACCAGTCGCCGCCGCGGCCGAGCCGTTCGGACACTGCGAGGCCAACCGTCTCCAGCGGCGTCAAATCGGCATAGAGCTGGTTGATCTGGAAGGTGCGCGACAGCCCGCGCAGCACGCGCTTGTGCACGGCAAGGTCCGTGATGTCCTGGCCTTCGAGCAGGATACGGCCGGAATCCGCCTGCAATACGCCGGTCAGCAGATTGATCACGGTGGTCTTGCCGGCGCCGTTCGGACCGATCAGCGCATGGCGGGCGCCCTGCTCCACTTTCAGCGACAAATCGCGCGTGACCTTGAGGCCGCCGAACGACTTTTGCAGATCCCTGGTCTCCAGCGTCACGGTCATGATGCATCCGCCTCCGGCACCACCACGGTCGCCTTGCGGCCGGCGATCTGCCGGATCACCAGATTGGGCAACCACAGCACCCAGCGGTGGATGCGCGCGCGCCCGACCATCACCATGATCACCAGCACGAGCCCGATCCAGAAGAGCCAGTATTGCGGCGTGATCGCCTGGAACAGCTCCTGCAGCATCTTGAACACGACTGCGCCGATCAGCCCGCCATAGAGATAGCCGGTGCCGCCGATGACGAGCACCAGCATCAAATCGGCGGAGCGCTCGAACGAGAACACGTCGAGCGATGCGAGTTGCGTGGTCTGGGTGAACAGCGCGCCGGCAATGCCGGCATAGAAGGCGGCGAGCGTGTAGATCGCGATCAGCCGGCGGTTGACGGGAATGCCGATCGCGCTGGCGCGCAGCGGATTGTTTCTGATGGCGCGCAGCGACAGGCCGAACGGCGAATGCACGATGCGCCGCGCCAGCAGGAACAACAGGAACAGCACGATCAGGCAGTACCAGAAGCCGGTCTTGCCGAACATGTCGAAGGCGAACATGCCGAGGATCGGCTGCATCTCGATGCCCTGCAATCCATCGGTGCCGCCGGTGATGTTGGAGAAGCGCTCGCCGAGGGCTTCCATCAACAGCGCAATGCCGAGCGTCACCATCAACCGCGTGAGATCGACGCCTCGGATGACGAGGAAGCTGGTGAAGAAGCCGAGCACCATGGCGGCGAGCCCAGCAACGATCAGTGCCAGCACCGGCTCGTTGATGATGCCATGAAGGGCAAGAAGTCCTGCCGAATAGGCGCCAACGCCGAAGAAGGCGGCATGGCCGAGCGAGACGATGCCGGCATAGCCGAGGATCAGGTCGAGCGACAGCGTGAACAGCGCCAGCCGCAGGATATCCGTCATGATCAGATAGCGCGACGGAAACAGGAAGGGACAGGCCAGCACCACGATCCAGAACAGGACCTCGCTGACGCGCCAGCGGCTGCTCGCCTTTGCCGACGTGGAGACGTCGTTCGCTGCGCTCATGGCATCACCGCGCGGCCGTGCGGCCGAACAGGCCGTTAGGCCGCCAGATCAGGATCACGATCATGATGGTGTAGATCACGAACGGCCCCATCTTGGGCACGTAATATTTCGCGGCGACGTCGCCGATGCCGAGCAACAGCGAAGCAAGGAACGGCCCGGTGATGCTGGAGGAGCCGCCGACCGTCACCACGATCAGGAAGTAGATCATGAATTTCAGCGGGAAATACGGATCGAGGCCGAGGATCTCGGCGCTCAGCGCGCCGCCGAGTCCGGCAAGGCCGCAACCGAAGGCAAAGGTGAAGGCGAACACTTGCGGCACGTTGATGCCGAGCCCGATCGCGGCACGGGGATCGTCGACCGCGGCGCGCAGCCGGCTGCCGAAGCGCGTGCGCGACAGGATCAGTTGCAGCGCGAGCGTCAGGAGGCCGCAGATCACGACGATCATCAGCCGGTAACGGCCGATGCCGACGCCGAACAGGTCGAACTGCCCTTCCAGCGCCGACGGCAATTTGATGAAGATGCGCGACGAGCCCATGATGTAGTCGACCGCCGCCACCGACATGAAGGTCAGACCGATGGTGAACAGCACCTGGTCGAGGTGGCTGCGCGCATAAAGGTGCTGGTAGAGCGTGCGCTCCAGCGCAGCACCAATCGCCGCGCTGGTGACGAATGCCAGCGGCAGCGCCGCAAAGAACGGCCAGCCCTGATTGTTGACCAGCACCGCGCAAATATAACCGCCGGTCATGGCGAAAGCGCCGTGCGCGAGGTTGACGAAGTTCATCAGCCCCAGCGTGACCGCGAGCCCGCAGGCGAGCACGAACAGCAGCATGCCGTAAGCAACGCCGTCGAACAGGATGGTGAATACGGTGGTCATGGGACGAGCTTGGCAACCTGGGACGCGTCATTCCGGGGCAGCGCGCGAGCGCTGAACCCGGAATCCTGCTTCAACAACTTCGGGATCCCGGGTTCGCGCTAAGGCGCGCCCCGGGATGACGCGCTTTCGCGCGTCACTTCTTGGTCTTGCCGGAATCCTTTACGGCCTCGAAGGTGGCAAACTCCACATTGTAGAGCTCGCCGTCGACCTTCTCGACCTTGCGGATGTAGATGTTCTGCACGATGTCGCGCGTCTCCGGGTCGATCGAGATCGGCCCGCGCGGGCTTTCCCACTTCATGCCCTTCATCGCCTCGACCAGCGCATCGCCGTCGGTCTTGCCGCCGGTCTTCTTCAGCGCCTCGTAGATCAGGTGGATGCCGTCATAGCCGCCCACCGCCATGAAGCCCGGACGGCTGCCAAACGCCTTTTTGTAGGCGGCGACGAACTCCTTGTTCATCGCGGACGGATGCGCAGCGGAATACATATGCGCCGTCACGGCACCGAGCGCCGCATCACCCATGCCGTTGAGCAGGTCGTCGTCCATGACGTCGCCGGGGCCGATCACCTTGATGCCGGTCTTGTCGAGCCCGCGTTCGGCAAATTGCTTCATGAAGGTGCCGCCCTGGCCTGCTGGCACGAACACGAACATCGCATCCGGCTTGGAATCCTTCATGCGCTGCAGGAACGGCGCGAAGTCCGGATTTTGCAGTGGCACTTTGACTTCCTCGACCACCTCGCCGCCGCCGGCGGTGAAGTTCTGCTTGAAGAAGTTCAGCGCGTCATTGCCCGGCGCGAAATCGGAAGTCAGCGTCGCCACCTTCTTGATGCCGTTCTTGGCAGCCCAGTCGGCGATGATGGTGGACGACTGCGCCAGCGTGAAGCTGGTGCGCACGATATAGGGCGAGCGCTCGGTGATGATCGAAGTGCCCGCGGCCATCACGATTTCGGGGACCTTGCCTTGCGTCGCGAGCGGCGCGGCAGCCAGCGCCGCCGGCGTCACGCCGAAGCCGGCAATGACATTGACCTTGTCGTTGACGATCAGCTCCTGCGCGATGCGCTTGGTGTTGTCAGGGACCGCGCCGTCATCCTTGAGGATGATTTCGATCTTCTTGCCGGCGACGGTGTCGCCCTTCTGCTGCATGTAGAGCTTGACGGCGTTGTCGATCTGCTTGCCGGTCGACGCCTGACCGCCGGTCATCGGCAGGATGAGACCGATCTTGAAGGTCTCCTGGGCATGGGCCGGCGCGGCGATGAGCGCAGCCAGACTGAGCGCGGCGGCCGTTGCGGCGCGGCGGGACAATTTCGTTGTGGGCACTTCTCTCCCTCCTCTCAATGACTTCGTGGGACCGCCTGACGCGGCTCTTGGTCTTTTTTACTACCAACCATGACATTTGTACCATTGTACAAATAGCCCAGACCCGTCAACTGGAAAAGACCGCCGCGGATCGGGAAGAATGACTGAAAAAGCAATGGCTTGCTTCACCCGCGTCGCCTTGCCCCGTTACTCCTCCCCGCCGTGCAACTTCTCCCGGAACGCCCGTGGCGACAGGCCGGTCGCGGCGGCATAGACCCGGCTGAAATAAGCGGGGTCGTCGAAGCCCAACGTGTAGGCGATCGTTGAGACCGGCAGGTTGGTATAGACGAGGTTGCGCCGGGCCTCGCGGACCATGCGGTTGAGGATGAGATGCGAGGCGGTGTCGCCGGTCGCCGCGCGCGTCAGGCGGTTGAGATGCGTCGGCGTGATCGACAATGCCCCGGCATAGTCGGAAACGCTCCAGCGCTCGAGGTGGTGCTGCTCGAGCAGCGCCTCGAACCGGCGGAACAGTTCGGAATCGGCCGCGCTGCCGTCGTGCTTGCCGCGCGCAAGCTCGCGGGCGACGAGCCCGATCAGGCCGGCCGACAGCGCCCGCAGCACATGGGCCCTGGCAAAGCTGCGGCCGGCGAACTCGGCAAAGATCTGCTTCATGGTGGCGCGCATCTGCGGCGTGCCGCGCACGACAGTGCACTGCGACAGCACGCTGCGCAGCCCCTCCTGCGCCAGCAGCGTCTCGTCGAGAATCTCCGCGGCAATGGTGACGACCCAGCCCTGCGTGCCCGGCGTAAAGTCGAATCCGTGCACGTCGCCAACCGGCACATTGACCGCATGCATCGGCCGCAGCGCGTGGATGTGGCCGTCCAGCGTCGCCTCGCCGCCGCCCTGCTCGATCAGGAGCACCTGGTGCAGCCGGGCGTGACGATGCACCGCGAGCTTCCAGTCATGCAGGACGGAGCGCGCCGCGATGGTCTCGCAATGCACGACGTCCGGCAGGTCGCTGGACTCGCCGAACAGATTGTAGACCTGGATTGCCGAATTCGATCGCGACGGCTTCATGTTCGAATTGTACAAGACAAAGGCCGATCCCTCCATCCGCTTATGGTCGCAGACCGGGCATGGTCCGCCCCCTGTGAGGAGGACGACGGGGATGAAAGTACAGGTCTGCATCATCGGCGGCGGGCCGTCGGGGCTGTTGCTGTCTCAGCTCCTGCATCTGCAGGGCATCGACACCATCCTGCTGGAAAAATACAGCCGGGAGCACGTGCTCTCCCGCATCCGCGCCGGCGTGATCGAGCACGGCTTTGCCAAGCTGATGCGCGAAGCGCAGTGCGGCGAGCGCATGGACCGCGAAGGCGAGATCCACCACGGCTTCCACATCGCACATGACAGCCGCCTCGACTATGTCGACCTGCACAAACATTCCGGCGGCAATTCGGTGATCGTCTACGGACAGACCGAGCTGACGCGCGATCTTTACGAAGCGCGCGACAAACTGGGCGGCAACGTGGTGCACAATGCCGAAGACGTCACCCCGCACGACATCGCCTCCGATGCGCCCTACGTGACCTATCGCGTCGGCGACAAGACCGTCCGGGTCGATTGCGAGTTCGTCATCGGCGCCGACGGTTTTCATGGCGTCAGCCGCAAGTCGATCCCGACGGACGTGCTGCGCGAGCATGAAAAGATCTATCCGTTCGGCTGGCTCGGAATCCTCTCGCGCACCAAGCCGGTCTCGCCGGAGCTGATCTATGTGAAGCACGAGCGCGGATTTGCGCTGTGCTCGCTGCGTTCGCAGGTGCTGAGCCGCTACTACATCCAGGTGCCGCTGTCAGATAAACCCGAGGACTGGTCGGACGACGCGTTCTGGGCCGAACTCAAGCGGCGGCTTCCGGAGCAGGTGGCGGCGCAGCTGATCACAGGGCCGTCGATCGAGAAGAGCATTGCGCCGCTGCGCAGCTTTGTCGCCGAGCCGATGCGCTACGGCCGCCTGTTCCTGGCCGGCGATGCCGCGCACATCGTGCCGCCGACCGGCGCGCGCGGGCTGAACAGCGCCGCCTCCGACAT
Organism: Bradyrhizobium sp.; assembly: GCA_021732175.1. Taxonomy (GTDB): domain Bacteria; phylum Pseudomonadota; class Alphaproteobacteria; order Rhizobiales; family Xanthobacteraceae; genus Bradyrhizobium. The sequence continues at coordinate 6,662 of JAKFVP010000305.1, forward strand.
CTACTACCTCTATCACGCGCTGATCGATCACTACCGCAAGGGCGATGATTCCGGCCTCGACGGCTATTCGCAGAAGGCGCTGGCGCGGGTGTGGAAGGCACAGCGCTTTTCCTGGTGGATGACCATGCTGCTGCACCGGTTCCCGGACCGCCTCTCCTACGACGAGCGGCTGCAGGAAACGGAGATGTCCTATTTGTTCTCCTCCGAAACGGCGCAGCGCCTGGTCGCCGAGAATTACGTGGGCCTGCCCTTCTAGGTCTCACCGATCTGCCAGACGAGAAACCGGGCCGCGGGATTCCCCGCCGCCTGGGATTTCCGTCCCAAAATGGGCCGTCATTTCGGGCCTGCCATCAAAACCTGGCGAGCAACTTTGCCGTATCCTGCTTCGGCCGCGGTCGGATGGTCTATCCACGGCCATCCGATTCCGCTACGGAAGGTTGTTGATTCAAGATCATGCTACCGAGCGTCCGCCAACTCACCATATTGGTACTGGTCGCGATGCAGGCGTGCAGCTTGGCCGGCTGCGGAACCATCAACGAGCGGCTGGCGGCCGGCGTCAGCGACGCCATTCCGGCCTGGGCCGGCGGCATGCCCGCCGATGCGCCGCCGCGGTCGGGCACGGCGAAGTATGACGAATACATGAAAGAGCGGGAACGAAAGCGATTGCTGCCGGCTTCTGAACGCGACGACCCGCCAAAGGGCGACGAAGCCCAGGCGGGACAGGCACAGGGCCAAAGCCGTTAGTAATCGGCGAATGCTGCTATCGGTCGCATCCCGGATCAGTTAATTGCATGAATTCTACGCTGGAATACCGGCACCAATGCATTGAAAGAACGAGCAAGAGCCTGGGGACGAACTGGTACGGTGTCAGGAGCAACTCAAACGGCCACCAGCCTCGTGATAGGCGGCAGCGGTCTCGTCGGCGGATACATTGTCGAGCATCTGGTAAAAGTCGGCCAGCATACGCTTGCGCTGTCTCGCGCCGCACGAAACGACCCTGTTGTCGACTGGTATCGCGGCGACCTGCATCATGCCGGCGCGCTGAAATTTCCGCCCTTCGCGACATTGTATTGCACGGCGGACGCCATCCTGCTGGCGGAGGCCCTGCCCCAACTGATCCATCCAGGACTGAAGCGGCTGGTGGCGTTCAGCTCCACCAGCGTGATCACCAAGCAGGACACCGAAGTTGCCTCCGAGCGCGCCATGATCCAGCGGCTGGCAACGGCGGAGCGCAGCATCGCCGACATCTGCGAGCAGCACGGCATCGGCTGGACCATCCTGCGGCCGACGCTGATATATGCCGAGGGGCGCGACACCAACATCACGCCGCTGTCGCGGCTGATCCGCAAGTTCGGCTTCATGCCGCTGGTCGGCGGCGGAACCGGCCTGCGCCAGCCCGTGCATGCCGAGGACCTTGCGATCGCCGCCATCAGCGCTGCAAGCACGGAGGCGGCGATCAACAAGTTCTATTCGCTGCCGGGCCCGGAAACCCTGACCTATCGGGAAATGATCGGGCGCGTGTTCGACGGGATGGGCCTGCCGCGGCGTTTTGTGTCGGTGCCGCCGTGGCTGTGGCGCATCGCTTTTGCGGCGATCAACCCGCTATATCCCAGCGCCAATGTCGCCATGGGCATCCGGATGATGAAGGACATGACCTTCGATGCCACGCCCGCGATCCAGGAGATCGGCTGGCGTCCGCGCGGCTTCAATCCGAAATTCGACGGCACGGGCTGCTGAACCGCCTCAATCCATGAACACCACGGTCTTGCGGCCGTTGAGGATGACGCGGTCCTCGAGGTGATGGCGCAGCGCGCGCGCCAGCACGCGGCGCTCGATGTCGCGGCCCTTGCGCACGAGGTCATCGGGCGCGTCACGATGGCTGACGCGCTCGACGTCCTGCTCGATGATCGGTCCCTCGTCGAGATCGCGCGTCACGTAATGCGCGGTGGCACCGATCAGCTTGACCCCGCGCTCATGCGCCTGGTGATAGGGCCGCGCGCCCTTGAAGCCCGGCAGGAAAGAGTGATGGATGTTGATGCAGCGGCCGGAGAGTTTTGCCGAGAGGTCATCAGAAAGAATCTGCATGTAGCGCGCCAGCACGACGAGATCGGTCTTGCTGCCCTCGACCAGCTTCCAGATCGCCGCCTCCTGCTGCGGCTTCGTCTCTTTGGTGGCCGGGAGATAGTGGAATGGAATGTCGCCGAAATCGATGCCGGCATAGGTCTCGCGCGGATGGTTGGAGACGACGGCGGTTGGCACCATGTCGAGCTCACCGGTGCGCCAGCGATAGAGAATATCGACCAGGCAATGGTCGAATTTGGAGGCGAGCAGCATCACCCGGCGTTTGGCGGCGCGGTCGCGCATCTGCCATTCCATGGCGAAGCGCTGCGCGATCGCGGCAAAGCCGGTCTGCAGCGCCGACAGTTCGACCGCGAGGTCGGCCGCGGTGAACACCACCCGCATGAAGAATTTGCGGGTCTCGACATCGTCGAATTGCTGGGCATCGAGGATGTTCTGGCCATTCTGGGCAAGGAAGGTCGAGACCGCCGAGACGATTCCGGGACGATCGGGGCAGGACAGGGTCAGGACGAGCTGGCTATTGGGCATTGTGATCAAGACTTGTGCAGCAACTTGTGAAATTTGCGCCCTGCTCTATCACCGCCGACACCCTTGCGCCAATCCCGCCGCGGGGACCAAAATGAACAAAACCTTGCACACCCGGTTAGAGCGCAATCATGGCTGACAGGCTCAATGGCTATCGTGTCCTCATCCTCGAAACCCGCGAGGAAGCGCAGTTCTCCCGCCTGCTCTCCGAGCAAGGCGCCGATGTCCTGCAATGCCCGATGTTCGCCATCAACGATGCGCCCGACCCAGCGCCGATCGAAGCCTGGATCAGGCGCGCCATTGCAAAGCCGCATGACGACATGGTGTTCATGACGGGCGAAGGCCTGCGCCGCCTGATGAAGGTGGTCCGCCGCATCGGCGTCGAACCGGAATTCGTCGCTGCGCTCGGCAAGATGCGAAAGTTCACGCGCGGCCCGAAGCCCGGCAAGGCACTGCGCGAGATCGGCCTCGAGGCGCAGACCACGACGGAGAAGCCGACCTCGGAAGGCGTTGCCGAGATGCTTTCGCGGCTCGATCTCAAAGGCCGGCGCGTCGGCCTGCAGCTTTACCCCGACAAGGACCACGGCGCGCTGATCGGCGCCATCAAGGCACGGGGCGCCGAGGTCGATACCGTGCTGCCCTATGTCTATGACGCCAAGGCGGCCGACGCCAACATCGTCACTGCCATCGACGAGATGGCGCGCGGGCGCATCGATGCGATCGCGCTGACCAATCTCGGCCAGATCCGCCGCCTGCTCGACACCGCCAAGAAGCATGGCTGGGAGGAGAAGCTGCGCGAGGGGCTGGCGCAAACGCCGATCGCGTCGGTGGGGCCTGCGGTATCGGACGAATTGAAGTCGCACGGCCTGCGGACCGACATCTACCCCGCCGACGAATCGTTCTTCATGCGGCCGCTGATTTCGGCGATGGCGACGGCGCTGGGAAAGAATCCGCCGCGGGTGGCGACGTAATCTCTTCAACCGTCATTGCTGTCGATGTTCACTAATTCGCTGATTGGATCGCGGTGGTCTTGGTGGCGGCGAAGGCCTTCGGGGTTTGTCCTGCGAGGGCCTGATGAGGCCTGAGGTTGTTGTAATAGAC
>JAKFVP010000173.1 GCA_021732175.1 Bradyrhizobium sp.
GGGCGGCCTGCTCGGCGATGTCGATCCGCGGCCGCCCAGAACGGCAGCCGCGGATCGACATCGCCGAGCAGGCCGCCCAGCGCCGGCCCCAGAATGAAGCCGGCGCCGAAGGCAACCCCGATCTTGCCGAACGCAGCGGCGCGCTTCTCCGGCGCAGTGACGTCGGCGATATAGGCAAAGGCGGTGGAAACGCTAGCCGAGGTGATGCCGGAGATCAGCCGACCGATAAACAGCCAAGTCAGCGTCGGCGCCAGCGCCATCAGCACATAGTCGAGCGCAAGGCCGAAGTTCGACAGCAGCACCACCGGCCGCCGCCCGAAGCGATCGGACAGCGCGCCGAGGATGGGCGAGAACAAGAACTGCATCACCGCCCAGGCCGTGCCGAACAGGCCGAAGATACGCGCGGCATTGGCGGTATCGTTGTCGACAAAACTCTCGATCAGCTTGGGCAGGATCGGAATGATCACACCAAGCGCCAGCATGTCGAGCAGGATGGTGACGAAGATGAAGACGACCGCTGCACCGCGCGGCGCGGCCGCAGCCGGGCTTGCGGGCGCCTGCTCGCTCATGACGGCCGCTTGCGCTTGTACGCGAATGGATTGGCCTTCTCGCGCAAGGTGATGCGGATCGGGGTGCCCGGCAGCTCGAAAGCCTCGCGCAGTGAGTTGACGAGATAGCGCAGATAGGACTGCGGCACGGCGTCGGCACGCGAACAGAACAGCACGAAGCTCGGCGGGCGCGCCTTGTTCTGCGTGATGTAGTTGAGCTTGAGCCTGCGGCCCGACACCGCCGGCGGCGGATTGGCCGAGACCGCATGCTCGAACCAGCGATTGAGCGCCGCCGTCGGAACGCGCCGGTTCCAGACCGCGTAAGCCTGCTGGATCGCCGTCATCAGGCGGTCGATGCCCTCGCCCGTCAATCCTGACACCGCGACGATGGGCGCGCCCTTGACCTGCGGCAGCCAGTGGTCGGCATCGGTGCGCAGCGCGGAGATCAGGTTAGGCTTGCGCTCGACCAGGTCCCACTTGTTCACCGCCAGCACGATCGCGCGGCCCTCGCGCTCGATCAGGTCGGCAATGCGCAGATCCTGTTCCTCGAACTTGTTCTGCGTATCCATCATCAGCACGACGACTTCGGCAAAGCGCACCGCGCGTAGCGCGTCCGCGACCGAAAGCTTCTCCAGCTTCTCCTCGATCCGCGAGCGGCGGCGCAGCCCCGCGGTGTCGAACACGCGGAACTGCCGGCCCTGCCATTCGATCTCGACGGCGATAGAATCGCGGGTGGTGCCGGCTTCGGGACTGGTCAGCAGCCGCTCCTCGCCGAGCAGCTGATTGATCAGCGTGGACTTGCCGGCATTGGGCCGGCCGACGATGGCGACGCGGATCGGGCGCGTGGCCGCCTCTTCCTCCGAAATGTCCTCGTCGTCGGTCTCTTCGGTTTCCTCCTGCGGCTCCGGCATCAGCACGCGCAACGCGTCGTAGAGATCGCTCATGCCCTCGCCGTGCTCGGCGGAAATCTGCACGGGATCGCCGAGGCCGAGCGCATAGGACTCCATCGCGCCGATCTCGCCATGCTTGCCCTCGGCCTTGTTGGCGATCAGCACCACCGGCTTGTTGGCACGGCGCGCGAAATCGGCGAAGGCGCGGTCGTTGGGCGTCAGCCCCACGCGGGCATCGATTACGAACATCAGCGCGTCGGCCTGCGCGATCGCAGCTTCCGTCTGCTCCTGCATCCGCGCTGTCAGCGAGCCCTTGGCGCCTTCATCGAGCCCCGCGGTATCGATGATGGTGAAGGCGAGGTCGTAAAGCTTCGCTTCGCCCTCGCGGCGATCGCGGGTGACGCCGGGCAGATCGTCGACAAGCGCAAGCTTCTGTCCCACCAGGCGGTTGAACAGCGTCGACTTGCCGACATTGGGCCGGCCGATGATGGCGATCGTGAACATGGATGATTTCAAGCGGCGGTTCTGCCGCGCCTGTCAGTGCAACGGAAAAGACTAGCGCGAGAAACTGCCGCTCGGCATCGGCGCGGGGAACGCGGAATTCTGCTGGGCTTGCGCCGGTTGGGCTTGCTGCTGCGGCGCCGGATCGGGCGGCGGCGCGGTGGTGCGGCGGCGAACGATCTTGGCCGGCTTCGGCGCCGGGGGCGCGGCGGCGACATTGCCTTCTTCCTCGGCAGGCGCGGCGGCATCCGGATCAGCGGCGGCATCGGGCTGTGCCGCAGGCGCTGCGGCCTGCTTCTGCTTGGCCTTTGCCTTCGCAATCGCAGCCTTCGAGCCCGGCGGCGGTTCAAGCGGCCCCGTCGATGCTGGCGCGGCGGCCGGTGCGGCCGCAGGCGCAGCGGCTGCTGCGGCCCTCTGCTGGTCGATCTGCTCCTGGCGCGAGCCCTTGTAGAGATCCTTCGGCACGCCCTGCTCGAGCCCGGGCACGCCCTCGGGGAAAACGGCCTTGCGCTCGCCCGGCAGCTTCTTCTTGGTGTCGAGCCAGTCGAGCATGTCGGACGGATCGAAATTGGCGAGGCCACCGCTGCAGCCACCCAGCGCCCCGGAAAGGGCGATCAGGACGGACATGGCGATGAGGCGTTGCGATCCGCGCATGGGAAACCCGTCAGCTCTTGGCTACCGGCGGCAGCAGGGCCTGCAGCGCTTCGGCGCGCGAGCGCAGGCCCGGAGGCGTGTCGCCGTCATTGGCAATCAGGTCGAGCCACTGCCGCGTCGCGGCGGCATCGTTGGCGCGCCAGGCCGACAGCGCAAGCAACTCACGCGCGCTGTGACGGAACGCGCCGTCCTTGCCGGTTGCCGGCTCGAGCCGCTGCAACATGTTGGGATAGGTCGTGGTCTCCAGCAGCAGCTGCGCCGCACGGATGCGCGCCAGATCCCGCTCGGACACCGGCACGGAGGAATCGGCGGAAATATCGTCGAACATCTTGGCTGCCGCCGCCTTGTCGCGCGCGGCAATCTCGGCCGCCGTGCGCAGCCGCGCCAGGACGCGATAGCCATACGGCGCCTTCGCTGCGAGGTCGGCAAAAGCAGCCTCCGCCTCGGCGTGCTTGTTCTGGTCGGAAAGCTCGGCGGCGCGGTCGAATGCTGCGCCAGCCTCGGCCGCCTTCTTGGCTTCCAGGTACTGATAGCCGCGCCAGCCGCCGACGCCGGCGACGAGCAGCACCGCCAGAGCCACCACATAGATCGAGTACTTGTCCCACAGCTTTTTGAGCTGTTCCCGACGTACTTCCTCGTCTACTTCATCAAATAATTCAGACACTTAGGGCTATCCCACCGCCGATGAGAAACTGGCCAAGGGGGCAGCGCCAAGCGCCTAGCCCCCACCTTGGCGCGGCGTTACCCTAACGATATGGCCGTGGCAAGGCAAAGCGAGGCGGTTCAAAGCGTTAATGGGGGAAGCCCGCCGGAAAGGCCCGCGGCGAATCGCCCGCTAACGTTGACATTCTGGTTCAGGATTTGGCGTAGTCCCGTCCGTCCATTTTTGGTTTGCAGGTGATTCATGCTGTTGCGCGCCTCGCTTGTTTTCGCGGCCCTCGCTTTCGCATCCGGCGTGGCCCTGCAGCCCGCCCCTTCCCTCGCCGCCGAGGTCAAGCCGAAGACGCCGGACAGCGCGTTTGCCGGAAAACTTCGCCCCGACATCATCGGCATTTCAGCCGATACGACGGCCGACGCCGCGCGATCCGCGTTCGAAGCCGCCTTCAAGGGACGCAGCGACAGCAAGACCGACATCGGACAGGCGAAGTTCGGCACGGCGAATTACATCGCCACGCTGAATTTCAGCGCGCCGCTGGGTGCGAAGCAAAGCGGCGAGACGCTCGTTGCGGGCTTTTCCTCCCCGGCCAGCGAGAACCGCGTCTTCTTCGTCTCGCGCACGCTCAATTTTGCGGAGGCCGAGCAGCCGGCGAAAGCCGACATGATCAAGCAGGTGATGGACAAATATGGCACGCCCACCATCGTCGGCGACCAGCACCTCTATTACGTCTATCGCGGCAACGCGATCGTGTCGGTCGGCGGCAAGTTCAACAAGCCGGCGCTGGCGCTGGAAGCAATCGACAAGCCGCTCGAGCCGCGGATGGCACTGAAGCTGAATGCCGAGAGCGGCCGGGGCCGCGGCAGTTGCGTTGCCGTGGTGAAGCGCTCGATCGCGGCCAAGGAGAAGTCGCTGGCGGCGCTGCTCGAAGACGCCAAGGGCGCCAATTGCGACGGCGTCGTCAGCGTGCAGTTCACGCCGGGGGCGCAGACCGATCGCGTCAGCATCGCGCAGTTCATCCTGCTCGACGTCAAGCGCGTGATCAGCGCCGCCGCCATCGACGCGGAAGCCGGCGCGACAGGAAATGGCGATGCGCCGAAGGGCAGCGCGCCGAAGCTTTAGCTTGCCGCAGCAGAGGACGCGGTCGCGAGACTCTCGCGGAGCTGCCGTTTGATGATCTTGCCATTGGCGTTGCGCGGCAACGGGTCGGTCCACAGGTCCATCGTCTCCGGCACCTTGTAGTCGGAGAGCCGCTCGGCGCACCAGGCCTGCAGCGTCTTGCGCTCGACGTCATTTCTGACGACCACGACCGCGTGCACACGCTCGCCCAGCACCGGGCAGGGTTTGGCGATGATCGCGCTTTCGATCACGGCAGGATGGCCCGCCAGCACCGACTCGACCTCGGCGGAATAGATCTTCAGGCCGCCGCGGTTGATCATGTCCTTTTGCCGGTCGAACACGCGGACGAAATTGTCGGCATCAACAGAGCCGAGGTCGCCGGAATGCCAGAAGCCGCCGGTGAAACTTTCCGCCGTCGCCTTCGGATTGTTCCAGTACCCCTTGATGACGGAGCCGCCGTGAATCCAGATTTCGCCGATCTCGCCGCGCGGCAGTTCCCTGCCCTCGGCGTCGACCACGATGATGGTCGCGCCCGGGCATGGCAGACCGACGCTGTCGATGTGGCTGGCGACGAACTGGGCGGGCATCATGGTCGAGGGCGAGGTCGTCTCGGTCGCGCCATAGCAATTGGCGAGTTGCAATCCCGGAATCTTCGCCGCCAGCTTCTCGATGGTGGCGATCGGCATCGGCGCACCGCCGAAACCGCCGATGCGCCAGCTCGACAGATCGTAGCTGTCGAAATCCGGTTGCAGCAGGCAGAGATTGTACATCGCCGGCACCATCACGGTGTAGGTGACGCGCTCGCGTGCAGCGAGCTTGAGATATTCCGCCGCCTTGAACTCCGGCATGATGATGAGCGCGCCGGCGCAGCGCGCCATGGTGGTGACGTTGGCGACGACGCCTGTGACGTGGCCGAGCGGCACGGCGGCGATGGAGCGGTCTTTTTCCGTCAGCTTGAGGCAGGACACGAACACCATTGAGGAATGGATGATGGTGCAATGCGCCAGCATCGCGCCTTTCGGTTTTCCTGTCGTGCCTGACGTATAGAGGATCATCGCGGTGTCCTCTTCGCCGACCGTTGCCGGATCGGGTACGGTCGCGTTGCCGCGCAGCGCAGCAAATTGCGAGCGAGCCGCATAATCATCGACGGCGATGCGATGCTTCAGCTCCTGCACATCGCGTGCGTCAGGCAGACGATCAGCCAGTGCGGCCTCATGCACCAATAGCTTGGCGCCGCAATCGGTCAGGACGTAGGCGATCTCCGGCTTCTGCTGGCGGACGCTGAGCAGCACCGTGACGAGGCCGGCATGGGCCGCCGCAAACATCGTCAGCACGAATTCGATGCGGTTGCCGAGCAGCACCGCGACGCGGTCGCCCGGCACGAGGCCAAGTTTTACAAGGCCGGCGGCGATATCGGCGGATTGCGTCACCAGCTCGCGCCAGCTCAGGCGCTTGTCGCCACAGACGATGGCATCGCCATCCGGATTGCGCGCCGCGGCTTCCGCGATCATCGCCCAGATGCTGGTGGGACGATCGACAAAGGCCGGCACCATTCGGTCGCCAAAGCGCGCCTCCAGCCGCATCGGCGGGATGGAAGATTGCGACCAGTCCATGGCGCTGCTCCCTTATGTTTTTGTTTTCATCCCGTAGACGTGCTCGGGTCCGGGAAAACTACGCGAGCGGACGTCGGCCGCATAGCCCTTGATCGCAGCTTCGATGGCAGGTCCGAGATCGCCGTAGCGGCGCACGAATTTCGGCGTTCGCGGCGACAGGCCCAGCATGTCCTCCAGCACCAGCACCTGGCCGTCACAGGCCGCGCTCGCGCCGATGCCGATGGTGGGCGCAGTAATCGCCTGCGTGATCTTGCGCGCCAGTGGCTCGGCGACGGCCTCGATCACGATCGAGAAAGCGCCGGCCTCCGAGATCGCCCGCGCATCGTCCTCGATCGGCTGCCAGCTACCCTCCTCGCGGCCCTGGGCACGGAACGAGCCGAGCGTGTTGATCGACTGCGGCGTCAGGCCGATATGGCCCATCACGGGGATGCCGCGCTGGGTGAGGAACGCCACGGTCTCCGCCATCCGCTCGCCGCCCTCGAGCTTGACGGCGCCGCACTGCGTCTCCTTCAAGATGCGCACTGCGGAATGAAACGCCTGCTCCTTCGAGGCCTCATAGGAGCCGAAGGGCATGTCGACCACGACAAGCGCATGCTGCGAGCCGCGCATCACCGCGCGGCCCTGCAGGATCATCATGTCCAGCGTCACCGGCACCGTGGTCTCAAACCCGTGCATGACATTGCCGAGGGAGTCGCCGACCAGGATGACGTCGCAATGCCGGTCGACCAGCGCCGCCGTATGGGCGTGATAAGAGGTCAGCATCACGATGGGCTCGCCACCCTTGCGGGCGAGGATGTCCGGCGCAGTGTTGCGCCGGACTGCAGTCTGAACCGACATGTCAGGCTCCGATAACGGGAACGCCGATCACGGCGGGATGGAAGGCAAAGGCGAGCGCGAGATAGGCGACGACGCCGACCGCAATCGCGATCAGGTCGTTGGTTGTCCCGCCGACCGGAATCGGCGGGCCGCCGGAATCGCTGCGCCGCTTCAGCGAGATGCGGTCGAAAACCGCCCAGCCGAGGAACGAGCCGAACAGGATGATGGAGCCGAGATCGCCATTGGCGAGCAGGTGTGCCGCCGCCCACAGCTTGATGCCCGACAGCATCGGGTGTTTCAGCGTCGTGTAGATGCGGCCGCGAATGTAGGAGGCGACCACCATGATTACCGCCGGCAGCATCAGCGCGACCGCGATGTGCTTCATTGCGACCGGCGGATACCAGACGTCGATCCAGCCGGTTGCGCGATACCGCGCGAACCCCCAGACGATCAGCGCCAGGCCCACCGCCGAAGCGAGCGAATAGAGGATCTTGTAGGTGCCCTCGCCGGTCGCGGCGATGCATCGCCCGCGGAGGTCGCGCTGCGTGGTGAGCGTATGCGCGCCCAAGAACACCACCAGGCCCGCGATCATCACCAGAAGTCCCACGGCATCCTCCGTTTGCGCCCGTCTTGCCCCGGGCCAAGGGCTATCATTTTCGGGGGGCCGGGTGCAATGCGCCCCGGGACGGCCTCATTGCTGCTGCGACGTCTTGCCCAGCGGGCGATTATCGACATAGCGGATCGCGATCGGCCGGCCAGCCAGCGCCCCGCCGAGGCCATTGGTGAATTTCAGCGGCAGGCAGCCGTCGAGCGAGGTATTGATCGCCCTGAGATACGTTGTCCTGGTGTGCGCCGGCACGCCTGCGGTGGCAAAGGTGACGCGCGGCGAGCCGATCATTTCACCGCTGCGCTTGAAGCTGAAACGGATCGACATTTGCATGCCCTCGCGCGCGGCATCTTCCGGCGGCGGCGACCAGCAGGAGCGCAACGCTGCGAAGAGATCGCCGATGCTGTCGAGATCATGGTCCGGCTTGCGGTATTTCGCAGCATCCTGGTCCGGCGGAACGGTCTGGATGGTGAGCTGCAGATTTTGTCCGTAAGGGTAATCAATCTCGGGGATGCACGGCCCGTTGTTGAAGATGCTGCAATGATACGGCGTGCACGGCCGGTTATCGAGCACACGGCAAGGCGCATGCGAGAACGGGATCGGATTGATCTGCCGGCTCGTGTCCACCTGGCCGGTCAGGACGACCGCGAGGAGTGGCAGACCGGCAATAAAAGCTAATCGCCGCAGCATCGGCGCCTCACAAGCTCAACTCAGGGGACAATGGTGCCCCTTGCGCGCGGCATCAAGACCGGCGCCGTTCACAACCCCGCGTTCCCGCCTTGTGGCTCGCCCTCACCTTGGTATTCTCCCGCCCGAATCCCGCCACCCGTATCGACCCCAAATGTTCACCCATATCGAACGACCGACCGAGAGGCCGCCGGTCCCGGGAAAAGTCCTTGCCGACTTCGGCCCGTTATATGCGTCGGGCGGCTTCATCGGCTGGCTTTTCGCCGTTACTGCACCAGTGGCTATCATCCTTGCTGTCGGCACCAGTGGCGGACTTTCGGAGGGCGAAATCGCGTCCTGGATTTTCGCCGTCTTCTTCATCAACGGCCTCATCACCATCCTGTTCTGCTGGCTGTATCAGCAGCCGCTGGCCTTCTTCTGGACCATTCCCGGCACGGTCTTGGTAGGCCAGTCGCTGACACATCTGACGTTCCACCAAGTGGTCGGGGCATATTACGTGACGAGCGTGCTGATGCTGGTGCTCGGCGCGACCGGCTCGGTCAAGCGCGCGATGGAACTGGTTCCCCTGCCGATCGTGATGGGCATGGTCGCCGGCGTATTCCTCCGCTTCGGCCTCGACCTTGTTTATGCCGTCTTCAACGATATTGGCATCGCAGGCCCCATGGTCGCGGTCTGGCTGCTGCTCTCCGCGCTGCCGCAGCTCGGCCGGCGCGTTCCGCCGATCATCGGCGCGCTTCTTGTCGGTGCGCTGGCGACACTCGTGTCAGGCAAGTTTGACGCCTCCTCTGCCCCGCTGCAACTGGAACTGATCAGACCGGTACTTCAGGAGCCGGCGTGGTCACTTGCGGCGATCGTCGAGCTCGTCGTGCCGCTGGCGATCACGGTGCTCGTCGTGCAGAACGGCCAGGGCGCGGCCGTCCTCAAGACCGCGGGTCACGAGCCGCCCATCAACGCGGTGGCGGTGGCCTGCGGCATCGGCTCGGCGCTCGCCGCCCTCGTCGGCGGCATCAGCACCTGCCTTACCGGGCCGACCAACGCCATCCTCGTCGGCAGCGGCGAACGCAAGCGCCAATACATCGCGGGGATCGTCGTCGGCATTCTGGCGATCCTGTTCGGATTGCTCGCACCGACCTTCACCCGGCTGCTTCTCAACGCGCCGAAATCGCTGATCGCGGCGCTCGCGGGCCTTGCCATGCTGCGGGTCCTGCAGGCGGCCTTCGTCACGGCATTCGGTGGCCGTTTTTCCCTCGGCGCATTGCTGGCGTTTCTCATCACCGTCGCCGACCGACCGCTATTGAATGTTGGCGCGGCTTTCTGGGGACTGATCTGCGGCCTCGCCATTTCCGTCCTGATGGAACGGGCAGATTTCGCGACAAAGCCGAAATCCTGACTGCGCGCCGTCGGGGCGTGGCAGTCATGGCCGACAGTTCCGCTATCAGCGCCTTCTCGCTGGGCTGGTCGAGCACGCCGGCGGCGTAGAGCGAGATGCCGCCATAGCGGACAAATCATATTAGATCGGATAAAAGCATCCATGCCAGTAAGCCGCATATCGGCGGGAGCAGAGGTGAGAGATGTCGAATATTGCCGCGAGATCGATTCCAAAACATTTACTGCTGATCAGCCTGTCCGTTATTTTGGCCGGCGGCAGTGCCGTCGCCGTGACGACCGATGATGTCAAGTGGATCAATCAATGCGTCAAGGATAACTCGGATGAAGGCGCAAAGCGCCTGGTCGTGCTCAAGTACTGCACGTGCATGAACAACAAGATGACTGATGAAGATACTCAGTCGATCACCGAGTGGGAAAAGACGCACTCCGAGGAGCAGAAAGCATGTGAGGAGGCGGCCGGCTGGGAATAGTCAACGACTCCCGACAGCGACCGCCCTACTTCTTCTTCACGTCCTTTACCGCGGCGAACTCGATTCCCTCGGCGCGCTCCTTGGTATAGCCGAGATAGAACTCGTTCTTGGCCATGAAGACGGGATCGCCGTCGACATCGTCGGCAATGCCGGAATTGTTAGCCGTAATGAACGCTTCGAGCTTCTTGCGGTCATCGGAGGAAATCCAGCGCGCGAGCTGGAATTCCGACACCTCGAACTCGACCGGCAGCGAATATTCAGCGTCTAACCGCGCCTTCAGCACGTCGAGTTGCAGCGGGCCGACCACGCCGACCAGCGCCGGCGCGCCGTCGCGCGGCCGGAACACC
>JAKFVP010000172.1 GCA_021732175.1 Bradyrhizobium sp.
ATGGGGTCGGACGGATTTGAGTCCAAGAAGCTGGGCGGGCCGCCAGGCGGGGCGGGTCCCAACAGGCTTGGACCAGCGACGGAATTTCCCGCCAGCACACCGCGCGACCCGGCCCTGGATGCGCTCTCCGGTCTCGGCGATGCCGCAGCCAACCTTGTCGAAATCTCCGGCGTCATCAAATGGTTCGACGCCTCCAAGGGCTACGGCTTCATCGTGCCCGACAATGGCTGGCCGGATGTGCTGCTGCACGTCACGGTGCTGAGGCGCGACGGTCACCAGACCGCCTATGAAGGTGCTCGGGTGGTGGTGGAGTGTGTGCAGCGCGCCAAGGGATACCAGGCGTTCCGAATTCTCTCGATGGACGAGTCGACCGCGATCCATCCGGCGCAGATGTTGCCGCCGCGCACGCATGTCACGGTCACCCCGACCTCCGGGCTGGAGCGGGCGCAGGTCAAGTGGTTCAACCGCCTGCGCGGTTTCGGTTTCCTGACCTGCGGCGAGGGGACGCCCGACATCTTCGTCCACATGGAGACACTGCGCCGCTTCGGCATGACCGAGCTTCGCCCGGGTCAGTACGTGCTGGTCCGCTTCGGGCCGGGCTCCAAGGGCATGATGGCGGCGGAAATTCATCCCGAGACCGGACCGTCGGCGCTGTCCTCGCACTAAGTCTTTATATTCTGACGCGAATGTGAGCCCTCTCTTGCCGGAGAGGGCTCTGGCGTTTGCCGCGATCGCCGGGTTAGGTTGGCCCGTTCATTCCTTGCTGGCTGACTTGAGCGTTCCCTGATGATTCCAGATCGAAATTCCGCCTGGCGTGCCACGCGCCTTTGGCTCGCCGCTGCTGTAATGGCCGTAAGCGTCGTCCTGGCCGGAAGCGCCGTGCAGGCGGCGAGCTTCTCGACGCTCGAGATCGCCACCAAGTCCGGGGTGCAGATGTTCTCGGTGGAGATGGCCACCACCGAGGACGAGAAGCAGAAGGGATTGATGTACCGCCGGGAGCTCGCCGACGGCAAAGGCATGCTGTTCGACTTCTCGCCGGAGCAGCAGATCTCGATGTGGATGAAGAATACCTACATCTCGCTGGACATGATCTTCATCCGCGCCGACGGGCGCATCCTGCGCATCGCTGAAAACACCGAGCCGGAGTCGACCGCGATCATCTCCTCGGGCGGGCTGGCGCGGGCGGTGCTGGAAGTGCCCGCCGGGACGGCGAAAAAGTACGGAATCGCGCCCGGAGACCGGGTTTCCCACTCCCTGTTCGGCAGGCGCTGAGGGTCCGTTCCGCCTTGCTGGCGGCGGGTGAAGCGTGTAGCTCTCTCCTGAAATCGGGGTATAGCGCAGCCTGGTAGCGCGGCAGTTTTGGGTACTGCAGGTCGTTGGTTCGAATCCAGCTGCCCCGACCAAATTTCAAATATATTACAACCGCTTATAGTCGTCTCACGATCTTTCGAAACGTCTCGTGCGCGAGAGCTGTCACCAGGCGGCCGGGAAGGCGAGCCAGTAGTCTTGCGTGCGAGCTGCGTGAACTCTGGAATGAACCAACCGACATTCCAGTCAGGTTCATTCTGCTGCTTCGCACTTCAAGTAAGGGGCGAACCAACGCGCCCAACGGCCATCGTCTTTCGCGCGAGCGCTGCGCAACAATAATCGCGGAAAAAAAGCAGAGGAGCGGACCGCGATCCTTGCGCGGTTGCGCAAGAGCGGCCGTCCGGGCGATGTGCTGGCGCACAACACAGCCAAGCTGGACAGAATCCTCGCTGATGTCCGTGCGCGCGGATGCGGCACGCGTGATCGGGATTTTGGCGGTCACTATGACCTGCCGAGAAGCAAGGTGAACGACGGCCGGAATTCCATCGCCGTACCGGTTCATGTCGGCGATGAAGTCGTCGGATGCGTCAATCTCACCTGGATCGCCCGGGTAACCACCGCCGCCGTCATGATCGAGCGCTTTCTGCCCCAGTTGGATGAAGCCGCCAGGGCGATTGGCAAGCGAATGACAGCGTGATTTGATTTGTATTTCTCGACCGTCACATGAAATGAAGGGAATGCGACAGCCGAATGAGCGATGATCTCTGTTTCCTTTCGGCCGCCGCGGTGGCAAGCGGGATTGCGCCGCTGGCAGTTGCGACCGACGGCGGCGGCTCGCGGTGGGAGCTTGACCTCCCAGTTGCGGATGCCCTTGGCAGAGGAGATTTGTCCGACATGCAACAGTCTAACTCTTGCAGGCTTGCCGAACTCGATCCGCCCCCAAAACGGCCAACCCCGCCTTCAGAACAGACCGATGAAGCGCCGGGCCTCGTTGAGAGCGATCAGGTCGAAATTGAGCGTGAAGCCCCTTTGGATGAAAACGAGCCGGTCGAGGGAGGGCGTCGGGATAAGCCGGATTCGGAGCCACCGGCGTTCGAGGAATAAGCGCCGAGGGCGTCCATGACGGCGGGGCGGATTGGCACGGCCGCACCAAACCGGAGCAACTCCGCTCTCTCAGTGCGACATCAGCGTCGGTACCGTCATCGACTGAAGCATGCCTCTTGTCACCCCACCCAGCAGTCGCTCCTGAAGCCGCGAGTGGTCATAGGCTCCCATCACGATCAAGTCCAAGCTGGAATCGGCCGCGATGGAGAGAATGGTTGCCTGAACGTCCGCTCGGTCGGCGCTGGCGCGTTCGAACCTGACTGTCAGACCGCGCCGGCCCAGATGGGTCGCCAGATCAGCCGCCGAAGGGGCCTCCGGTTTCGAAGGTTCGTTGACGCTGATGATTGCCACTTCCTGAGCGTCTTTCAACAATGGGACGGCATCGCGGAGGGCGCGAGCGGCCAGGCGGCTGCCATCCCAGGCTATGCCGATGCGTTTAAACTCAAGTGGGCCCTCGTGGATGTAAGGAATGAAGAGGACTGGACCGCCGCATTGAAACAGGACTTCCACGGGGAGGGCGTTGTCAAACGTATCGCGTTCGTAGTCGGGCTGCAGCAGGATGGTGAGATCGGCCAGGCGAGCCATGGCGCTGACTTGTGCGGCGGCATCGTACATGGCTCCGGTGACCGCCTGCAAATCGTGGTCAATGCCGGCAGCGCGCGCTGCCGCCCCGAAGACCGATAGGGCCGTGTCGGCACGTTGCTGGGCGCGTTGGTGCTCCATCTCGAACACGGCGGCAACGGCCGAGCCGCCATCGAGGGGAAGACCGATATTTGCAGTCTCATAGCCGACGGAAACAGCCTGAAGGCGGGCTTTGCGCGCCCTCGCCAGCGAAACTGCAGCGTCTATCACCGGACGCGCCGGTCGCTCGCTGGGAACATGAACCAGAAGATCTTTCAGCATGTAACACCTCCGGTGCCTCGCACTCCCGATGCATCTGTAGAGGTTGGTCTGGAGGGAGGTTTGATGCAGCTCAAACGGTACTCGGCGCAACGAAGGATAATGTTGCCGTTGCGCGCATAGGTTCTCCGTAACGCTAAGCGCCCGACAAGTGAGGCCCGCTTGCCAGGGATTGCAAGCCTGATACACGGGGCCGAAATTCAGGCAGACGGAAGCGCAGGACGATGGCCGAGGACATTCGAGCGCTTGAGAACGCCGCGCAGCCGGCGAACCCGCGCTTCACATGGGGCGTTTCGACTTCCAGCTTTCAGATTGAAGGTGCGGCACGGTTAGACGGCCGCGGGGATAGTATCTGGGACGCGTTTTGCCGACAGGAAGGCCGTATCAAGAATGGCGATACAGGCGACGTCGCCTGCGATCACTACCATCGCTATTCGGAAGACATCGGACTGATGCGAGATCTGGGCATCGATGCCTATCGCTTTTCGATCTCCTGGCCTCGCGTTCTGCCGGCAGGCCGCGGTACAGCCAACGAAGCCGGCCTGGCCTTCTACGACAGGCTGATCGATGAGCTGCTCGCCAGCGGGATTGAACCCTGGATTTGCCTTTATCACTGGGATCTGCCGCAGGCGCTTGATGAGCTCGGCGGTTGGCAAAATCGCGATATCGCTGGATGGTTCGCCGACTACGCGGCTCTCGTTGCACGGCGCTACGGCGGTCGCGTGAAGCGACTGGCTACTTTCAATGAGCCCAGCGTCTTCACGATATTCGGCTATGGCTTCGGATGGAACGCGCCCGGAATTGCCGACAAGGCGGCGCTGCACAAGGCTATCCATCACGTAAATCTGAGCCATGGCCGGGCGGTCGAGGTTCTGCGGCAGTCGGTCCGCGACGCATCTATCGGCGCGATTCACAATCGGCAGCCATGCTACCCGTCCGGCACTGGCGACGAAGACCGGCAAGCCGCGTTGCATTTTGCGGATTACTGGAACGATGCCTTTCCGTATCCACAGCACTTTGCCTTTTATCCGCAAGCTCTTGCCGAAGAAATCGAACCATTCCAGAAGCCCGGCGATCTGGCGTTGATCGCCCAGCCACTGGACTGGTTTGGACTCAATCACTATTCCCCGCACTACATCAAGGCAGATGGCAATTGCCTCGGAGCCACGCTTGGTCCTCCTCCGGCCGATGTTCCGAGGAC
Organism: Bradyrhizobium sp.; assembly: GCA_021732175.1. Lineage (GTDB taxonomy): Bacteria > Pseudomonadota > Alphaproteobacteria > Rhizobiales > Xanthobacteraceae > Bradyrhizobium. The sequence continues at coordinate 4,514 of JAKFVP010000172.1, forward strand.
CGCGATAGGCTGGCCGATCGTGCCGCATGCGTTCCGAGACACGCTACTCGACATCAACGCCCGATTTCGTCTGCCTATCTATGTGCTGGAGAATGGCACGGCTGACGACGACAAGATGGACGGCAGCGGCAATATTGAAGATGCAGGTAGAGTAGCTTACTTGCAGGGCTATACGGCCGCTATGCGGGAGGCCATCTCGGCGGGAGCTGACGTTCGCGGATATTTTGTCTGGTCGCTGCTGGATAATTTTGAATGGACAGCCGGTTATTCGCAGCGCTTCGGTCTTGTCCACGTTGACTTTGCCACGCAACGGCGGTCTCCGAAGGCGTCGGCAAGATGGTATGCAGACCTCATCAAGCAGTCGCAGAAGTCGTCTGCGGCAGGAGGGATCACATCTGCGGCGCGCGCTGGGTCGGACGGCTGAAAACGATGCATTGCTTGCAGTACGGCTGCAGGCAGCTATTGACCAGTTGTTGTCGCCGGGACCGCCGCGGCGTGATCTGACTGGGTTCGCTCGTCGAGCTGATCGAGGGAGATCAGCAGTCCGCCGACCCGTTCCAGCGACGAAATCCAATCGGCGGCGCGGCCGTAATTGTCGACAAGCCAGTTGAACGATCCTTGAACCAGGGTGAACGCTGCAGCCGCCTGCGTGAGTTCCCCGAGCGTGATGCTGCCTGCAAGGAATTTCGGCGCGCACAGGATGAGTCCGGCGATTGGGGCCAATAGCGTGTTCGTATGCGAGACGAGAGTGTTCCGCATAAGCTGACCGCAGAGACGTCGCCACTGAGTGAGCACCTTCTGCAGGGCCTGTGAGACCCCGCTTTTTACTTCGGGTGCCTTGTTTTGCGATAGGACGCCTTCGCCGATGTCCCTGAGCAGATTTGCCGCCGTAATCAATTCTGCTTCGGCCTGATTCTTGATCTGGATTACTTTCACGAGCGGGGAGCCCACAATCAACATTGCCGTGGTGACAATGCCTGAATAGACGATGACAGCGACGACGAGATAACCTGGAATCCAGAGATGGTGACCGAGCAGGGCGAACTCGGCATCGCCTCCGACAGTCCACAGCACCTGGACGAAGATGATCGCCGTAAGCAGCGACGAGAGAAGGCCAAGCGCAAAATCGATCGGCGCATCCGTGGCTGTTCTTACGTCCTCCGCGATTCGATACTCCGGGATCTGGCGCTCGCCTTCGATTTGCGCGAGGCGCGCGTAGCGGTCCCGATCTATCCAGTATTCGATCACATGCGTTGTGAGCCACTCGCGCCAATTGCGCTGAACAGTCATACGGCCCCAAACCGAGCCTACTGCAAGCACAATGCTTGCAGCGCACAACGGAATGAGCAGCAGGACCTGCGCCAGCAATTCTTCCGGCTGCCGTCGTTCGAGCGCGTCAAAAAAGTTTCGATTCCAGAAGTTGAGCCGGAACTGAACATAGAGTTGGAGAACGACGACAACGACGAGCGACAGGCAGATGAGCCATCTCCGCCATGCCGCTGGACCGCTCCAGAAACCCGCGGCGCTATGCCAAAACCGGGCCCATTGGTCGTTCTGGTACTCGCCGAGTTTCTCTAATACGGTCATGTTTGCAGGTGATAATTACGCCTCGCTTCTGGATCGTCCACGGCACGAGCCATCAGTGCAGCCTTCCCAAAATGGACGCGAAGGGCAGGTTCATTATCTCTTCGCCCAGATCGTCGCTGACGTACAATACCCAATGACGCCAGTCTTCCGGTCCAGGCCGCATGATGAGCGAGCGGACGACAAGCTCGGCATGCGCGCGTGCTTCCGACAGATCGGCAATTACCGCGGTGCACCGATCCACCAACGCTCCCTTGGAGTTGAAATATTGGAAGTAGACCTCGGTCATGGACACCTCCCGTTGCTGCGATCAGGGGAGGCTAGCCCTGGTCTGGTCCCTCTCATATTCCGGGCGGTGACCTAAGGGCCTTCACGGAACCGGAGCGTGCCAGTCAGTCGGAATCGATGTCATTGGTTCGCAACTGACCCGGCCAGTTAACCCTTTGAATTTACTCACTGCGATCCCCGCGATGTTCCTGCGCCCAGTGGGCTGGCGGGTACCTCCTGCTTCGCAGGATGGGAATCTCTCCCGAGTTCGGCATCCCGCGGCAGTGCCACGAACGTGGAGGCTGGAAGGCTTTGCGCGACTGCCCGATACCTGCAAGACCAGAGGCCAATGACCTCGATTTGGGCAGTCCTGCCCAACTCTTCCTGCGACGGCAACGCGTCATGCGCCTGACGCCATGGACATAGCCTGCGCGGAGCGTCACGCTGCCGGTGACAAGCGGACCGGCGAAGCAGACAGCGACATCAAAGGCACCCCATTGACGCAAGCGCTTCCCGGAATGAGCGATGATCTCTGTTTCCTTTCGGCCGTCGCGCTGCGCGAGCGCATCGTCAGCAAGCGTGTTTCGCCCGTCGAGGTCACGCGCGCGGTGCTCGCGCGCGCTGAGGCCATGCAGGGCGAATTGAACTGCTTCATCACGATCTGCGGCGAGCAGGCCATGGTGCAGGCGCAGGCCAGGGAACGCGAGGTGATGGCGGGCGGGCCGCTTGGCCTGCTGCATGGCATTCCCTTCACCGTCAAGGACATCGTCAATACCGGGGCGGTGCGAACGACCTTCGGCGCGGTGCCGTTTCGCGACAACGTGCCTGAGCATGATGCGGTCGCCGTCGCGCGGCTGCGTGCGGCGGGCGCGATCCTGATCGGCAAGACCACGACGCCGGAGTTCGGCAGCAAGTGCCTGACCGACTCGCCGCTGTTCGGCCGCACCTGCAATGCCTGGGACGCGACCCGCTCCAGCGGCGGATCCAGCGGGGGCGCGGCGGTCGCGGTGGCAAGCGGGATTGCGCCGCTGGCAGTTGCGACCGACGGCGGCGGCTCGACGCGGATCCCCGCCGCCTGCAACGGCGTGGTCGGCTTGAAGCAGAGCAACGGCGTCATCCCGCACAGCCAGGTACAGGACGCCTTCGGCAACCAGACCTATGTGACGCCGACGACGCGGACGGTCGCCGATACGGCGCTGATGATGCAGGCGATGGCGGGGGAGGACGCTTCCGACCCCTGGTCGATCGGAATCCCCATGCCTGACTACATCGATCGCGCCGCGCCTCGCGGCGATCTTCGCGGCAGGAAGGTGCTGTTCTGCCTGTCGCCGCCCGGGCGGCCGGTGGCGGCCGACGTCGCCAAGGCCTTCCACGCGGCGCTCGACAGGCTGGCGAGCCTCGGCGCCGAGCTCGAGGAATTTTCCGGAGAGGGGTTTGATATCGAGCCGATCTGGCGCGCCATCAACCACACCGCCTGGCGCACGCGCTTCGAAAAGCTGGCGGCCGATCACGGCAACGAGCTGAGCGAGGCCTTCCTGAAGCAGCTCGCGCTCGCGACCAAAGTCAGCGGCGTGGATTTCCAGCAGGCGATGTTCGACCGCACCGCGCTGTACCGCCGGGTGCAGGCGCTGCTTGCGCGCGCCGACATGCTGGCGATGCCGACACTGACCCGGACGGCGCTGCCGATCGAGCAGGACCTGTTCGGCGCCATCGAGATCGACGGGCAGCCCTTCGATAATCTGAGGCCGCACTGGTTTCCCTGGACCATGCCGTTCAACATGACCGGGCATCCCGCCATCAGCGTGCCCTGCGGCTTCGGCCGCGACGGCCTGCCGATCGGCTTGCAGCTGGTCGGCCGTTTCCGCGATGACGCCGAACTGTTGCGCGTCAGCGCGCTGTTCGAGGCATCGGCCGATCTGCTCGGGCGCTGGCCGGGTCGGGGGTGAGGGGAGTTACGCGGCTGCCGGTGCGGACGACGGCGCATTTCTTGCGAATTTTTGCCAGGCAAAGGCCAGGATCGTTATGACCGTCATCAGCCAGGCCAAGAGGCCGAAACGGCTCTCCGGGCGCCAGAACATCAACGTGAACTGGAGCGCGCAGGAAACCGTCCCGAGCAGGCGCACGGTAAAAGTCTTTGCCGATATCGTCGCCCACAGCAGCGCGGCGAGAGCCGCAGCGTGGACGGGGACGCTGCCGCGTTCGGTGCCGAGCCACAGATTGAGGTGGGCGAGCATCTGATCGACGCTTGGGCTGCCGGCATTTCCGGTGACGATATCCGCGAGCGCCCGGGCGTAGACCCACGGCGGCATCACCAGGGTCAGCTTGTTGTCGACGACCGATGTCAGCAGCACCAGCCGCTTGCCGAAATAGATGTTGTGCAGCGGGATCAGCAGCGTCAGCGCGCTGGTCGAAGCCAGCGGCACCAGCATCCGGGGGGCGCGGAACAGCAGGTGAAATGCGAGCATGGCGAGCAGCACCACGCCGGCAATGGCCAAATTGGTGCGGAGGAATATGGCCGTCGCCACCAGCAATCCGCATAGGGCGGCATCCGGCATGCTCAGGCGATCGACTGCCTGCAGCCCGTAGAAGATGGCGAGAAGAAACAGCATGTACGCCAACGGTTCGGCGAACCCGCGCAGCATCCAGTAGGTATAGGCGTAGAAATCGAGACCGAACGATGCGCCGATGCCAAAGAACAGGAAGACGGCGAGGAACATCCCGAGCCATGGCGCCGAGACGTATCTGACGAGTCTGTAGAGCACGACAGGAAAAAAGGAGAAGGCAAGCAAATAGAAGTAGGCCGTCTCGCCGAAGATCGCCTTCTCCAGCGACCGGAAATACCGGATACCGGGCTGGTAGTAGTAGACATCCTCTCCGCCACGGAGAAAGCCGGCCCAGTTGCCGTGAAGCGCGTGCTGAAGCATCACGCGGCCGTGGCCCTCATAGGTCAGTCCGTCGTCGCGGCCGTAAAACACCGGCAGCCTGGTGAGGATGTCGTGCACATCGACGATCCCGGCGCGCCGGTAGAAGACGAGGGCGAGAAATCCTGCACCGGCGAGAACAGCGACCAGCAGGGTCTGGGCGGTCGGGGCGGCCAGCAGCAGCGCGATCGCCAGGACGCCCGATATGCGCAGCGCCAGCCAGGCGTTGGACGCCCATTGCAGGCGCGCGTTCTTTTCCAGATCGACCGCAAGCGAATTTTTGGCGATGCCGAGGCCGAACACGGTTGCACCGACGTCTTCGGGGGAAATCTCCCGGCAGCCGCGCTCCGCATTGGTGAACGAAGCAAACGACTGGTCGCGTCCCCACATGGTTTCGCCGCGCCAGCATATCCTGGAGCCGACGAGATCGCCGGAAATGCGCCATGCCGCGAAGTAAGGCGCGTCCGGGCGGGTCACGTCGCTGTCGTCGCCGTCGCCCCAATTATATCTGAGCAGATTGATGTCGCCGAGGCGCAGCGTTCTGAAGTCGTCGAACGCGATGCCGGAGACGACGCGCGACCACGGTGTGTGCGACCATGCGCCGTCAGCCGAGAACGCGAAAGCGCGGTCCGGCATGCCGCTCTTCGATCGCGCCCAGCAGAAGTCGCTGTCCTTGCAACGCTTGGCGGGCGGGTAGCGTGCATCGAATAATTCGGCCATGCGCTTGAACACGGGAGCAGGCAACTCGCGCTGCAGCGCCTCGCCGTCGGAGATGCGAACGAAGATGTTGTGGCCTTCCTGGATGCGCGGCAGCGGCAGCAACTGGGCGCCGATCGTCACCACGGACAGGACAGCGAATGCCGCCGCCCAATTCCAGATACTGCGGATTCCGCTCGATGTCGCCCAGCATTCCGAGATGATCTCGCCCACCATTCCGATTTGAAGTCGCCCACCCATTCCGAGATGATGTCGCCCACCATTCCGGGATGATGTCGCCCGGGTGACGAG
>JAKFVP010000599.1 GCA_021732175.1 Bradyrhizobium sp.
CGGACAGCCCGGTGCGCTCGACCATGCGGTTGCGCTTCTGCGGCTTGGCGAGATCGGCAACCGTCGAGTTCATGTGGTCGTTGAAGGCGAACAGGTCGATGCGGCCTTCGGTCAGCCATTGGCCGATCTCACCTTCCGCATCGAGATTGTAGGTCTCGTACCGCAGGTGGAAGCGGGTATCCGCCCCGAGCCGTGGACGCAGTCCCTCGATCGCCTCGAGCAGCTGCCGCGCATTGTCGCCGCTGCGCAGGCCCGGCTCCCACGAAAACGTCGCGGCATGAAACACCGTGGTGATGCCGTTGGCGACGGCCTGACGGTCGCTGTCGGCGAGCGCGACATCGATCGGAAAGTCCACGCCGGGGCGGGGCATCATCTGCCGCTCGAAGGCATCGCCGTGAAGATCGACGATTCCGGGCAGCACCAGCAGTCCGCGCGCGTCCAGTGCGAGCGATGCCGAGGTTTGGCCATGTCCAACGGAGGCGATATCGCGGTCGGAGGTCTGCAGCGAGGCGTCGGAAAACTCATCGCCGAGCAAGACCCGCCCGCCTTCAATGAAAATGTCGGTCACGATGTCGCACTTCGCCGTTTGCTGTGAATAAGTCGGGCAGGGGATTCCTCGTATTTGTCGAGGAAGTCTTCGACTGCGAGCTTCCGGAAGTCCGGCAGCGCGCGACGCAACGTCTCGTGGTCCCAGTCCCACCACGCGAGCTCGGCGAGGCGGCCTGCCACTTCTTCGCTAAACCGCCGCTTGATCGGCCGCGCCGGATTGCCGCCCACGATGGTGTAGGCAGGCACGTCCTTGGTGACGATGGCGCCCGCCGCGATGACAGCGCCGGTGCCGATGCTGCGCCCCGGCAGCACCACGGCGCCATGGCCGATCCACACGTCATGCCCGATATGAACGTGATGGCCGCGGCGCCAGGCAAAGAACTCGGCCTCGTCGCTTTCACCGGGGAAATAGGCGCTGGCGCGGTAGGTGAAGTGCGCCTGCGAGGCGCGGTGCATCGGATGATTGCCGGGATTGATCCGGGTCATCGCTGCGATCGAGCAGAACTTTCCGATCGTGGTGTAGGTGATCTGCGAGTCGTTCACGACATAGGAGTAATCGCCCATCGCCACTTCTAGCAGGATGGTGCGGGCGCCGACCTCGCTGTAGGCGCCGAGCTTGCAGTCACGCAGCGAAGCCGTGGGATCGATGGTCGGTTGAACTGAGAGCTGCTTGCCGGCCATCCGGATTGTTCCTTGCGCGCGAAACGGGCAAGCACGTCATCAGTATGCTTGATGACGGTGTCATGACGTTTCGATGACGCGAGATCGCGGTGTGGACGGTCGCTGCAGTGCAGTGGCGCTGTCACATATTTGTAAAATCCCTGCTTTAGCGATCGAACCAGCACGACGCGGTTGGAGCATTTCATGCTGGTAGTGGAAGGTTTGACGTGCCGGTTCGGCACGAAGGCCGCGGTCGATAACGCGTCCTTCTCGATCGCGCCGGGCAGCTTTGTCGGCGTGATCGGCCGCTCCGGTGCCGGCAAGTCCACGCTTCTGCGCATGATCAATCGCCTCGCCGATCCCTCCGAAGGCCGCATCCTGTTCGAGGGCGTCGATGTCACGGCGCTGCGCGGCCGCGATCTGCGGCAGTGGCGGGCGCGTTCGGCGATGATCTTCCAGCAATTCAACCTGGTCGGCCGGCTCGACGTGCTGACCAATGTGCTGATGGGACGGCTGGCGGAGATTCCGGCCTGGCGCTCGCTTGCCCAGCTCTGGCCCGAGGCCGACAAGGCGCTGGCGCTGTCGGCGCTGGAGCAGTTCGACATGGGGCAGCTGGCCGCCCAGCGCGCCGACCAGCTCTCCGGCGGCCAGCAGCAGCGCGTTGCGATCGCCCGCGCGCTGGTGCAGGAGCCAGACATCATACTGGCGGATGAACCGATCGCCTCACTCGATCCGCGCAACACGCGCATCGTCATGGACGCGCTGCTACGCATCAACAAGCATTTCGGCATCACCGTGCTCTGCAACCTGCATTCGCTCGATCTGGCGCGCAGCTATTGCGACCGCCTGATCGGCATGGCCGCGGGCAGGGTGGTATTCGACGGCGCGCCGGCAGAACTGACTGACCGCATCGCGCGCGAGCTCTACGACCTCGAGGCCAATGACGTGATGGGGACGGCGCCGGTCGAGGCGCCCGGTGCCGCCGTTCCCGCGCTGGGCGAGGCTGCCGCGGCTTAAGCCGCCGATTTCAAGACAGGGTGGGCCGAGCTTCGCGTGTTGCAGCCGGCCGAATGCGTAACCACAAACGAGAGGCTTACCATGATCAACCGTCGCATCGTGCTTGCCGGCGCCGCCGCGCTGGCCTTCACCGCTACCGCCGCTTCCGCGCAGGACTGGAAGGGCAAATATCCCGAACTGACCTTCGCTGTCGTGCCCGCCGAGAACGCCTCGGGAGTCACCGAGCGCTGGGCACCTTTCATCTCCTATCTGTCCAAGGAACTTGGCGTGAAGGTGACGCTGCGAATTGCCAATGACTATGCGGCCGTCATCGAGGGCCAGCGCGCCGGCAATATCCATATTGCCAGTTACGGCTCGGCCTCGTTCGCGCGCGCCCGGCTGACCGGCGTCAAGACCGACGCGTTCGCCAACGATATCAATGCCGACGGCTCGACCGGCTATTACTCGGTGTTCTTCGTCAAAGCTTCCGGACCCTACAAGACCGTCGACGACGTCAAGGGCAAGAACCTTGGCCTGGTCGATCCGAACTCGACCTCAGGCAATAACGTGCCGCGGTTCGAGCTCAACAAGCTCGGCATCCCCGACGCCGAACAGTATTTCAGCAAGGTCGTCTTCACCGGCAGCCATGAGAATGCGATGCTGGCGCTCTCGCAAGGCACGGTCGACGTCGCAGCCAACCAGTGGACCTCGGACGACGACTCGACGCTGGCGCAGATGCTGACCAAGGGCATGCTGAAGAACCCGGACGGCTCGGCGATGAAGAAGGACGACTTCCGTATCATTCACAAGTCGGCGCCGATCATCAACGGACCCTATGCCTACAATTCAGACCTGCCGGAGGATCTCAAGGCCGCGATCGCCAAGGCGTTCTTCGATGCGCCGGCCAAGGACAAGGCGGCCTTCGACCGCCTGTCGGACGGCCAGAAGAAGGGCTTCCATCCCGCCACGACGAAGGATTGGGACGGCACCATCGAACTGATCAAGTTCGTCGACGCGCTGCGCAAGAAGAAGGCGTCCTGATAGATCGGAGCGGAGGAACAGGGCCGGGCGGCAACGACCCGGCCTTTTCCAACAAGCCGACATGACCAGCGCCGTTTCCATCCTTCCCGAGCAACAGCTGGCGGCCCTCAGCGATACCTATCGCTCGGCCGTGCGGCGCAAGCGCCTCCGCGCGTTGCTGTCGACGGCGTTGTTTTTGGCGGCGCTGACGCTGGCGGCCGTTGGCTCCGAAGTGAACCTGAAGACGTTCTTCACCCACTTCGGCAACTTCGTCGGTTACTTCGATCGCATCCTGACGCTTGAAGACCACACCCGGGTCTGGACCAATTTCGGGGAATGGTTCTGGGGCTGGAAGAGTTGGCTGAAGCTGCTCGGCGAGACCATTCTGGTCAGCTATGTCGGCACGCTGATCGGCGCGGTGCTGGCCTTTTCACTCAATTTCTTTGCAGCTGACAATACCTCACCGGCGCCATGGCTGCGCTTCGTCGTCCGCCGCGGCCTCGAATTTTCCCGCACGGTCCCCAGCATCGTCTTTGCGCTGATCTTCGTGATGGCGTTCGGTCTCGGACCGATGGCCGGTGTCCTTGCCATCGCGATCCACTCGACCGGCGCGCTCGGAAAACTGTTTTCCGAGATCGTCGAGAACATCGACATGAAGCCGGTCGAGGGCGTTCGCTCCACCGGCGCGAGCTGGCTGTCCTGCATGCGCTTTGCGGTACTGCCGCAGGTGACCGCCGGTTATGCCAGCTACGCGCTGCTTCGCTTCGAGATCAACGTCCGCGAGGCCTCGGTGATGGGCTTTGTCGGGGCCGGTGGTATCGGGCAGGAACTCGTCGTCGCCATCCGGAAATTCTACTACTCCGACGTCAGTGCGATCCTGATCACCATCATCGTCACCGTGTTTCTGATCGACATCGCGACCGGTTGGCTGCGTGCGCGGCTGTTCGGCGGGGAGGCGCGGTCATGACGCGGCTGCCTGCCGAGGACCCGGCACGGCTGCGGGAGCGCTATCCCGACGTCTTCAATCGCCCGGCGTCAGCGCGGCTCGCAACGCCGCTGATGCTGGCCCTGGCGCTCGCAATCTTCATCATTGGCCTGGTCGATCTCGATTTCTCGCCGTCGCGGCTGATTGCTGGCATCAGCCAGCTCGGCTGGATCACCATGATGATGCTGCCGCCAGATCCCGGTTCGTCGCTGCCGGCGTATCTTTCCGCGCTCGGCGAAACGCTGTCGATTGCATTGCTCGGCACCACCATCGCCGCGGTGGCGGCGCTGCCAATCAGCCTGCTGGCGGCAAGGAATATCATCCCTTCCGCGTTGCTTCGCTTTCCGGTGCGGCGCTTCCTCGATTCCATCCGCGGTGTCGATACGCTGATCTGGGCGCTGGTCTGGATCAATGTCGTTGGCCTCGGACCGTTTGCCGGCGTGCTCGCCATTGCCGTGGCCGACTTCGGCGCGTTCGGAAAGCTGTTCTCCGAGGCGATCGAAGCCGCCGATCGCAGGGAAGTGGAGGGCATCCGCGCCTCCGGCGGCAGCAAACTGCATGAGATCCGGTTCGGGCTGATGCCGCAGGTGCTGCCCGTCATCGCGGGGCAGGTGCTCTATTTCATCGAGTCCAACACCCGTTCGGCGACGATCATCGGCATTGTTGGCGCCGGCGGCATCGGTCTCCAGCTCGCCGAGCAGATCCGCGTGCTGGAATGGCAGAAGGTATCGTTCCTCATCCTGATGATTCTGGTGGCCGTCGCCGCCATCGACTGGGTCTCGAACCGCCTGCGCTTTGCCATCATCGGCCGCCGCGCGATCGCGTGAGCGTCAGGTATTTTCCACCAGGAACTGAACCCGTTCGGCAGCAAAGCGCACGCGCTTGGTGATCAGCGGACGGCCGTCGGCATCGACATCGGTCGAATCGACCACCAGGATCGGCCGGCCGAGCGCGAGATCGAGCCGCGCGGCATCGGTGGCGTCGACAATCCCTGCGGTGATACGGGTCGAGGCGCGGCGGTAATCGCGGATGCCGTAATGCGCCAAGAGCTTCGTCATCGAGCGCACGCCGGCATAGATGCGGCCGGCATCCGGGAATCGCTCGGCCGAGAGCCAGTGTGTGCCGATGCAGATCGGCGTACGGTCGGCGAAGCGCAGCGCCTCGATGCGGATCAGCGGGGCACCCGCCTTCAATCCGAGTTCGCGTGCGAGTTCGCGGCTCGCAATCTCCCCGGATGCCTCGATCAGCTGCCCGCGCGGCTCGCGGCCGCCGGCGCCGACGATCTCGGAAAAGCGCGTTCGCGACCGCAGGGGATAGGCGATGCGGGGCGACTCGACATAGGTGCCGCTGCCGCGTTCGGCGCGCACCAGCCCACGCTCGGCAAGCGCCGCGAGGGCGCGCCGCACGGTATGGCGGTTGACGCGATAGGTCTCCGCGATCTCGACTTCGCCCGGCAATTTCTCGCCCGCGACAAAACGGCCGTCGGCAATGCCGCGCTCGATGCCGTCGGCAACCTGCCGCCATAGCGCCACGCCGGAAGCGACGTCGGTCATCGTCATGGCGCGGAGTCTCGAACGGGGGAAATCATCGGTCTGTCACGAAACCTTCATGCAGCGTCGGTATCTGAGTTGTCTAGTAGCATAGACAACTTGGGACCGGCAAGGCCGCGATGGGCGCAACGGTTGAAGATGCGATAAGGGTGCAGCGCAAGGCGGCGATGTCTGTGCTGGCGCATGCAGACGGCGACGCGATCGCGCGCTGCCTCGGCGCCATCGACCTGCCCGCACACACCGATTTGCGCGAACCCGAGAACGGTCTCGTCATGGTGCGCGGCCGCATCGGCGGCGACGGCGCGCCATTCAATCTCGGCGAGGCGACTGTTTCTCGCGCAGCGGTGAGGCTTGCGACCGGCGAGGTCGGATTCGGTTACACGCTCGGCCGCGACCTCGAGAAGGCCCGGATGATCGCGCTGTGCGATGCCATGGTGCAGTCGCGCGCGCTCGCCGATTCCGTCGAGGCCAAAGTGCTGGCGCCGCTGCGGGCGGCGATGCTCGCCGATCGCGCGCGCAAATCCGCGGAAGCTGCGGCAACAAGGGTTGATTTCTACACCATGGTACGCGGTGAGGGATAGGCGATGGTGACGGTGGCGGAATTGCCGGCTGGCTTTGCGGACAAGGTGCTGTCGGCGCAATCGACCTTCCGCTCGGTCATGGACGCGATGGCGCGGCCCGGCAGCGTGCAGCGTATCCATGCGGCGCCCGGAATACCGGCGCCGATGATGCACGGCACGGCCGCGATCGCGCTGACTCTGTTCGACCATGACACGCCGGTATGGCTGGACCGTACGATGTCGGCGACATCAGATGTGGCGAAGTGGCTGAAATTCCACACCAGCGCACCCGTGATCGCCGATCCCTCGGTGAGCAGTTTCGCCGTGATCGGCAATGCACAGAATCTGCCGCCGCTCGATCGCTTCGCAATCGGCAGCAATGAATATCCGGATCGGTCCACCACGCTGATCATCCAGGTGGGCAGCCTCGCGGCGGGGCCGGCATTCGAACTGACCGGCCCCGGCATCGATGGCACGGCGGTGTTGCAGGCGACCATTCCCGCGGGCCTGTTCGACGGGCTCGCCATCAACGCCGTGCTGTTTCCCCGCGGCATCGACGTCGTGCTTGTCCATGACGACGCCGTCGTCGCGATTCCCAGAACCACGCGGCTAGCCGCACAGGGAGCCTGAGCATGTATGTTGCGGTCAAAGGCGGGGAACGCGCCATCGAAAACGCCCATCGCCTGCTGGCGCATGAGCGCCGCGGCGACCGCGAGGTGGCCGAGATTTCGCTGCCGCAGATCGCCGAGCAACTCAGCCTCGGCGTCGACCGCGTGATGACCGAAGGCTCGCTGTACGACCGCGAGCTTGCGGCGCTCGCGATCAAGCAGGCACGCGGCGATTTGATCGAGGCGATCTTCCTGGTCCGCGCCTTCCGCGCGACCTTGCCGCGCTTCGGCGCCACCGAGCCGGTTGATACCGGCACCATGCAGGTGCGCCGCCGGATTTCGTCGACCTTCAAGGACATTCCGGGTGGGCAGGTGCTCGGACCGACCTTTGACTACACCCATCGCCTGCTCGATCCACAGCTTGCGGAGGTCGGTGCACCCGATGCGCCCGCCGCATCCGAACCGCTGACGGCGATGCCGCGCGTGACCGACATTCTCGGCCGCGATGGTCTGATCGAGCCGTCGCCTGAAGTCGATGCCGATGCGGCGGTCGGAGATCTTACCCGGGAGCCGCTGAACTTTCCCGCCGAGCGTGATTTGCGGCTGCAAAATCTCGCCCGCGCCGACGAAGGTTTTCTGCTGGCGCTCGGCTATTCCACCCAGCGCGGCTATGGCCGCACCCATCCCTTTGCCGGCGAGATTCGTTTCGGCGAGGTTGAGGTCGAATTCCTGGCCGAGGACGCCGGCTTTGCCGTGCCGCTCGGCGCGATCGCGATGACCGAATGCCAGATGGTGAACCAGTTCAAGGGCTCGGCGACGGAAGCGCCGTGCTTTACCCGCGGCTATGGACTCGCCTTCGGCCAGAGCGAGCGCAAAACCATGTCGATGGCGCTGGTCGACCGCTCCTTGCGGGCGCGGGAACTCGCTGAAGAGATCAAGGCGCCGGCGCAGGACGAGGAATTCGTCATGTCGCATTCCGACAATGTGCAGGCGACCGGCTTCGTCGAACACCTCAAGCTGCCGCACTACGTCGACTTCCAGTCCGAGCTTGGCCTGCTGCGCAAGCTGCGCGCCGAGTTCTTCACGGCCGCCGGTGCCGAGCCTCTGAAGGAGGCCGCGGAATGAAGGCCACGGCCTACAACTTCGCTTATCTGGACGAGCAGACCAAGCGGATGATCCGCCGCGCCATCCTGAAGGCGATTGCGATCCCCGGCTATCAGGTGCCGTTCGCCAGCCGCGAAATGCCGATGCCCTATGGCTGGGGCACCGGCGGCGTGCAGGTGACGGCCGCGATCCTTGGGCCCGACGACGTCCTGAAGGTGATCGACCAGGGCTCGGACGACACCACCAACGCGATCTCGATCCGCAAATTCTTCGCCAAGACCGCGGGTGTGGCGACGACGACCTCCACGGAGGAGGCGACGGTGATCCAGACCCGCCACCGCATCCCGGAAGCACCGCTGCATGCAGGGCAGGTGCTGGTCTATCAGGTGCCGATCCCCGAGCCGCTGCGCTTCCTGGAACCGCGCGAAACCGAAACCCGGCGCATGCACGCACTCGCCGAATACGGGCTGATGCATGTCAAGCTCTACGAGGACATCGCGCGCTTCGGCCACATCGCGACCTCCTACGCCTATCCGGTGAAGGTCAACGCTCGCTATGTGATGGATCCCTCGCCGACGCCGAAATTCGACAACCCAAAGATGGACGATTGCGCGGCGCTGCAATTGTTCGGCGCGGGCCGCGAGAAGCGCATCTACGCCATCCCGCCGCACACCAAGGTGGTGTCGCTCGATTTCGAGGACCATCCGTTCACGCGTTACCGCTTCGACGCGCCCTGTGCGCTTTGCGGTGCCGATGACTCCTATCTCGACGAGATCGTCACCGATAACAGCGGCAGCCGCATGTTCGTCTGTTCCGACACCGATTACTGCGAAGGCCGCCAGGCCGCCGGCCATCGCGGCACGGAAAGCGCAGCGCCGCACAAGGAGAGGGCGCATGGCTGAGAACGACGCGCCGCTGCTGGTCGCCGAAGGCCTTGCGAAGAGTTACGGCCGGCTCACCGCCTGCCGCGACATTTCCTTCGCGCTCTATCCCGGCGAGGTGCTGGCGGTCGTCGGCGAATCCGGCTCGGGCAAGTCGACGCTGTTGCAACTGCTGTCCGCCCAGCTTGCGCCAAGCGCAGGCCGCGTCTCCTATCGCATGCGCGACGGCGTGCTGCGCGATCTGGCTGCGCTGGGCGAAGCCGAACGGCGCTTCCTGTTCCGTACCGACTGGGGCTTTGTGCATCAGGACCCCGCACAGGGCCTGCGCATGGCGGTCTCGGCGGGCGCCAATGTCGGCGAGCGGCTGATGGCGGTTGGATGGAACCACTATGGCCGCATCCGCGAGGCCGCGTCGAATTGGCTGGAGCGGGTCGAGATCGAGACATCGCGGATCGATGATGCGCCGCGCACCTATTCCGGCGGCATGCGCCAGCGCCTGCAGATAGCGCGCAACCTCGTCACCGAGCCGCGGCTGGTCTTCATGGATGAACCGACCGGCGGGCTTGATGTTTCGGTGCAGGCCCGGCTGCTCGATCTCATGCGCAATCTCGTCACCGAACTCGGGCTTGCCGCGATCATCGTTACCCACGACCTCGCGGTGGCGCGCCTCTTGTCACATCGGGTGATGGTGATGAAGGGCGGGCAGGTGATCGAGACCGGACTCACCGACCAGGTGCTCGACGATCCCCGCGAACCCTACACGCAATTGCTCGTCTCCTCGATCCTGCCGCCATGAGCTCTGCAATGACCGCGATGCTTCAAATCGACAATGCGGAAAAGACTTTCACCATGCATTTGCAGGGCGGCATCGAGCTGCCCGTCGTGCGCGGCGTGTCCTTTCATGTCGATGCCGGCGAATGCGTCGTGCTCTCGGGCCCTTCGGGCGCGGGAAAATCATCGATCCTGAAGATGATCTACGGCAATTACCGCTGCGACGGCGGCCGCATCGGCATCCGTCACCATGGCGCGGTCATCGATCTGGCCAGGGCCGAGCCGCGGCAGGTGCTCGGCGTCAGGCGCGCCACCATCGGCTATGTCAGCCAATTCCTGCGCGCGGTGCCGCGGGTTCCGACCATCGACGTCGTTGCCGAGCCATTGGTCGCAAACGGCCTCGCCCGCGAGGAAGCGCGCGAGCGGGCAGGCGAACTCTTGCGCCGTCTCAACATCCCCGAGCGGCTGTGGCTTCTGCCGCCTTCCACCTTCTCCGGCGGCGAGCAGCAGCGCGTCAACATCGCCCACGGCTTCATCTCGGACTATCCGATCCTGCTGCTCGACGAGCCCACCGCCTCGCTCGATGCCGCCAACCGCGCTGTTGTCGT
>JAKFVP010000286.1 GCA_021732175.1 Bradyrhizobium sp.
GAGGCTTCGTAACCCTTTTCGTTGGGCACCAGCACATGGAATTCGCCGCCGGCGTGTCCGCTCACGGCGCGCAGCACCTCAGCCGAGCCCACCATCTGCGGGATCGCCTTGGGCGAGACGAAGGCGCCGACCTCGATCGGGTTCAGGCCCGCACCGATCAGCGCCTCGATGAAGACGATCCGGTCGGCAATGCCGACTGGCGTCTTCTCGTTCTGCAGCCCGTCGCGGGGGCCGACCTCGACGATCCGGACAGCATCGCTCATGGTCAGGATGCCTTCTCGACCTCGGCGAGCTCGACACCCTCGCCGACGATGTCGCCGACCTTGCATTTGAGCTTTTTCAGCACGCCCGCATAGGGCGCACGCAAGGTCTGCTCCATCTTCATCACTTCGAGGGTGAGGATCGCCGCACCCTTTTCGAGTTTTGCTCCCTCTTGCGCCAACAATGCGACAACAGTACCGGGCAGCGGCGCCACGATCTTGTCCTCGCCGATCTGTTCCTCGGTTTCGCCGCCGAACGGATCGACCCAGTGCAGGTCAAAGCGGCCATTGCGCGTGCGCAAGTACAGTTCGTGACCCTCGATGACGGAAGCCACGCGCGACTTGACGCCGTCGAGGGTCATGTCGAAGCCGCCAACGACGGGCGAGAACGTCATCGCCATCTCGTGCTTGCCCACCGTCAGCGTTGGCGTGCCCTGGCCATAGTGCAGCGTCACCTTCTGCTCGTCGCCCTGCCCCTGCCGGAACGAAAATACTCGCTGGCGGCGGCCGACCGGCTGCCAGCCAAACGTCTGCCACGGCGAGGACGCCTCCGCTTGCGCCGCTTTCTGCTCTTCCGCGAGGATCGCGGCAACTGCCGCGCATAGTTCGAGATCGCCGGCCGGCGGCGTGGTCTCCGTCAGGCTCTTCAGCTCGCGCTCGATGAAGCCGGTATCGATATGGTTCGAACGCACCTTGGGATGGGTCACCAGCGCCGACAGGAACGGAATGTTGGTGACGATACCGCGGACGTCGGTTTCCTCCAGCCCGCGATTGAGCTTGTCGATCGCGACATCGCGCGTCGGCGCCCAGGCGATCACCTTGGCCAGCATGGCGTCGTAATAGGGCGAAACCGCATCGCCGCTGCGATAGCCGGCATCGATACGCAGGCCGTCAACTTCCGGCGGCGTGCGCCAGGTCTTGATGCGGCCGACCGAGGGCATGAAGTTCTTCTGCGGGTTCTCCGCGTAGACCCGCGCCTCGATGGCATGGCCGTTCAGCTTGACCTGGTCCTGCGTCAACGGCAGCTTTTCGCCGAAGGCGACGCGGAGCTGCCACTCGACGAGATCGATGCCTGATATCAATTCGGTCACGGGATGCTCGACCTGCAGACGGGTGTTCATTTCGATGAAGAACACGTCCTTGCCATCGGAAACGAACTCGATGGTGCCGGCGCCGACATAGTTCACGGCACCCGCGGCTTTCCGCGCCGCCTCGCAGACGGTCTCGCGCTGCTTGGCGTTGAGCGTCGGGGACGGCGCTTCCTCGATCACCTTCTGATGCCGCCGCTGCAGCGTGCATTCGCGCTCGAACAGCGACAGCAGATTGCCGTGGCTGTCGCCGATGATCTGCACCTCGATATGGCGGGGGTTGTCGACATATCTTTCGATCAGCATGTGGTCGTCGCCGAAGGCCGCCTTGGCCTCGCGCTTGGCGCTGACGATGGCCGCGCCCAGCTCTTCCCTGGAGCGCACCACGCGCATGCCGCGGCCGCCGCCGCCGGCCGACGCCTTGACCAGCACCGGGAAGCCGACCGTTTCGGCCGCACCGCCGAGGGTGGCCTCGTCCTGCGCATCGCCGTGATAGCCGGGCACCAGCGGCACGCCGGCCTTCTCCATCAGCTTCTTGGAGCCGGATTTCGAGCCCATCGCGGTCATCATTTCCGCGGTCGGACCGACAAAGACGATGCCGGCCTTGGCGCAGGCCTCGGCGAATTCGGCATTTTCAGACAGGAACCCGTAGCCGGGATGGATGGCCTCGGCGCCGGTCTTCTTCGCGGCGTCGAGCACGGCCTCGATGTTGAGATAGGAGTCGCGCGCCCGGGCCGGGCCGAGCAGCACGGCGCTGTCAGCCATCGCGACATGCATCGCGTCGGCATCGGCCTCGGAATAAACGGCAACGGTGCGCAGCCCCATGGCGCGGGCGGTCCGGATGACGCGGCAGGCGATCTCGCCGCGGTTGGCGATCAGCAGGGTGCGGAAGCGACGGTACATCTTGCTCTTCATCGCATCACATCCTGAACAGGCCGAACTTGGTCGGTTCGATCGGCGCATTGGCCGCGGCCGATAGACCGAGGCCGAGCACCAGCCGGGTGTCAGCGGGATCGATCACGCCATCGTCCCAGAGCCGCGCGGTGGCGTAATAGGGATTGCCCTGCTTCTCGTACTGGGCGCGGATCGGCTCGCAGAATTTCTCCTCCTCCTCGGCCGACCAGCTCTCGCCCTTGGCCTCGATGCCGTCGCGGCGCACTTGGCTCAGCACCATCGAGGCCTGCTCGCCGCCCATCACGGAGATACGCGCGTTCGGCCATAGCCAGAGGAAACGCGGGCTGTAGGAGCGGCCGCACATGCCGTAATTGCCGGCGCCATAGGAGCCGCCGATCACGACCGTGAATTTCGGCACGCCCGCGGTTGCCACCGCAGTCACCAGCTTGGCGCCGTCGCGCGCGATGCCGCCGGCCTCGTATTTCTTGCCGACCATGAAGCCCGTGATGTTCTGCAGGAACACCAGGGGAATGCCGCGCTGGCAGCACAATTCGATGAAATGCGCGCCCTTCAGCGAGCTTTCGCTGAACAGGATGCCGTTATTGGCGATGATGCCGACGGGATAGCCCCAGATATGGGCGAAGCCGCAGATCAGCGTGGTGCCGTAGAGCTTCTTGAACTCGTCGAATTCGGAGCCGTCGACAATGCGGGCGATGATGTCGTGCACGTCGAACGGTTTTCTGCCGTCGGCGGAGACGACGCCATAGATTTCCTCGGCCGGAAACAGCGGCTCACGCGCCTCGCGCATGTTGAGCACGGCCGGTGCCGGCTTCTTCAGCGTGGCGACAATGCGCCGGGCGATGCCGATCGCATGCGCGTCGTTCTGGGCGTAATGGTCGGTGACGCCGGATTGCCGCGAATGCACGTCGGCGCCGCCGAGTTCTTCCGCGGTCACCACTTCGCCGGTGGCCGCCTTCACCAGCGGCGGGCCGCCGAGGAAGATGGTGCCTTGATTACGCACGATGATGCTCTCGTCGGACATGGCCGGCACATAGGCGCCGCCGGCGGTACAGGAGCCCATTACGATTGCGATCTGGGGAATGCCAAGCGCGGACATATTCGCCTGATTGTAGAAGATGCGGCCGAAATGCCGCTCGTCCGGAAAGATCTCGTCCTGCATCGGCAGGAAGGCGCCGCCGGAATCCACCATGTAGACGCAGGGCAGATTGTTCTGCCGCGCGATGTCCTGGGCACGCAGATGCTTCTTCACCGTCAAGGGATAGTAGGTGCCGCCCTTGATGGTGGCGTCGTTGGCGACGATCACACATTCGCGGCCCGAAATCCGGCCGACGCCGGTGATCACGCTCGCCGAATGCACGTCGCCGCCATAGAGGCCGTTGGCCGCCAGCGGCGACAGTTCCAGAAAGGCGGTGCCGGGATCGACGAGGAGATCGACGCGGTCGCGCGCCAGCATCTTGCCGCGCGAAGTATGGCGCTTGCGCGAAACCTCGCCGCCGCCACCGGACACTTCCTTCAGCTTGTCGCGCAACTCGGCGACGAGCTTGCGCATCACGTCGGCATTGCCAGCGAACTCGGATGATTTGGGATCGATGGTGGAATGAAGCGGCATGGTCGGCGCTTTTCTTTTCGAGGCTGTGGAGGCCACTCGCGGGCTTCAGGACGGCGGACGCCAAATGTATCGCCCGGCCGCGCGACTGGCTGTACCATCTTTGCCGCGCGGCGTCCTCGAGGCCGTTGTCGTTTTCTCCCTGCAATTAAACGATCATACGTTTTTTAATCGTAATCTCAAGCGGTCTTTCAATCCGCCAAGAGAAGGCCACAGCCCATTGAAATTCCACGTATTTCATGCCATAAACATACGGACGTTCGCTTGTTTCAACAGCGAATTTTCTGCCCCCGGAGAGACCAGATGGCGCGCACGATCGGTTCCTACGGCCCCAAGACCATGGAGGCGATCCGCAAGGCGGGGCTGCGCCTGATCTTCGAACAGGGCTATGAAGCGATGAGCCTGCGCCAGCTCGCCGCCGAAGTCGGTATCCAGGCAGGCTCGCTCTACAATCACATCTCGACCAAGCAGGAACTGCTGTTCGACCTGATCCAGGATCACATCAACGAGCTGCTGCGCCAGCTCGATCGGGCGCTCGAGGGCAAGGACGAGCCCGTCGAGAAGCTGCGCGCCTTCGTCACCTTCCATGTCACCTATCACATGACGCGCAAGCGCGAGGTCTTCATCGCGAATTCCGAGCTGCGCAGCCTCGAGCCGAAGAACTATGAGGCGATCGTGGCGCTGCGCGGCGCCTATGAGCAGCGGCTGGCGGAAATCTTGACGCAAGGCGCCGAGGAAGGCGTCTTCGAGGTCGTGGACGTCCAGGTGGCGACGTTTGGCATCATCTCCCTGCTGACCGGGCTCTGCACCTGGTACCGGCCCGGCGGCCGGCTGACCCGGGAGGCGATCGTCGCGGCGCACGAAAAGCTCGTGCTGTCGGGTGTCAGCCCCCTCACCGCCCCGCCAACGGCGCGGGCCAGGCGCCGCCCCGCCCGCTCCGTTGCGGCGCATTAGACGAGGACCGGCCGTGACCGAACATCAGCCGCTCGATCGTCTCGACCTGAAAATCCTCGGCGAATTGCAGCAGAACGGGCGCATCCGCAACAATGAGCTCGCCGAGCGCGTCGGAATCTCCGCCCCGCCGTGCCTGCGCCGCGTCCGCTCGTTGTTCACGGGCGGCTTCATCCGGGCGATCCGCGCCGCCCTGAACGAACGGCTGCTCGGCTACGAGGTGACGTCCTTCGTCCTGATCCAGCTCACCAGCCAGGCCCGCACCAGCGTACAGGCCTTCGAGGCGGCGATTGCGGAAAATCCCCTGGTCCTGCAGTGCTGGCAGCTCTCGGGGGATTCCGACTTCCTGCTCAAATGCGTCGCCCGCAGCGTCGAGGGCATGCACCAGCAGTTGCTGCAGTTCTCCGCGATGGCCGATGTCAGGACGATCAGGACCTATCCGGTGCTCGGCATGTCCAAGGACGCACCGTTGCCGCTCCCGGCTGACCTGGCGTCCACCGCGGCCGAGGCGCACGCGAAAGCCTGACGCTCAGTCCAGCAGGGCTGGTGCGTCCAAACTAGTGCGTCCAAGGCTCGCCGCGGCGGAAGGCAAAATTGTCGGCATAGGCGACCTGACGAGGCGCCGAGGCCTTCGGCTCGATCACCTGATAGGCGATGCCCTTGCGCTCGCAATAGGCGATCGCGTCTTCCTTGGTGTCGAAGCGGATGGTGAGCTGCTGCTTCATGTCGCCCGACGAGGTCCAGCCCATCAACGGCTCGATCGAGCGCGGCTGCTCCGGCTCGTAGTCAAGCTGCCATTCCCTGGTTTTGGCCCTGCCCGATTGCATCGCGTTTTTGGCGGGCTTGAAGATGCGTGCAGTCATGGCTGGTCGGGTCCCGTAAGATCGGCAGGTTGCAGGCGTTTGGCGGAAGCCGCCGGGATAGTATA
This sequence comes from Bradyrhizobium sp., assembly GCA_021732175.1. Taxonomy (GTDB): domain Bacteria; phylum Pseudomonadota; class Alphaproteobacteria; order Rhizobiales; family Xanthobacteraceae; genus Bradyrhizobium. The sequence continues at coordinate 5,749 of JAKFVP010000286.1, forward strand.
GAGACACCTTTCAGGGATTTGATCGGTGATTCCTGTCCCGACGTCATCGCTTTTCCGTACCCGGTATAGTCATTATGCTGCGCTGTGACAATCTGCCATCCGGGCCGGACCAGCGGCACCCGTGCTACCTTCCCCAAGGCCTCACTCAAGCCATCAGTTCGAAGCGGCGCCCATGAAAATCAACGCCATTCTGCCCGACAAGGGACGCGATCTCCGGCTCGACCTGTTTCGCGGGGTCGCCAACTGGGCGATCTATCTCGACCACATCCCCGACAACGTCGTGAACTGGATCACGACCCGGAACTACGGCTTTTCGGATGCCGCCGACCTCTTCGTCTTCATCTCCGGCTACACCGCCTCCTTTGTCTATGCGCGGATGATGCTCGACCGCGGCTTCATCGTCGGCGCCACGCGCCTGACCAAGCGCGTCTGGCAGCTCTATGTCGCCCATATCATCCTGTTCGTGATCTACATCGCCGCGATCACCTATCTCGCGATGCGCTTCGGCGACTCCGAGATGATCAACGAATTCAACGTGGCTGGTCTCATCGACAACGCCACCGAAACGCTGCGGCAGGGCCTGCTGCTGAAATTCAAGCCGGTCAATCTCGACGTGCTGCCGCTCTACATCGTCCTGATGGGCCTTTTCCCGCCGGTGCTCTGGTTCATGCTGCGCCAGCCCGACCTCACCATGATCATCTCGATCGTGCTGTGGCTGGTCTCGCGCCAGATGGGCTGGAACATGACGGCCTATCCCGCCGGCACCTGGTATTTCAATCCGCTGGCCTGGCAGGTGCTGTTCGTATTCGGCGCCTGGTGCGCGATGGGCGGCGCGCGCAAGTCGATGGCCATCATCACGTCGAAATATACGCTGTGGTTCTGCATCGCCTATCTGATCCTGGGGCTGGTCATGACGATGGCCGGTAAATTCCCTGACTTCGGCGCGCTGTTTCCGCAGTGGCTGTATTCGACCTTCAATCCGAACGACAAGACGTTCCTGGCGCCCTATCGCTTCATCCACTTTGTCGTCATCGTGATCCTGACGGTCCGCTTCGTGCCGAAGGACTGGCCAGGGCTGGAATGGAAGATATTCGATCCGGTGGTGGTCTGCGGCCAGCAGTCGCTCGCCGTGTTCTGTGTCGGCGTGTTCCTGTCCTTTGTGGCGCACTTCCTGCTGTCGCTGAGCTCCGGCTCCGTGCTGGTTCAGGTACTGGTCAGCATCGCCGGCATCTCGATCATGACGCTCGTGGCCTATTACATTTCCTGGTCGAAGCGGCAGGACAAGCCGCTGCCCAAGGCTCCCGCGCCCAAGGCACCCGCCGCGACCGCGGCGTGATTGCGTAATCCCTCATCCTGGGAGCCTCGAAACGGCGTCTCGAAGGATGCGGGCCCGTCCGTGGCCTCATGGTTCGCCCGGCGATGCGAAGCATCGTCCGGAGACGGCGCCGAGCCCTGTCATCGGGCCGCGCTTCGCGCGGACCCGTTGGCGCCTCCTCACCATGAAGGGATACGGCAAGCCGGCGACTACGCCGGCTGCGCGGCTGATGCCACCACCGCGCCGACGTCGGTAAAGACCTTGACCAGCGGCGCCACCACGCGGTGCATCGCGTTCTTCGACACCAGCGTGTCGTGCAGCACTAGATGGTCGATCCCGGTGGTGAGGAAGCAGATCACCGCGTCCTGCGGCGTCTCGACGATCGGCTCGCCCTTGACGTTGAAGGAGGTGTTGATGAGAACAGGCACGCCGGTGAGCTTGTCGAATTCCTTCAGCACGCGATAAAGCCTGGGATTGGTCGCCTCGCGCACGGTCTGCACCCGCGCGGTGCCATCGACATGCACGATGCCCGGAATCTTGTCTCGCCATTCCGGCCGCACGGGCTTTGCGATCAGCATGAAGGGCGAATCCTCCTCGCCCTCGAAAATGTCCTTCATCCGCTCGGCCAGCACGATCGGCGCGAACGGGCGGAACGCCTGCCGGTGTTTCACGCGGCTGTTGAGAATGTCCTTCATCTCCGCCCTTCTGGGATCGGCGAGCAGGCTGCGGTTGCCGAGCGCACGCGGCCCGAATTCGGAAGCGCCCTGAAACCAGCCGATCACCTTCTGGTCGGCGAGCAGCTTTGCGGTATCGCGGCAGATATCGTCGCTGCGCTCCGCCTTGATCTGGATGCGGACCAGCGGCTTCTGCAGCGCGCCCACAATCTCGTGCTCGCCATAGGTCCGCCCCGTAAAGGCGTGCTCCATTACATAGGTGCGGCGCTGCTTCAGCACTTCGAGCCAGCCGTAATAGGCGCAGCCGATCGCAATGCCGTCGTCGCCGGCCGCGGGCTGGATCCAGACATTCTCGAACCCGCCCTCGCGTGCGATGCGGCCGTTGGCGACGCAGTTCAGCGCAACGCCGCCGGCGATGCAGAGGTTTTTCGCTCCCGTCGTCTCGCGCAGCCAGCGCGTGCGCGCCAGCAGCACGTTTTCGGTGTCGTCCTGCACGCGCCAGGCGAGATCCTCCCAATGCCGCATCGCCGGATGCTTTTCCCAGTCGCCTGATCCGACCAGATAGGGCTGCCTGAACCCGGGATCCCAGCTCGGCACGCGCAACTCGCCATCCTTGAAGTCGAGCATCGACTTGAACTGTTCGCGGCGGCCATAGGGCGCAAGACCCATCAGTTCGCCGCACTTGTTCCAGTCGCCGAACACATAGGTCGAGGCGCGGCTGTAGAGCGCGCCGAGGCCGGCCATGCTGTAGAATTCCTCGTTCAGCATGCCGCGCGACGGCTCCAGCCAGACCTTCTTGAGGCATTCGAGCTCTGTGCCGGCGAAGCGGTAGTAGCTCTCGGATTCCCGGGCGAGCGGGCTACCGGCATCACCGGCGGGAAGCTTTTCCATCACATCGGAGCGGTAGCTGCCGACGCCGTCGACGATCATCACCACGCCCTCTTCAAAGGGCGAGGCGGCAAAGGCACTGTAGGCATGCGCCAGATGATGCGAGATCGAGACGACCTTGTCGGACGAACTGCGAAAGTAAGGATGCTTCTCGGCCTGCTCGCGCTCCGGCAGCGACAGAAAACCCGGCATGTCCTGATAGGTCAGCCGCGCCTCCATGTCCGGCACCGGCATGATGTAGCAATTGCGCACGACCAGATCGACGTCGACAAGCGTGATGCCTTCGGCATCGAGGCAGTAGTCGATGACCTCCTGGTAGAATCCCGTGGCGTGTTTCTCGCGCGTCAGCCGCTCCTTGCCGATCGCGAATGCAATCGCGCCGTCGCGCAGCAGGCACGCGCTGACATCGTGGTCATAGGTGTTGAGACCAAGGACGTAAGTATGTTGTTTGGGCATTGGCACTTTCTTGGCGAGGAAACGCGTCGGGCTGATCCTACGATCATGTCGGCACTAGGGTTGCACGATGACATTCCTCATCCCGCGCTTTCGCAACGCACAACCGTTCATCTGCCATTCATCGTTGAAGCGGAATTTAGCAATGTAGATGAACGGGTTACATGCTTGATTTTACTCTGGCGTCTCAATAGAGTCGCGCACGACTCCAAGAACCTTCGTCAAAATATCGTCTTGGCGCATTCGAACCGAATCCCGATCTCGCGCGTACCAGTGAGATCGCATCATGAGGTTTGATGCGTTGGAAATGCCGGGAGATCTCGATGGCTAAGCGCTACAATTTCCTGACACGGTGCCTGGCGGCTGTGGCACTGCTGTTCCTCTACGTGGTGAGTTCGTCGGCCATCCTGGTTGGCGCGACAACGACGCCGGCGCAGGCATGGCGCGGCGGCCGCGGCTTCTACGGCGGACGCGGGTTCTATGGACGCGGCTATGGTTTTCGCGGCTATCCCTACTATTACGCGCCGCCCGCGTACTACTATGTCCAGCCTCGCCCGCGTTGCTACTTCAGCTATCGCTGGGGCCGCACGATCTGCCGCTGGTGATCGAATAGACCCGTCGGGTCATCAACACATCGGGCGCGTCGGGAACTCCGGCGCGCCCGATTTGCTTTTTCGGCACGCGGTAGCGGCTCAGACGGGCTTCTCGTCGTCGGTCACCGGCGAAGTGATGACGAGGAAGACGAGATCGACCAGTCCGGAATTCGAGATCGCGTGCTCGACGCCGGGCGGCAGGAAGATGAAATCGTGCTTGCGCACGACGTGATTCTTCCCCGCGATCTCCATCAGCCCTTCGCCTTCGAGCACGTGGTAAATCTGCTCCTGCACCGCGTGCTTGTGGCGCGCGACATGCGCCATCGGCTGGTACATCGAGATGCGATAGTCGATGTGGCGCGAGCCCGCCGTCTCCGGCATCACCAGGGGCTTCGACAGGGCGCCGCCGAAATGGTTGGGGAATTCGCGCCACGGTACTTCGGCGACGTTGCGAATGAAGGCGCCGTTCTCCGAAGCCATGATCACGCTCCTGTTGCCGCCGCCAGCCTTCAGCTCGCCAGCGCGCCGCCGTCGATATAGACGATCGAACCGGTGGCAAAGCCGTTGGCCATGAA
>JAKFVP010000246.1 GCA_021732175.1 Bradyrhizobium sp.
GTCCCTTCGCCGGGACGATGGATCAGGTCAGGCCGTTGCCCACCAGGTCGCTTGGTAAAGCACGCGAACGTAGATTGGCCGACCTATCCTCTTCCAACCCCATCAGGTGGCGGCCTTGCGCCGACCCCGTACAGAAGCGAGACCCCGGCGACCGGACAACGCAAAGGGATTGACTGATAGAGGCCCGTTACAGAAGGGTGGGCAAAGGCGCACTTGCGCCGTGCCCACCTTTGCTTGCTGTGCACTTGTAGGTGGGCACGCTTGCGCTTTGCCCACCCGACGGCGCTTGCTCAATTCAGCAGCTTGATATCGTCGGGCGCCTGCGGCGGCGTCTTGATCGCGAGCGCCTTGATGGTGCGGCCCTGCGGCTTGGTGCCGGCATGCGGCGTGCCCTTGGGGATGATGACGAGATCGCCGGGCTTGACCGTCACTTCCTTGTCGCCGAGCCAGATCGTGCCGGTGCCTTCGAGCACATACTGAATCTCATGGGTATTGGGATGCATGTGCTTCGGCGGGCTGCCGTCCTGGATCGAGATCGTCATGCCGTCGGCGACCGCCAGCACCTTGTTGCGCATGCCGCCGGTGTTGAGCGGCGAAATCTTGTCGCCTTCCAGATCGCCGGTGGAGATGACCTGCGCGGTGATGTTCTCGGCGGCCAGCGCCGGCCGCAGGAAATGGGTAGCGCCGCAACCGGCGGCAAAGGCGGTGGCAAGCGCGAACGCGGCGGTGAGACGATTCATGGGCAGCCCTCCCTGAGCAGTATTCTTGTGGCGCGGATGCTATGCCGCAAAGCTGCGCCTGACCAGCAGGCGAGACCGTCGCAGCGGCGAAAAGATCGCGCGCGCGGCCAGGAATAAAGCATGATCTGCAAATCGGGAACGCCTCCCTTGCGCGGCGCAGTTTGGCACCAAAGTCGCCTTCTCAAGCCCGCCGCGCTGCACTATCGTCCGGCCAAATTTTGGAGGAACCCATGCGGAACATCATCGGCCGGCTGACCGGGGCAATACTGGCGCTGGCGCTGACGAGCGGCCTTGCCGCGGCGCAGAGCAAGGTCACCATTGCCGTCGGCGGCAGCGCTTGTCTGTGCTATCTGCCGACCGTGCTGGCGCGGCAACTCGGCGAGTACGAGAAGGCCGGGCTCGCCGTCGAACTGGTCGACCTCAAGGGCGGCTCGGACGCGCTGAAAGCCGTGCTCGGCGGCAGTGCCGACGTGGTGTCGGGCTATTTCGACCACTGCGTCAATCTCGCCGCCAAGAAGCAGGAGCTGCAATCCTTCGTCATTTACGACCGCTATCCCGGCCTCGTGCTGGTGGTCTCGCCAAAGCACACCGACGAGATCAAGTCGATCAAGGATCTCGCTGGCAAGAAGGTCGGCGTCAGCGCGCCGGGCTCCTCGACCGATTTCTTCCTGAAGTTTCTCCTGAAGAAGAACGGCCTCGATCCGGCGAGCGCGGCCGTGATCGGCGTCGGCCTCGGCGCCACGGCCGTTGCCGCCATGCAGCAGGGCCAGATCGATGCGGCCGTGATGCTCGATCCCTCCGTCACCGTGCTGCAGGGCAGCTACAAGGATCTGAAAATCCTCGCCGACACCCGCACGCAAAAGGACACGATCGACATGCTCGGCGGCGAGTATCCGGGCGGTGCGCTCTATTCGACGGTCGCCTGGATCAAGAGCCATGAAAAGGAAGCCCAGGCGCTGACCAACGCGATCCTCAACACGCTCGCCTGGATTCATTCCCATACGCCGGAAGAGATCATGGCAAAGATGCCGGAGGAACTCGTCGGCAAGGACAAGGCGCTCTATCTCGCCGCGCTGAAGAACACGCTTCCGATGTATTCGCAGACCGGCAAGATGGACCCCAAGGGCGCCGCCGCGGTGCTCGCCGTGTTCAGCGAAGGCTCGCCCGAGATTGCCAAGGCGAATATCGACGTCAGCAAGACCTGGACCAACGCTTTCGTCGAAAAGGCGAAGAAGTAGAACGTGGAGCCATCGCGCCTTCACCGCGTCACCGCGCTCGATCTGACGGTGACGCCATGGCTCTGGCCGTTCGCGCAAACGCGGCGCGCGGAAATTGACGCGCATTTCGCGGAGCAACAACGCGCCAAGCCGAAGATGTGGAACGGCCGCGTGCTGCTGGCGCGAAGGCCGCGCTTTGAGGGGCGGAGCTTCTCTGCCGAGTATTTCGAGACCGACTTTGCCAGCTTCCTCGCCTGGCGCGACTTTGGCTTTCCGGACCGGGACATCGTCAACGGCTTTGGCATGGGCGCGCTGCGCTCGTCCGACGGCGCCTTCGTGCTCGGCGAGATGGGCAGCCACACCGCCAATGCCGGCCGCATCTATTTTCCGGCCGGCACGCCCGATCTCGACGACATCAGGGGCGGCACGGTCGATATTCCCGGCAGCGTCGCGCGGGAGGCGGAGGAGGAGACGGGTCTTGGCCCAGGCGATTACCGCGCCGGCGCCGACTGGTGCTGCGTCGATATCGGCACGTCAGTGGCGATGATCCGGGAACTGCATGTCGATATGCGTGGGGAGGCGTTGCAGGCGAAGATCGAGGCCAACCTGGCGCAGCAATCTTCGCCGGAGCTTTCCGCCATCCATCTCGTCCGCAGGCGCAGCGATCTGACCCCGGCGATGCCGCGTTTCGTCACGGCATATCTCGAGGCGGTGTTGCCGGACTAACCCGTCAAGCCACCGCTCTGACGAATATGGCCACGACGAATGCCGGGCATGGAGGCGAACCCGACATGCTCACCTTCAGTCTTCCGCTGCGCGTGGCAGAACGCGACTTTCTGAGCTATTCTTGTCGGGTCGTGGGAGGACGCAATGCCGAAAGCAATTGCCGTCTTGGGCTCCGCTCTGTTCTTCGTCATTGCGCCCTTTGTGCTGGCAGGCGTCGTCCCCTGGTGGGTCACGCAGTGGGAATTTCGGCCGGCTTTTTTCGGCATCGATCTAACCCGCGTCCTCGGCGGTCTATTGATCGTTGCCGGAGTGCCCGGAGTTGTGGATTCATTTGCCCGTTTTGCGCTGGAGGGGCTGGGGACGCCCGCCCCGGTCGCGCCGGCGCAAAAGCTCGTGGTGACGGGCCTTTATCGCTACGTGCGAAATCCGATCTACATCGCGGTCGTCGCAGTCATTCTTGGTCAGGCCCTTTTGTTCGCTGACGGGCGTCTCGTCTGGTACGGGGCGCTACTCTGGCTTTCTTTTCATGTGTTTGTGGTAGTGTTCGAAGAACCGACGCTCAAGGAAACATTCGGCACGGAGTACGAGAGCTTTCGAACCAATGTGCCGCGCTGGATTCCGCGGTTGACGCCATGGCGAGGCGCATAAAGCAATCGCTGCAGGCGCTGTCGGGATCGGTGGCAGGCTTTCCGAGACACCGGCTTTTCGCGACATCGGCTTTTCGCGACACCGGCGCGGTGCTGACAAGGCGGGATATTTCGACTAACCTTCAATTGCGGACGCTCAAGGCGGGGCAGGACAGCGCCCATGAGAGGAGATCGATGAGCACAGTAAAAAGCGCTCTGGCTCAGAAGAGTGGCGCCCTGATCCATGTTCGTTCCGGCGACATGGTCGTCGAGGCCTTGCGCCAAATGCGCGAATACCGCGTCCGGTCGGTGCTGGTCATCGACGACGGCGTGCTGGTCGGTATCGTCACCCAGGGTGACTGCGCGATCAAGGTGTTGCTGCCCGGGCTCGATGCGAAGCAGACGCCGGTGAGCCAGGTGATGACGGCCAACCCGGTGACGGTCAAGCCGGACGATCCGCTGGACGGCTGCATGGCAATGATGGCCAAGCGCGGTTTTCGCCATCTGCCGGTGCTGGACGCGGGCAAGATCGTGGGCGTGATCTCGGTCGGAGATGTCGTCAAGAACATCATCCGGGATCTGGAGCACAACGTGGACGACCTGATGGGCTTCATCATGAAGGACGGCCCCGGGGGCTGACAGACGAACCGCGGTGCCGTCGTACCCCTTCAGTGATCCCCGCGGCGGGCGTCATCGGTTGCTACCGCTTCGCTGAGTCAATTGCCGGGAATGACCGCTTGTTGACAACAGCCGACATGACGACTTGACCCGCCGATGCCGACTTTCAGGGCAGACCGGACGTGGAGAAGGCACGCTGTGACTTCCGCTCGTGACCCACAGCGGACATACGGCTAGTCGAGTTGCGTTTGGTATGATCAAATTGTGCCGATCAACAGTTGTTGGGGCTCAAATGAAGCGGCGGGACTTTATTGCGGGCCTGGGAATGACGGCCGTCGCACCACACCTTGCGTCGGCGCAACGTGCAGGCTCCCCGGTCATCGGCTTCATCAGCACGCGATCACCGGAAGAAGCCACGCCTCACACCAATGCCTTTCGCCGCGGGCTCGAGGAGATGGGGTATCCGGAGGGGCGAGGCGTCACGGTGGAGTATCGCTGGGCCAATGGCGACTATGGGCGGTTGCCGTCTCTGGCCGCGGATCTGCTGAGCCGACCGCTCTCGCTTGTGGTGGGCGCCGGCGATCCGGCGGCACAGGCCGCCAAGGCGGCGGGAGTTACAATCCCGCTGGTCTTTGTCGTCGGTCACGATCCCGTTCACGCGGGTCTGGTTGCCAGCATGAACCGGCCGGGCAAGGCTACGGGCGTCAACTTTTTCACCGGTGAATTGGGCAGCAAGCGGCTGGAACTGCTCTGTGCAATGGCGCCGTCAACGCGGCCCGTCGGACTATTCCTCAATTCGCGCTTTGGCATTGAATCGGCCGAACAGCACCGCAAGGCAGTAGAGGCTGCAGCAAAGACTCTCGGCCGCGAGCTTGTCGTACAGGATGCGGCGACAGACCCGGAGATCGAGACTGGCTTCGATGCGTTGGTCAAGGCTAGTGTGGGTGGGCTAGTCGTGCAGAACGATCCGTTCTTCGACAGCCGGCGCAACCAGATTATTGCGCTCTCCTCGCGCCACCGGATGCCCATGATCGCACACATCAGGGAGTATCCGGCCGATGGCGCGTTGATGAGCTACGGCGCCAGTCTGTCCGATACGTACAGGCAGGTTGGAGTCTATGCGGGCAAGATTTTGCGAGGTGCGCAGCCCGACGACCTTCCCGTTCTGCGGCCCACGAAGTTCGAACTGGTTGTCAACATTCAGGTGGCGAAGGCTCTCGGCCTGTCGGTGCCACAATCCATCCTCGTCGCGTCCGACGAACTGATTGAATGATGCCAGCGCAATGTCTGATTTTGGTCCAAAGCACTGACATTGGCAGCCTGCCGGCCAATGTCCGGTTTTGCGGGTGGATCGGAACCATACCGACCAAGTCTGCAAATGACCCAAGGTGACTTGTCGGCCCCCTATTCGGCAAACGCCTTCGCGGGTACCATTGTTTTGTCCCTTGGCAAGGAGGCTTGATGAGACGACGGGATTTCATTGCAGGCGTTGGAGGTGCGGCTGCTGCTCTGCCTCTTGCCGCGTTGGCGCAGCGACAGATGCCATTGGTTGGCTTCCTGAACAGCGCGTCGCCCGACACCTACCGCTTCAATGCTGACTCCTTTCGAGAAGGTCTGGCGAAGGCGGGCTTTATCGAGGGCCGCAATGTCCGAATTGAGGAACGGTGGGCTCGCGGTGACTATGGCGCATTGCCGGCCTTGGCGGCTGAACTTGTAGCTATGGGCGCGACGGCGATTGCTGCCACGGGGGATGTCGCCTCTGCACGGGCAGCGCAGCTTGCGAGCAACAAGGTGCCCGTGGTGTTTACAATCGGCGGAGATCCTGTCCGTCATGGACTGGTCGAAAGCATAAACCGCCCCGGCCGGCACGTGACCGGGATTCTTTTTAATCCAAATGTGCTTGGTGCAAAGCGAGTTGAATTGCTCCGGGAGCTCGCTCCAGATGTTTCCCGCATCGCACTACTAATGAATCCCACGAACCCGAACTTCAAAATCGAAGAAGCGGATGCTGAAGCGGGGGCAAAGAAGTTGGGCGTCGAGACCGTCACGCTTACGGCCAGAAATGCCGCCGAAATGGAAAATGCGTTCCAACAGTTGCTAAGTAACAAAGCCCAGGCATTGATTACCGCAAGTGATCCTATCCTGCTCGATCGGCGCGAGCAGATCGCTTCGTTCGCGCTACGGCACAAGGTGCTGGCGATGGGCTTTGTACAACAGATTGCCTTGGCGGGCGGACTTTTGAGTTATGGACCGAGCATCAGCTGGATGTACAGACAGGCAGGAGACTACGTCGGACAAATCCTGAAGGGCTCAAATCCCGCCGAAATGCCTGTCCTGCAGCCGACGCTCTACGAACTGGTGATCAATCTGAAGACCGCCAAGGCGCTCGGTCTCACTGTTCCGCCCTCTCTGCTCGCACGCGCGGACGAAGTGATCGAATAAGGTCGCCACTTCCGTTATTGGGCCCTTAGCCGACAGGGCCACGGCTAGGCCGGACGTGCGCTTTTGAGTGCGGAGCGGACATGCCGCTCTGGACCGCCAAGGTCTGCTTCTGGGACACATAGCGGACATCGTTGCCTCGCGATATCCGCACAGCGTCGGGACAGTGGTGCCAGCAATGGCGGCTCTCAAGGCCAGGGTTTCAAGCTAAGCCGTGCGCGGCTGCCCCGGTCGCGCCGCTTTCTCTTGTGCGAGAGTTGCTTCCAGCCGCGAGATATTTTCCTGAAGGCGCTGGTTGTTGTCCAGCAGGCGCCCGCTGGTCAGGACCAGGAAATAATAGCCGAATTGCGGATCCTGAAAGTAGATTTCAAGCAGCCTTTCATAGGCCAGGGTCAGGACTTGTCCGTCTTCTGTGCACTCGACTGTCATGGTTCGCCGGTTGTTCGGCGTAAGGAACCCAAGTTCTCCGATGACACTCCCCGGCGGATGCTCGACGCCGATTTCCTTGACCAGAAACTTTCCCGTGACTGTGAGAAACATTTCGGTAGCCTTGTCACCCTTCCTGAACAATCTGTCGCCCTTGCGATATTTGCGTTCGGTCATGAACGGTTTGAGCCATTCCATCGACATATCACCCTGCGTCGCATCGCGTGCCTTCTTGACGAGCTTGAGCATTTGACGGAGGCGAATGGCATTGATCGGTAGCAACAGCAGATAGAGGAGAAAATTGGCGACGTTTCCGGAAAGTGCCCCGGAGGTTGCGAAGAATGTACAGCCGACCATATTCGCGACCCGCAACGGCACCATTGTCTTCATCAGCAAGGTAGCGACAAAGAAGATGGCGCCGACCAAGGCGAACATGTTGGCGAGCGTGATGTTGGCCAACACAATTTCCAGCAGCCGATCAAACAGTGCGTCGTAGGTGATGTTGCTGGGGTCAAGTCCCATTTGAACGAGAATCTTCGCGATTCTGAGATTATCCGCCGCCTTATCGAGAATGCGATCCAGAATTGTCGAAAGATCTGCAGTGGAACTCATGGGATGACCCCGCGCAAAGCTGTCGGTTATTTGTCGGACCTTGCAGATACCGACAATCGAAGTCGGACACGCACAAGCGGTATCCATCAACGATCAATTTTACCGGGCGCGGTTGTTTTCGGCAATTGCAGCTGCGAATCCGCTCCCGGCCCAAAACAGAACTCGGGCCATGTCTGCTATTGCGCCGCTGCTCGTGGATAAGCGGATATCCTGGACTTTCGCCGCGCTACGAACCTTGACGCTTCCGCTTCCTGGCAACGCGCACCTTGCCGGCGCCGATACCTTTGGCCGGACTGCCCGCAGCATCCGCCACCCGGCGTTGCGCGCCGGCCTTCCTCTGGCTCGACAGCTTGAACTTGGTATAGCCGAGCACGCGCTCCATCGCGGCGCGTGCCTTCTCCGGCTCGCCGCTCTCGATCGCGCGCGCGGCGGCGGCATGGTTGGGCAGGTTTTCCCGGAACCAGCCGGCGCTGCCGACCGCGACGAGGAAGACCGTGCTCAGGATGGTGTCGATGGCGCCGCGAAAGCCTTGCAGCACCGGGTTATGCGTCGCATCGAGGATTGCCAGGTGAAAATCCTTGTCGGCGGCAAGCGCGCTTGCCTTGTCCTTGGCCGTTTCCATCGCCGCCAGCGCCGCGTTGATGCGCCAGCGGTCATTCCGTGTCGCGCGCTCCGCGGCAAGGGCTGCGGCCGCGGGTTCGATGATCCCGCGCACTTCCTGGATGGCCAACAGCAGGCTGCGGTCGGACTCGCCCTTGCCGGCGAGCCAGCTCAGCACGTCGCGATCCAGCAGGCTCCATTCGTGGCGCGGCCGCACATGGGTGCCGTGGCGCGGACGGACGCTGACAAGGCCCTTCGCCGCCAGCGTCTTGATCGCCTCGCGCACCACGCCGCGCCCGACGCCGAAGCGGACTTCGAGGTCCGGCTCGGGCGGCAGCGCCGCTCCCGCCTGGATTCTTTCCTGCGCGATCTCGCGGCCAAGTGTCGCAAGCACGCTGCGAATCCGGCCCGGTTTGACCCGTTTGCCCGGGATCCTTGACTTGGCCACCCTCTATATCCTCCCGCGCAGCGGAATTGCCTGCCGGCCGTTTGCGGCCGGCACGGATTTTGGGTCCGCAAACATCCGATGTTTAACATCGGACGTTTGGCAGGGGAAGGTTGGGACGGAAGATGGGGCGTTCACCGGCAAGTTGCGGTGACGCGCTGCGTTGCTCGCTTGTTTATCTTGACATCTGATGGCGCTGCCCGTGTGATAGGCGGCAACAAGAACAAGAATGCAATGCACAATACAGGGAGGGTTGGATGCGCCTGAGCAATGCTGCATGCCTGTTTGTCGGGCTGTTTGCCGCAGTGGCGGTGGTGGGATCGGCCGACAGGGCCGGCGCCCAGGAGAAGAAGATCAAGATCGGCGTGATCTACGACCTTACCGGCCCGCTCGCCGGTGGCGGCAGCGAGCTGCAATATATCGGCGCCAAGATCGTGCTCGACCAGTTCGCCAAGACCGGCGTCGAGGGCTACAAGGTCGAAGCCGTCTATGCCGACGCGCAGAGCAAGCCCGACGTCGCCATCAACGAGGCGGTGCGGCTGGTCGAGCAGGAAAAGGTCGACATGCTGCTCGGCTTCTACTCCTCGGCGCAATGCGTGCCGGTGGCCAGCCGCGTCGAGCAGCTCAAGAAGTTCATGTGGATCACCACCTGCATTTCTTCGGCGGTGCTGGATGGCAAGAACTACAAATATGTCTTCCGGCCGCAGGCCAGCGGCGACCAGTTCGGCATGATGACGATGGATTTCATCGCGCAGAACTCGAAGTCGAAGCTGGGCAAGGAGCCGAAGGATCTCCGCGTCGCCATCATCCATGAGGACGGCGCCTACGGCGTCGACGTCGCCAAGGGCAACGAGGCCGGCGCCAAGAAGGCCGGCTTCCAGGTGGTGCTGAAGGAAGGCTATTCCGCCACCGCGCCCGACCTCTCGGCGCTGGTGACCAAGCTGAAGCGTGCGCGGCCCGATGTGATCTTCCACACCGGCTACAATCCGGACATCACCCTGTTCGGCCGTCAGGCACGCGAGCAGGGGCTGAAGGTCGCCGCGCTGGTCGGGCACGGCGCCGGCTACGGCGTCTACGAGAAGCTGAAGGAAGGTCTCGGCCCCGACGCCAATTACGTCTTCAACACCGATCCGATCTCGATCTGGCTTGCCAACCAGAAGACCATGGATCCGAAGCTGCCGCCGGTCATCAAGATGGTTGGCGAGGAGTTCGACAAGGTGAAGCCGGGCGTCGCCATCCGTTCCGCCCATGTCGGCATGGCCGCGTCGAACACCTATCTGTTCCTGACCGATGTGTTGCCGCGCGCCATCAAGAAATATGGCGGCGTCGATCCGGATGCGCTGCGCAAGGCGGCGCTCGAGGTCGACGTTCCCGAGGGCGGCACCATGCTCGGCTTCGGCGTCAAGTTCCCCGCCGAAGGCGCGCAAATGGCCGGCCAGAACGAGCGCTCGTTCCCCGTCGTCATCCAGTACATCGACGACAAGTCCTATGTGGTGTGGCCGAAGAGCCAGGCGATGCGTGAAGCCGTGTTGCCGCTGCCGAAGGGGACGACGTTCAGCAACCAGTAGAGCCCAAAACAGTAATAACGGAGGGACTGCGGTGCTGGCGGTGAACGGTCTGGTGAAGCGGTTTGGCGGCTTCACCAGACCGTTCACCGCCAGCACCGCAGTCCCTCCGTTATTACTGTTTTGGGCTCTAC
>JAKFVP010000070.1 GCA_021732175.1 Bradyrhizobium sp.
ATGAGAGATTAGGCAGCGTCGCGCCGCTTCTGTCTAACATCCTGCAGGGCCTTGTTCTTTCCGAATGAACGCACCTCGGGCGCCGATGTGATGCGCCGCGCCCGGACTGGCCCGGAATTCGCATTGCACCATAAGTCCGTCCGCGAGGGCCGACCGGCGATTCTGGGCGCCCTGCAAAGCTGCAGCAAATTGAACAGGCCTCAGGTCCCGCTGAAATGGGGATTGGAGAGTGCCATGAACATACATGCCGCGGTTAATCCAAAATGGTCTGGCCTCACGCGCCCGAACGGCGATCCGCTCCGCCTCAACAACAAGAGTTTCGTGGCGATCGATCGCGACCGGAATGCCTCGCACGAGCCGACCTATCGCCCGCAGGCGCTCTACAATCGCGCCAACGAAGGCTTTCATGCCAACAACGAAACCTTCCTGCTGCACGAAGTCTCGACCAACCTGCCGATCTACCGCGCCGATACCGGCCCCACCGATTTCCATCTGCACCTTCCGCCCGGCGGCTATCAGCTCGTGCTGGTCACGTCGGGTGTGTTCACCTTCGACTACGATGGCCGCTTTTACTATGTCGGTCCGGGTTCGGTGATGTTGCAGAGCGCGATCGTGCATCGCCAGCTGTTCTACACCTGGTCGGGAATGTCGACCGAGGAGAACCTGAAGACGCCGCAGACCGTGGTGCCGGATCCGATGTCGATGGGCTATTCCGGCAAATTCCTCGAAGCCTTCATCACCGATCCCACCACCTTCCCCAACCCGACGGTGGTGGATCACGAGCACATCAACGAGGAGGAAACGCCGCGCGTCGCCTGGAGCCATCCGCTGCACGACCGTCCTGCGGATGCCTGTTTCTGGCTGCAGGATCCGCAGGAGCTGACAGCGCTCTACAAGCCGGTGCCCGCGGGCTCGCCGATCAAATCGGCCGGGACTGTTTTCGTGCGCGACATCGGCATCGAGGTTCCGAGCGGCCACCTCACGACGGGACACATCATTGCGACCGATCCGCGCGGCCAGTCGTTGTTGCCGAAGAGTACTGCGGGAACAGCGGACACCGCCTTCCTCGGCAAGGGCGAGGTTGTGATCTACCGCGTCATTCGCGGTTCGGCCCAGTTCACCAACAGCGCGGGAGAAAATTTTGAACTCGTGACCGGCGATACCGTCACGGCAGGCAAGAACACGATCGAGCTGGTCGGCTTAGGCGAAAACACCCAGATCCTTCGCCTCGGCCTGCTGAAAGGCATCGAGAACCTTCGCAGCTGGACGCCGACACAGCGCGACGAGATTGACGGGCTGGCCGGTCAAATCATCACGCGAACCGACGTTCGTCCGCTGCGCAGCGAAGGCAAGCCGGTCGGATATCTGTACGAGTAAGTCCGCAGATTGTACCGAATGCACCGCCGCGCAACACTGACCTGCGCGCCGTGACAGCCTGCTTGCTTGGCAAGCGTGATCCCCTTTGCCATAACAGCCGCAACAAACAATGTTGCGCGTGCGGGGCTAGCCAAAATCCGCCTGCAGCCAAAAAGCGCCGGGAGGATTTTTGATGGCCAATATTCGCGTTCTCGCCACCGATCTGGAATTTCCGGAAGGCCCTGTCGCGATGCCCGACGGCTCCGTGGTGCTGGTGGAAATCCGCGGCCAGCGGCTGACCCGGGTTTATCCCGATGGCCGCAAGGAAGTGGTTGCGAAAATTCCGGGTGGGCCCAACGGTGCGGCATTGGGTCCCGACGGCAAGATGTACATCTGCAACAATGGCGGCTTCTCCTGGATACCGACCCGTAACATGATCATGCCGGGGCCGCAGCCCGATGATTATCAGGGCGGCTCGATCCAGCGTGTGGACATGCAGAGCGGGAAGGTCGAGACCGTCGTCAGCAAATGCGGCGAGCATGGGCTGCGCGGGCCGAACGATCTGGTGTTCGACAAGCATGGTGGCCTGTGGTTCTCCGAGCTCGGCAAGCGCCGTCACCGCGAGATGGATGTCGGCGGGATGTATTACCTCAAGCCCGATATGAATGAGCTCGTCGAGGTCGTGCACGGCGTGCTGCCGGCGAATGGCATTGGCCTCTCGCCCGACGAGAACACCGTCTACATTGCGGAGACGCCGACGGCGCGGTTGTGGGCTTACGAGGTTCACGAGCCCGGTGCGTTGAAGCCGCGTGATCCCATCTATCGCGGCGAGCGCGGCAAACCGATCGCGGGGCTCGGCGGCTACCAGATGTTCGACTCGCTCGCGGTGGAAGCCAGCGGCAATGTCTGCGTCGCCACGCTGATCTCCGGCTGCATCTCCGTGATCGCGCCCGACGGCACGCTGGTCGAGCAGGTGCCGACCGGCGACCGTGTCACCACGAACATCGCCTTCGGCGGCCCCGAGTTGAAGACGGCTTACATCACGCTGTCGGGCAAGGGCGAGCTGATCGCGATGGACTGGCCGCGGCCGGGATTGCCGCTGAATTTTCTGAACAAATGAAACCTGAGTCGTCATTGCGAGCGAAGCGAAGCAATCCGGCTTGCTTTGCTTCGGCAGAAAGCTGGATTGCTTCCGCCTTCGCGCTAAAGCGCTTCGGCGGACTTGAGCCCTGCGTAGCTTGCGCAGCAAGCGAAGTAGGGTCGTCGCTGCGCTCCTTGCAATGACGGGGGAGAGAACGGAGTAACAAATGCCCTGGCTTGAACCGGTTACACTCCGCGGTCAGCATGCGCGCCTCGAGCCGCTGTCGCATGATCAGTACGAAGGCCTGCTCGAGGCGGTGAAGGACGGCGAGCTCTGGAAGCTCTGGTACACGTTTATTCCCACCGCCGATAACATGCGCAAAGAAATCGATCGCCGGCTTGGCCTGCAGGCCGCGGGTTCCATGCTGCCGTTTACCGTGTTCGATGCCGACGGCAAGATCGCGGGCATGACGACCTACATGAATGTCGACACGCCGAACCGCCGGGTCGAGATCGGCTCCACGTGGTATGCCAAGCGTGTGCAGCGCACTGCACTCAACACCCAGTGCAAGCTGCTGCTGCTGCAACACGCCTTCGAGAAGCTCGATTGCATTGCGGTAGAATTCCGCACCCATTTCTTCAATCACCAGAGCCGGCGCGGCATCGAGCGGCTGGGCGCCAAACAGGACGGCATTTTGCGCAATCACCAGATTGCACCGAACGGCACGTTGCGCGACACTGTGGTCTACAGCATCATCGCCTCGGAATGGCCGACGGTGAAGGCGCATTTGACTTATCAGTTGAACGAGAAGGCGCGATAGCGCCCGCGAGCATGGTCCGGAAAGTGATCATGCTCAAAACAAAAGAACAAAAGAGACGAGATGGAAACGTTCGATTATGTGATCATCGGCGCTGGTTCAGCGGGCAGCGTGCTCGCCAACCGGCTGGGCGAAGACCTCGGCACGAAAATCTGCGTGCTGGAGGCGGGGCCGAGCGACTGGCATCCCTACATCCATCTGCCGGCCGGTTTCATCAAGACCTTCCACATGAAGAGCATCAACTGGGCCTACCAGCAGGAGGTCGGCCCGTGGACCGGCGGGCGCAGCATCTATGCGCCGCGCGGCAAGACGCTCGGCGGCTCGTCCTCGATCAACGGCCACATCTACAATCGCGGCCAGCGCCAGGATTTCGATACCTGGGCGCAGATGGGCAATCGCGGCTGGGGCTATCCCGACGTGCTGCCGTATTTCAAGCGGATGGAGAAACGGATCGGCGAGGGCGAGGACACTTTTCGCGGCCGCGAGGGGCCGCTCACCGTCACGACCATGGACTGGAAGGATCCGCTCTGCGAGGCCTTCATGGAAGGCGCGGTCAGCCTCGGCATTCCCAGGAATCCCGATTACAACGGCGGCATCCAGGAGGGCGTTTCCTACTGCCAGCGCACCATCGAGGGCGGCCTGCGCATGAGCGCGGCGAAGGCGTTCCTGCATCCGGCGCGTAAGCGCGGCAATGTCGACGTGCGCACACATGCCCATGTCACCAACATCATCTTCGAGGGCAAGCGCGCCGTCGGCGTGCGCTATCTCAAGGGCGGGCGAGGCGGCACGCCGGTCGAGGTGCGCGCGTCGAAGGAAGTGATCCTGTCGGGGGGCGCTTATAATTCACCGCAGATACTGCAACTGTCAGGCGTCGGCTCGCCGGAGCTTCTGAATTCACTCGGCATCGAGGTTCGTCACGCACTGCCCGGAGTAGGCGAGGGACTGCAGGACCATTACGCGCCGCGCTCGGTAGCGCGGGTCAAGAACATCAAGACCATCAACGAGCTTCGCCGTGGTCTCAGTTTGTGGATCGAAGCGCTGAAATGGGCGACCACGCGGCGCGGCCTGTTGTCGCTGTCGCCGACCATGGTCTACTGCTTCTGGCATTCCGGCGAGACCGCCGAAAGCTCCGACCTGCAGCTCACCTTTACGCCGGCGAGCTACAAGGAAGGGGTGCAGGGCCAGCTCGAGGACGAGCCCGGCATGACGGTGGCGTCCTGGCAGCAACGCCCGGAAAGCCGCGGCTATGTCCGTATCAAATCGTCCGATCCGTTCGTACAGCCGATCATCCAGACCAATTATCTGGTGGAAGAGGTTGACCGCCGCGTCGTCGTCGCCGGCATGAAGCTGGCGCGGCGTCTGCTCGCCTCCGAGCCGCTGAAGCCGTATTACGCCTATGAGGATTTCCCCGGACCGAAGGTGCAGAGCGATGCGGAAATTCTCGCCGCCGTCACCGAGCGCGGCACGACGACCTTCCATCCCGGCTGCACCTGCCGCATGGGCACATCAGACAAGCCGTGGGCCGTGGTCGACGACCAGCTTCGCGTGCACGGCATGCAGGGCCTGCGCGTCATCGACGCCTCGATCATGCCGCGCATGATCTCGGCCAACCTCAATGCATCGACGCTGATGATCGCCGACAAGGCCAGCGACATGATCCGCGGCAAGACCGCGCCGGAGGCGGTGAAGCTCGCGGGGTATGCGTGAGCTAGCTCCGCCAAATAGATCTGTGAGTTTGCTCACATAACTTCTGGAATTTGTGGTATTCATCACTGCGGGGACAGATGATGACTTCAAGCTCGATGCCGACTGGGGCTCTTCCGATGTGGGCTGTCGTGGCAACGGCCGGCGTCTTCATTGCGTCCCTCCTGCTTCTCACTCAACCAGCGTCAGCGCAGAACCGCGTCGCGCTTGTTATTGGGAACGGCGCTTACGAGAAGGTGCCGGAACTTCCCAACCCGCCTCGCGACGCCGCTGACGTTGGACGCGCGCTTGAGCGCCTTAATTTCAAGGTTACGCAGATAAAGAACGCGACCGCTCAGGATATGCGCAAGGCTGTGGTCGATTTCGGCCGTGCTGCCGATGGATCCGAGATGGCGGTCATATTTTATGCCGGCCACGGCATGGAGGTAGGTGGCGAGAATTGGCTAATTCCGATCAGTGCTGAGTTGCGGAGCGACGCTGATATCGAGAGTGAAGCTGTGAGCTTGCGCGCGGTCAGTCTCCAGGTTTCAAAGGCGCGTCAGCTAGGTCTCGTCATCCTCGATGCGTGTCGCAACAATCCCTTTGCCGCCAAGATGAAGCGCTCACTGGCTACACGCGCGGTGCCGCGCGGGTTGGCGCCGACCGAACCCTCCGACAACGTCTTGATCGCTTACGCTGCGCGCGACGGCACAACCGCGAGCGACGGCGATGGCCGGAACAGTCCCTTTACGACCGCCCTTCTGAAACACATCGAGACTCCCGGCCTCGAAATCTCGTTCCTGTTCCGCAGGGTCCGAGACGATGTCATGGCGGCGACCAAGCGTGAGCAGCAACCGTTCGTCTATGGCTCCTTGTCGAAGGAGGAAATCTATCTGGTAGCCCCTGTTGCCAGCGCTCCCGCGAAGCCTGCCGCTGATGCGGTCAAGGTGGGGCCAGCGGAAGATGAGAAGTTTTGGCAAGCCATACAAACGTCAAACGTCACAGGCTTGTTCGAGGACTTCCTGTCCCGATATCCGAAGAGCAGCCACGCCGCCGAAGCTCGCCAGCGGATCAAGGATTTGAGGTCGAAAGAGGTCGCTGCAGCGCCACCCCCGACCATGTCTCTTCGGCCGGATGACAATGCGAGCGCAGCCAAAGCAAGCGAGACTTCAAATACGAAGCCGGCCGACCGCAATCTGTTCACGGCCGAAGACGGCAAGAAAGTCGCAGCGGTTGGAACGGCGCAGCGGCTCAACATGCCTGCGTTCGCTGTTGCGCCGGTTTCGGACGGTCCGCTGAATGCCAATTCCAAGCTCGTTGGCGTGTGGTCAAGCAAGCGCGGCTGGAACGGCAAGGGTCGCTACGCCATGGTGATCATCACGGAAGTCACGGATACCGGCCTTGCGCGCGGATATTATGTCTGGGGCCCACCCGTCAAGGAATCGTGGACGCGGGACGCATCAGGTTACAAATGGTTCGCCGAGTACGTCGTGAACGACAAGTTTACGATCAAGACGGCCCCGGAGATCGCGGCGAAGCTCGACAAGAACGTTCTTGCCCTGGCGACAAGCAGATTGGGCAAACCATCTGAAAAGTCGAGCATCGAACTGCGCCCAATCTGGCAACTTGCGAAGGTAAGTCAGGACGTCGAACCATCGACCAAACGTGAACAGGCTTTGCGGCGCAATGCTCCGAAAAAGGAGGCGCTAACCGACTCGGGCTCACCACGCACGGTCAGCGGGTCGACGATGGAAGAGCGGTATCGTGCCTGTCGAAAGCTTGTAAAGGGCTTTGCCCAGCGGGAAGCCTGCGCAAGAAACGGGTCAATTTGAAGCTTGATGCTGGCCGTCCCGCAGGCCTTGCACTGCGGAACGTCCGGGACATGAGAGTATGCTCTAAACTTCCCGTCGGCTCAGGAACGCCAGCCGCTCGAACAGATGCACGTCCTGCTCGTTCTTGAGCAGCGCGCCGTGCAGCGGCGGAATCAGCTTGCGCGGGTCGCGCTCGCGCAGCATTTCCGGCGTGATGTCCTCGTTGAGCAGCAGCTTCAGCCAGTCGAGCAGCTCCGATGTCGAGGGCTTCTTCTTCAGGCCCGGCACCTCGCGCACTTCGAAGAAGATGCGCAGCGCCTCTTCGACCAGGCGCTTCTTGATGCCGGGGAAGTGCACGTCGACGATCTGGTTCATGGTGTCGACGTCGGGAAACTTGATGTAGTGGAAGAAGCAGCGGCGCAGGAAGGCGTCCGGCAATTCCTTCTCGTTGTTCGAGGTGATCATCATGATCGGGCGCTGCTTCGCCTTGATGTTCTCGCCGGTCTCGTAGACGAAGAACTCCATGCGATCGAGCTCGAGCAGCAGGTCATTGGGGAATTCGATGTCGGCCTTGTCGATCTCGTCGATCAGCAGCACCGGACGCTGCTCGCTCGTGAAGGCGTCCCACAGCTTGCCGCGCTTGATGTAGTTCTTGATGTCGGACACGCGGGCATCGCCGAGCTGGCTGTCGCGCAGGCGCGACACCGCGTCGTATTCGTAGAGACCCTGCTGCGCCTTGGTGGTCGACTTGATGTGCCAGGTCAGCAGCGGCGCCTTGAGCGCTTTTGCGACTTCCTCGGCCAGCACGGTCTTGCCGGTGCCGGGCTCGCCCTTGATCAGCAGCGGGCGCTCCAGCACGATCGAGGCATTCACCGCGACCTTGAGGTCATCGGTCGCGACGTAGTCCTTGGTACCGGTAAATTTCATCTGTTGGCCTTAGGTCCGTTCAATACATGGTTCTTGCGCGCCGCGGCTATCGTCCTGCCTTAACAGGAAAATCCTCTCAAAACAGCATTCGCCGCAGGAATAGGGGGAATGCGTCAGGCGCGCCTGACCAGCGACAGGATCACCAGCACGACCACCGCGCCGATGGTGGCGTTGATGATGTCGCGCGCCGTGCCGCTGCCTAAACTGACGCCAAGCTGCGGCAGCAGCCAGCCTGCGACCAGGGCGCCGATGATGCCGACGACGATATTGCCGATCAGCCCGAAGCCGGCGCCGCGCACAAGGAGGCCGGCCAGCCAGCCGGCAATCGCGCCGATGATGAGTGCAGCAATGATGCCCATGGAATATTCCCCCCTGAACTACCCCGTTGGCGGCAATTCTAGTTGAAATACCGCCCCGGTCTAGGGCCTGCCATGCGGGCCTCGCCCCTTGACCTTGGCCTGCGGGCGGGCAATCTGTCAGGCATGTTCCTGCAATTCTTCACATCGCTCCGCGACGCCCAGGTCCCCGTGACCTTGCGCGAGTATCTGACGCTGATGGAGGCGCTCGACGCCGACCTCGCCGATCAGTCGGTGGACAATTTCTATTACCTGTCGCGCGCCGCGCTGGTGAAGGACGAGCGCAACCTCGACAAGTTCGACCGCGTGTTCGGCTCGGTGTTCAAGGGGCTCGAGAGCCTGCTCGATGCGATGGGCAAGGCGGAGATCCCCGAGGAGTGGCTGAAGAAGCTCGCGGAAAAATACCTCACCGAGGAAGAGAAGAAGCAGATCGAGGCCATGGGCTGGGACAAGCTCATGGAGACCCTGAAGAAGCGCCTCGAGGAGCAGAAGGGCCGCCATCAGGGCGGCAACAAGTGGATCGGCACCGCCGGCACTTCGCCTTTCGGCGCGCACGGTTACAATCCCGAGGGCGTGCGCATCGGCCAGGAGAAGAACCGCAACAACCGCGCGGTGAAGGTCTGGGACAAGCGCGAGTTCAAGGATCTCGATGGCAATGTCGAGCTCGGCATCCGCAACATCAAGATCGCGCTACGGCGCCTGCGCAAGTTCGCGCGCACCGGCGCCCCGGACGAGCTCGATCTCGACACGACGATCCGCGAGAGCGCCAATCACGGCTACCTCGACCTGCATATGCGGCCCGAGCGGCGCAATGCGGTGAAGGTGCTGGTGTTCTTCGATATCGGCGGCTCGATGGATTCGCATATCGAGCAGGTCGAGGAGTTGTTCTCGGCCGCCAAGACCGAATTCAAGCACATGGAATATTTCTACTTCCACAACTGCCTCTATGAGGGCGTGTGGAAGCAGAACAAGCGGCGCTTCACCGACCGCACGCCGACCTGGGAAATCCTGCACAAATATCCGCACGACTATAAGGTGGTGTTCGTCGGCGATGCCTCGATGTCGCCTTACGAGATCATGGTGCCGGGCGGCTCGGTCGAGCACGTCAACGAGGAGGCGGGCTCGGTGTGGCTGGAGCGCGTGACGCGCACCTATCCGCACACGGTCTGGCTCAATCCGGTGGCGCAGCGGCACTGGGACTATTCGGAATCCACCACCATCATTCGCCGGCTGCTCGCCAATCGCATGTACCCGATCACCATCGAGGGTCTGGAGAATGCGATGAAGGAGCTGGTGCGGTAGCCAAGAGCTCGTCATTCCGGGGCGCCTCGCAGAGGCGAGCCCGGAATCTCGAAGTTGTTGGAATGAATCGATCGAGATTCCGGGCTCAACGCTTCGCGTTGCCCCGGAATGACGTTTCCAAGGGGACACGCAATGCCTCAAAACATCCACCGCGGCATCAAGGCAATGATCGACGAGGCCAATGCCGAGATCGAGACCATCAGCGCGACTGACGCGATCAAGCTGGTCGGCAAGGACGACGTCGTGATCGTCGATATCCGCGACCCCCGCGAGATCGAGCGCGACGGCCGCATTCCCGGCGCCTTCCCCTGCACCCGCGGCATGCTGGAATTCTGGATCGATCCGCAGAGCCCCTATGCGAAGCCGATCTTCCAGCAAGACAAGAAATTCGTCTTCCACTGCGCCGGCGGTCTGCGCTCGGCGCTCGCGGCGAAGACCGCCAAGGACATGGGCCTGAAGCCGGTCGCGCATATGGGCGGCGGTTTTGCCGCCTGGCGCGATGCCGGCGGCCCCGTGGAGAAGTGGGAGCCGAAGAAGAAGTAATGCGCGGGAGCTCTTTGCCCCGCGTCATGCCCGGGCTTGACCCGGGCATCCACGTCTTTCCTGCCGCGTTGAAGCGCGTGGATGGCGGGGACAAGCCCGGCCATGACGGACGTCGAAAGGGATGCCACTCATGACCACCACCGATCCGCTCGTCACGACCGAATGGCTGGCCGCCAATCTCGGCAAGCCCGGCGTCAAGGTCGTCGACGCCAGCTTCAAGATGCCGGGCGTGCTGCCGCTGCCGAAGGACGACTTCCTCGC
>JAKFVP010000414.1 GCA_021732175.1 Bradyrhizobium sp.
GGGCGGGTCGCATTGCTACAGGGCTGTGCCCAGCAGGTGCTGGCACCGCGCATCAACCAGGCCGCCATCAACGTACTGACCCGCCATGGCATCGAGGTCGTGCTGGTCAAGGACGAGCAATGCTGCGGCGCGCTCACCCATCACATGGGCGACGACAATGACGCGCTTTCCCGCGCGCGCGCCAACGTCGATGCCTGGCGCCGGGAAGCGGAACAGGGCGGGCTGGATGCGATCCTGGTGACGACGTCGGGCTGCGGCACCGTCGTCAAGGACTATGGCTACATGCTGCGGGAGGACAGCAATTACGCTTCTTCCGCTGCGCAGGTTTCCGCGCTTGCCAAGGACATCAGCGAGTATCTCGCCGGCATCGAACTGAAGCCATCGAGCCAGAAGGGCGACGTCAAGGTCGCTTATCACGCCGCCTGTTCGCTGCAGCACGGACAGAAAATCACACTCGCGCCGAAAGAATTGCTTTCCAAGAACGGTTTCGTGGTGAAAGATGTGCCCGAGAGCCATTTGTGTTGCGGTTCGGCGGGGACATACAACATTCTCCAGCCCGAGCTTGCGGGCAGATTGCGCGATCGCAAGGTCGCCAATATCGCAAGCGTCGAGCCGGATGTGATTGCTGCAGGCAATATTGGCTGCATGGTGCAGATTGCCGGTGGCACGTCAGTTCCTGTGGTGCATACGATTGAGCTTCTCGATTGGGCGACGGGAGGCCCGCGGCCAGCACTGAACTGATGGCCCAGCAAGCGACGGCGATCCGCTACGTCCGATAGTCACTGATCGGCGGCAACAGGAGGATGATCACGATGGCGAAGAAGGCGAAGAAAGCTAAGAAGGCCAAGAAGGCGAAAAAAGCCAAGAAGGCCGTAGCGGCGAAGAAGAAATCAGCGAAGAAGTCCGCCAAGAAGTCTGCAAAGAAATCCGCGAAGAAGGCGAAGAAGTCAGCCAAGAAGGCTGCACCGAAGAAGGCCAAGAAAAAGAGCGCGCCCCGGAAGAAGGCGGCTGCGCCGGCACCGGCCCCTGCACCGGCCGCGGAGCCTGCTCCCGCGCCGAGCTGGGCAACGCCCAGTGCCGCGCCGGCCTGGAGCTCCGGCGGTTCAGAGGGCGGCGGCGAGAGCCACTAGTTTTTCGGACTTCGGCAAGTTGGGAGAGCCGCGGCGGTCACGCTGCGGCTCTTTTGTTTTGCTGGCCGCGTAGTTCTACGGGCGCTCGATTCGAGCCGCTGAATGCCTGCGGCAGTCACCGCGAGCACAGTTGAGCACAGTTATGCACCTGGCTGGACGCTTAAACCGTCCAAAATTGTGGTGCCAAAGCAACACCCGCCAACAAGATCACTCAAAAACCGCAAAACGCCTAAAAAGGCGGCAGCTGCTCGCGTTTTTTGCTTCACTGGTCGCATAGCTCGTACCAGATTGGCCCCTGAGATTTTTGGTCGCAGTCGGTCTTCCGATTCCTTGGGGCAACGAAGCCCGACTGTTCGTGAAAAGAAGATGGGGATCGTCATGAAGAAACTGGTTCTGGCCGCAGCTGTACTGGCCGTCACTGCGACTTCCGCGCTGGCCGCCGACATGGCTGTTAAGGCCAAGGCGCCGCCGCCGGCTCCGTTCGATCCCTGGGATCTCGCCTTCGGCGCCGCGATCATGAACGACTACATCTTCCGCGGCGTGACCCAGTCCAACCACAAGCCGTCGGTCGCGGTTTACTTCGAGCCCCGCTACAACTTCACCAAGGATTTCCAGGCCTATATCGGCCTCGCCGGTGAGAGCATCTCCTTCCCGAACCGCGCCGCTGCCGAAATCGACATCTACGGCGGTATCCGCCCGACCTTCGGCATGTTCGCCTTCGACTTCGGTGCCTGGGGCTACATCTATCCGGGTGGGCAGTGCTTCAACGGCGCCGCCTTCCCGGGCTCGGGCATTCCCGGCTCCGAAACGCAGTGCGTCCTGAACACAACGCTCGCCAACCCCGGTCTACCCAATGGGTTCAACGCCACCGGCGTGCCCGGCAACGTCGCCAAGCGCAGTGCCAGCTTCTACGAAGTCTACGCCAAGCTGAACATCACCGTGAACGACCAGTTCGCCTTCGGCTTCAACGAGTACTACTCGCCGAACTTCCTGAACCTCGGCGCCTGGGGCAACTACGCCTCGGTCACCGCCAAGTGGACCGCGCCCTCGACCACCTTCGGTTCGTCCGGCATCGGCATGTACGTCTCCGGCGAATTCGGCCGCCAGTGGCTCGGCACCTCTGATGCCTTCTACGGCGTCGTGAGCGCGCTCGCCAACTACGCCAACGGTATCCCGGAGCCGAGCTACAACACCTGGAACATCGGCGTCGGCTTCACCTACAAGGTGTTCACGCTCGACATCCGCTACACCGACACCAACCTGTCGAAGGCCTCCTGTAACGCCTTCACCTCCGACTTCTCGACCACCAACGCGAGCCCTGCTTTCGTGACGGCGATCAACCCCGGCAACGGTGCGGCCGCCTACGGCTCCAACTGGTGCTCGGCGACCGGCATCGTCAAGCTGTCGGCCGACCTGACCGCGATGAGCAACCTGAAGTAAACTTCAGCGGGTCTGACGGTTCAGGGGGCGGCAGAGCAATCTGCCGCCCCTTTGCTTTGGGCGGGATCTTCTTATGGCCGACGAAAGGCTGGATCAGCCGGCGCGCGCAGGATTACACTTCAACCGGTCAACGCTGATCGGAGGCTCCATCGCCGGCCTTGGCGCGGCCATCGCGATCGGCGTCATGGAATGGTTTTCCGTCGCCTCGCACTATCCGCTCGCCGTCATTCCGTTTGCCACCTCGATCGTGCTGGTGATCGGCTCGCCCGATGCCGAACCGGCCCAGCCGCGCGCCCTGATCGGTGGGCACCTGATCTCCACGTTGGTGGGGCTCATCGTGCTGAAGGTGACCGGGCCCGGCGCCTGGGCCGCGGCGGCCGGTGTCGGTCTGGCGGTGCTGGCGATGTACCTCACCGGCACCTTTCATCCGCCGGCCGGGATCAATCCGCTGCTGGTGATCTCGAACAATCTGCCGTGGTCATTCCTGTTCGCGCCGGTTCTTGCCGGCGCGCTGCTGCTCACGGCCTTCGCGATGCTCTGGCACGTCTGGAGCCATCGGTCAGGCTGGCCGCAGCGCTGGCTGTAGCTAGCGCACGGGAGACTCGCCCCGCAGCGCAAAATGGTCGCCGTCCCGGATCACCGCGAGCTTGCGCTGGTGGAAAGCCTCCAGCGTCGAGCGATGGCCGATCGAGACCAGCGTGGTGGCTGGCAGCCTGTCGATGAGCAGGCGGTAGAGCGCTGCCTCCGACGGCTCGTCGAGCGAGGCGGTGGCCTCGTCGAGGAACAGGAACGTGGGCGCATGCAGCAGCGCGCGCACGACGCCAAGCCGCTGCTGCTCGCCGAGCGACAGCATCCGGTTCCAGTGTGCTTCCTCATGCAGCCGCGGCACCAGCGCGCCAAGGCCGGCGTCGGTCAGTGCCTGCTTGA
This sequence comes from Bradyrhizobium sp., assembly GCA_021732175.1. Classification (GTDB taxonomy): domain Bacteria; phylum Pseudomonadota; class Alphaproteobacteria; order Rhizobiales; family Xanthobacteraceae; genus Bradyrhizobium. Next base: position 3,498 of record JAKFVP010000414.1, read on the forward strand.
CCCGTTCGATGTCGAAGGCGCCGGCCTCGGCCGGGTACACCACCGCCGCGTGCAGCGAGCCGATCGGAAAATACGGCCGCTGCGGCAGCATCATCAGCGTAGCGCCGGAGGGGATCATCACGGCGCCGTCGCCAAACGGCCAGATGCCGGCGATGGCACGGAACAGGGTCGATTTTCCCGAGCCCGACGGTCCCGTTATCAGCGTGCGCTCGCCATGGCGGAAGGCGAGGCGATCGGCTGCAACCACCGGCGCGCCGTGCGGCAGCCGCACCAGCAATTGCTGCAGTTCGACCGCCTTGCCCTCGCTCGCCGCGATGCGGACCGAAGAGGGGCTTGCCGCCAGATGCCGTGAGCTCACGATCGACATCTCGAAGCCGTCGAGGCGGGCCACCACCGCGCGCCATTCGGCGAGCTTGCGGTAGACCGAGACGAAGAAGGACAGCGCCTTGTAGACGCTGTCGAAGGCGGATGCGGTCTGCATCATGCCGCCGAGCTGGACCTTGCCGGCGAAATAGGCCGGCGCCACCAGCACGTAAGGAAACACCACCGCAGCCTGCGCGTAGCTCTGCGTGAAGAAGGTAAGCCGCTTGGTGCGGCTCATGATGCCGTACCAGTTGGCGATGACGCGGTTGAAGCGGTGCATCAGCCGCTCGCGCTCGGCGGGCTCGCCCTTCATCAGCGCGATCTGCTCCGAGTTCTCGCGCGTGCGCACCAGGTTGAAGCGGAAATCCGCCTCGCGCTGCTGCTGCTCGAAGTCGAGATTGACCAGGGGCGAGCCGATCCATTGCGTCAGGATCGTGCCGAACACGGCATAGATCAGCGCACCCCAGACCAGATAGCCGGGAATCGAAAGTTCGTTGCCGAACAGATGCAACGGGGCTGCCGCCGACAGTCCCCACAGGATCACCACGAAGGAAGCCAGCGAAACGATCGAGCTCAAGAGTCCGACGCCGATCTCCATTGTGCGCTCGATGAAGAGCTTGACGTCTTCGGTCATGCGCTGGTCGGGGTTGTCGGCGGCGTCGCCCTGGAGCTGCATGCGATAGTGATTTGGGCCTTCCAGCCATTCGCCCAAATAGTGGCGGGTCATCCAGCTACGCCAGCGGATCTGCAGCCATTGATTGAGATAGAGCTGGTAGACCGACAGCACCACGGCGAGGCTGGCGAGCACGGAGAAGACGCCGATCTCCCAGACGAAGCGATCCCAGTCCTTGTCCTGCAGCGCGTTGTAGAAGCGGTTGTTCCACTGGTTGATCAGGACGTCGATCGCCACCAGCGACAGCTCGATGGCGATGACGGCTGCCAGCAGGCCCCGGCCGGCCCATTTGTCCTCGGAACGGAAATAGGGGGCCGCGATCCGCCACACGGTCGCGAGCGTCGCTCGGATGTTTTTCACAGATCATCGTCTCCGGAAAATCGGGCGCAAGGCCCTGAGAAGGCGGGCGAAAATTCAAAACTGCGCGGCCTGCCGAAAGTCATTGCCAGCGTTGTCTTGTCACAGGCTTCAAGTCAACCCGGATGAACCGCGGCCGGATGTGCCCTGCCGCACATTTCGCGCCCGGCCGGTCTGGCCAAGGCCGCATGGGTTGAATACAAGGGCGCGGCGTCGCTGCCCTGTATTCGAGAGGTCGTATGGTTGTTGTTGCGCGTAAGTTGATTGCTGCCGTCGCATTGTCCGCAGCCGTTCTCGGCACAGCGCCAGTTCAAGCCCAGGAATTCCCGTTCGGGCTCGAGATGACACTGGAGGCCGCGCGCATGCCGGGCTCCAAGCGCATTCCCTCGCTCGAAATCGGCGACAATGGCGAGGTCGTACTCGAGCTCTGGTGCAAGGGCGGCAAGGGCCAGTTCTCGGTGGCCGGCAACACCATCGTCTTCGTTCCCGGCGCGATGGAGAACCGCAACTGTCCGCCCGACCGCGCCCAGGCCGATGACGATCTGATCGCGGCGCTGAGCGATGCCGCGACCTGGCAGCGCCGCGGCGATTTCGTCACGCTGATCGGATCGAAGCCGCTGCGCTTCCGGATCAATACGAACTGAGAGTCACAAGCTGGCGCTGCGGCCTTCTTCGCCTCTCCCCGCGCGCGGGGAGAGGCCGGATTGCATGAAATGCAATCCGGGTGAGGGGGACTCTCCGCGAGTCCAACTATCACCGTGATAGCGGAGACAGCCCCCTCACCCTGACCCTCTCCCCGTAAGAACGGGGAGAGGGAAAAGAGAGAGCGTTTGCGCGCTACTTCCACACCGACTTGTCGGCGTCCCAGCGCTGGCCCTTCAACTCCTTGATCAGCGCCTCGATCGCGCCGCCATCGTCCTCGGGCTCGGCGCCTTCGTCGTCGGCGGTGCCGGAATCTTCCGAGAGATTGAGTTTCGGTCCCGCGCCTTCGTCCGATGTCGTTGTCACCGGGCTCGACACCCACAGCATGAGCTTGTCCGTCGTGCCGGGCTTGTCGGGCGAAACGAGCGCCGAAACCTCCACCGTCTCGGTGAGGCCGAGCGCGGGAAGGATCTGGCTCGGCCGCTTGAAGCTCAGCTTCAGCTTGCCGGTGTTGGCGTCCCATGTCGATCCGGAGGCCTGCGCGGCAAGCGTCTTGCTCAGCACGCCCGCGATCGTCGAAGCCAGTTTTTCGCGGTTGACGTTTTCGCCCTCGCGCCAGCCGGACGCAGGAAAGCGAATCGCGCGATCCATCTCGACAATGCCGCTGGTCCAGCCCGCGAGCGCAACGCCCGTGGTCGCCTTGGCCTTGGCTACAACGGCGGCCGAGCGTTCCGGATCGACGGTGAGGTTGATGGTCTGCTCGCCGCCGCGCAGCTCGTCGCAGGACACCGACAGGCTGTTGACCGAGACTTCCAGCGGCTCGCCCTTCAGGCTCTTGACGAAGTCGAGCACCGATTCAAGCTTCACGCGCACGCCGATCGATTCCGGCGAGACGTCGGTGAAATCCTTAGGGACGGCGACGATGCCGTCGTCGCGGGTCTGGCTCTCCAGAAATTCCTTTTCGCTGAGGTCGGAATTGTCCGTCGACATCACCTCATTGACCTTCTGGCCAATGGTGATCTGGCCGCGGAATTCGAAGGTGTCGCCGGTCACCTTGCGTGACAGCTTCACGGTCACCGGTTGCTTGTCGCCGATGCTCTGCGTGCTGCCGGTGAGGTTGGCGCCGCTGACGGTGAGATTGGCGACGAAGCGGTCCTTGCGCTCGGCGCCCTTGGCGACGGGATAGCAGACGTCGAGCACCGCCGCGGTGACGTTCTTGCCCTGCCGCGTCTCCTTCAGGATCACGTCGGCCGCGCCGTCCATCAGGCCATCGATGGCCGCGAAGTAGCGGGTCTCGGGTCCGCCGGGGGCTGTGGATTTCGCCGGCTGCTTTCCTTGCGCAAAGGCGAGTTCGGGGACAAGGGCCACAAGACCAAACAGGCAGAGCAGGAGCGGGCGCATCGGATAAATTCCTTTGGGGCAGAATCGGCGGGCGGAACCTAGCAAACCCGGCAAGTCACCGGCCAAAAAAGAAGTGATCGGCCAAAAAGAAGGCCGCCCGGAGGCGGCCTTCGCTGATCGCTTTTTTGCAGGGCCTCAGAAGCCCATGCCGCCCATGCCGCCCATGCCACCGCCGCCGGGCATGGCAGGCGCTGCGGCTTCCCGCGGCACTTCGGCGACCATGGCTTCGGTCGTCACCAGCAGGCCCGCAACCGAGGAGGCGTCCTGCAAGGCGGTACGCACCACCTTGGCGGGGTCGATGATGCCCTTCTCGACCATGTCGACATATTCCTCGGTCTGCGCGTCGAAGCCGAACGTCTCCGACTTGTTCTCGAGTATCTTGCCGACCACGATCGAGCCTTCGACGCCTGCATTCTCCGAGATCTGCCGCACCGGAGCTTCCAGCGCCTTCAGCACGATGTTGATGCCGGCCTGCACGTCGGCATTGTCGTTGGAGAGGCGGCCGACCGCCTTCTTGGCGCGCAGCAGCGCCACGCCGCCGCCGGGCACGATGCCTTCCTGCACCGCGGCGCGGGTCGCGTTCAGCGCATCCTCGACGCGGTCCTTCTTCTCCTTGACCTCGATCTCGGTGGCGCCGCCCACCTTGATGACGGCAACGCCGCCGGCGAGCTTGGCCAGCCGCTCCTGCAGCTTCTCGCGGTCGTAGTCCGAGGTGGTTTCCTCGATCTGTGCCTTGATCTGGCCGACGCGGGCCTCGATGTCCTTCTTCTTGCCGGCGCCCTTGACGATCGTGGTGTTCTCCTTGTCGATCACCACCTTACCGGCGCGTCACAGCATGTTGATGGTGACGCTTTCCAGCTTCATGCCGAGCTCGTCGGAGATCAGCTGACCGCCGGTGAGGATCGCGATGTCCTCCAGCATGGCCTTGCGGCGGTCGCCGAAGCCCGGCGCCTTGACGGCTGCGACCTTGAGGCCGCCCCGGAGACGATTCACCACCAGCGTCGCCAGCGCCTCGCCCTCGACGTCCTCGGCAATGATCAAGAGCGGACGGCCCGACTGCACCACCGCTTCCAGCACCGGCAGCATGGCCTGCAGGCCCGACAGCTTCTTCTCGTGCAAGAGCACGAAGACGTCGTCGAGCTCGGCGGTCATCTTTTCGGCATTGGTGATGAAGTAGGGCGACAGATAGCCGCGGTCGAACTTCATGCCCTCGACGATGTCGACCTCGGTCTCCAGCGACTTGTTCTCCTCGACCGTGATGACGCCCTCATTGCCGACCTTCTGCATCGCCTGGGCGATCATTTTGCCGATGGCGGTATCGCCATTGGCCGAGATGGTGCCGACCTGGGCGACTTCGGAAGACGCCGCCACCGGCTTGGCGCGCTTTTCCAGGTCCTTGACCACGGCGGCGACGGCGATGTCGATGCCGCGCTTCAGATCCATCGGGTTCATGCCGGCGGCAACCGATTTTGCGCCCTCGCGCACGATCGCCTGCGCCAGCACGGTCGCGGTGGTGGTGCCGTCGCCGGCGGTGTCGTTGGTCTTGGAGGCGACCTCGCGCAGCATCTGCGCGCCCATGTTCTCGAACTTGTCCTCGAGCTCGATCTCCTTGGCGACGGTGACGCCGTCCTTGGTGATGCGGGGAGCGCCGAACGACTTGTCGATGACGACGTTGCGGCCCTTGGGGCCCAGCGTGACCTTCACCGCGTTGGCGAGCACGTCGACGCCGCGCAGCATGCGCTCGCGGGCCTCACCGTGAAATTTTACGTCCTTGGCAGCCATTGGAACTTGCTCCTTTGAAAACGGTCCTCATCCCCAGGGAGCGGCCTCTTGGCCGCGTCTCGAAGGATGAGCTTGTGAAAGAAAGGGCCCTTCGAGACGGCGGCTTCGCCGCCTCCTCCGGGTGAGGGAACGTGCCTTACGCCAGCACGCCCATGATGTCGGACTCCTTCATGATCAGGAGTTCCTCGCCGTCGAGCTTGACCTCGGTGCCCGACCATTTGCCGAACAGCACGCGGTCGCCGACCTTGATGTCGATGGGGATCAGCTTGCCGGCCTCGTCACGGCCGCCCGGGCCGACGGCGACCACTTCGCCCTGCGACGGCTTTTCCTGGGCGGAGTCCGGAATGATGATGCCGCCCTTGGTCTTTTCTTCGGCGTCGATACGCTTGACCACGACGCGGTCGTGCAGCGGACGGAATTTGGATTTGGCCATGACGTTCCCTCAAGCCTTCGGTTTTCAGGTCCGGTTCAGAGAAACCGGCGTGGTATGCGGACCTTGCGCCTCCCGGGGAGGGTGGCGGGCCCAGCCGGCACCTTTAGCAATCGTGATGCAGGAGTGCTAAGATGGGCCGGGAAATATGGCTTGGTGAAGGTCGTGTCAAGCAAGGTGGTTAAGGCATTGGTGAGGGCAATATAGGATGGTGTTCCGGAAACCATCTTGGGGGCCGCGGCGTAAATTGTCCGAGGTCATTGCCCCGGTTGGTGTTTTGCGCTTGGCTGCGGGACGGGAGCGGCCGTTGGAAGTTGTCGGGGGATGCCCATGATCAGGTCAGGTAACGCGCGTGCGGTAGCGAGCCTTGCCATCATTTCGATTCTGTCGGTCGTGCTGGCCGGCTGCGAGACCACCAGCTTCAGCGGCATGTTCGGCGGCTCGTCGGCGCCGCCGGCGGCCGAGCCCGGGGTAGCGCCGGAAATGCCGGCCACCATCCGCTCCGACGAGATCGTCGGCCGCTGGGGCCTTGCCTCCTACCAGGACCCGAAGGACCGCGCCCGCACCGAGGCGATGGCCCGTTCGCAGTGCAAGCAGCCCTATACGATCACCGCCGGCTCCAGCGGCGGCGTGATCATGCATCTGGCCGACCAGGCAACGCCCCAGGAGCTGCGCCTGAAGGGCTCTCCGAGCGGCAAGAACTATATCGGCCCGGCCGGTCCCACCCCCGGCGAGCAGGACCGCGAGATCGTCTCCTTTGACGGCCGCGTCATGATCACCCGCTTCGTCGACAAGGACGCCGGCACCCGCTACGGCAACATGGTCTACGTCCGCTGCGCGCCACGGGCGTAGTCGTCTCTCGCCGTCATTGCTGTCGATGTTCACTAATTCGCTGATTGGATCGCGGTGGGCTTGGTGGCGGCGAAGGCCTTCGGGGTTTGTCCTGCGAGGGCCTGATGAGGCCTGAGGTTGTTGTAATAGACAAGGTAG
>JAKFVP010000218.1 GCA_021732175.1 Bradyrhizobium sp.
TGACGAGGAGGCCATTTCCAGCACACTTAAACCCGTCAGTCGTGTTCGCCTCCGAACCTGATCACGATCACTGGAATCCGTGATCACCATCGCCTGGAACACCTGATCACCATCCCTGGAATGCGCAATGTGGTTTCACGACGACGTTAATTTCACGCTCCGTGCAAATACGGATTTTGAGTCAATCCGATACGTGCGCGCGGCAGCACCCGGCAGTTTCGAGATGGAGCCCTTGCGTTCTTCTGCGTTACCGGTAGCGTTCAGACGACTAATGCCGGCGCCACTCGACGATCGCGCGCAGCAACGCGAGGCGGGTCTTTCCGGTAAGGAACTGTTTACTATAGTCGGTGCGTGAGACCGCCTTGGCGCGCCTCATTGTCCGCCAGGCATTCGTTAATCACCGTCATCAGCGCGACCGGCGTGAACGGCTTGCGCAGGCAACGTGTCGCTCCGAGGTCCAGCGCCATCCTCAAAAAATCGGGCGTCGGCGCGTCGGCATTGGCAAAGGCGTAACCGGACATCGCAATCAACGGAATGGACGGGGCGCGCTCGTGAAACACCCTGATCGATTCAAAGCCGCGCATGTCATCACACTCGAAATACCCGACGCCGCAGCGATCAAACTTCTCGAATTACGAATCACTGCGATAAGTCAGATTGCAGTCGCAAAGCATTCCGGCTGTCTGCCACGCAACGTGCATAGCGACATATATGTGTCGGAAGCGCGTCATTCTGCAGCGGCACAAGCGCCGTTGCAGCGTCAATTCCGATTTGAAGATTTGTCCGCGCGCGTGCGGAATGAATTTCTGGCCGCGACCGAGGATCTGAGCACGCAAATTTCACTTTGCGGGTGAATTGCTCGTCACCCGGTTCGCATCGCAACCCGACGTCGTCTGCTCGTTCAGACGATGCGCTATTTTGTCAGTTTATCCCATACGACGGATATCGTACATAGCGCATGGTAGGGAGCCCAGCCGCCGCTACGCTCCCTTCAGGGAGACGCCCGTGGCTCCTGCTTCTCGCCCGCCCAATGGATTCCTGGCGTCGCTGTCCGAAGACGATTTCGAGCTTGTCCGCCCGCATCTGAAAACCGTCGATCTGACGCAGGACCTCGTCCTCGTCGAGGTCGATGAGGTGCTCAAGCGTGCGTACCTTCCCCATCGCGGCGTGATCTCGCTGATCGTGAAGCTTGCCCGGGGCGAGCATGTGCACATCGCGATGGTCGGGCGCGACTCCATCTTCGGATCGTTCTCGGCGCTGGGCGATGCGACGGCGCTGAACGGCGCGGTGGTATTGGTGCCCGGCGTTGCATCGACAGTAGATATCGACCGGCTGCACGCCGCCGCCGACCAAAGCGCGAGCTTGCGCAACGAACTGATGCGGCACGGGCTTGCGGTCTATGCCCAGGTTCAGCAGACCGCCGGATGCAATGCGGCACACACGGTAGAGTCACGGCTGGCGCGCTGTCTGCTGCAGATGCGCGACCTGTCCGGCAGCAACAAGCTGATCCTGACCCAGGAAGCGATCGCGCAAATGATCGGCGCGCGCCGCAACAGCGTCTCGCTGGTGGCCTCCACCCTGCAGCAGGCCAACTACATCCATTATAGCCGCGGGCACATCGAGATCACCAATCTCGAGGGATTGGGCAAGACGTCCTGCGAATGCTATGCGCAGGTCAAGGCGCAGTATGACCGCCTGATACGTCCGCGCATTCTCGCCTGATTAACGCCGGCCCGATCGACACAGGTATAACTACGTACCCGCTCAGTCCGGCAGCAAATGCCGCGATATCCGCATTAACGCGGTGTTCAACGGCCACTGCTAGTCGTTAGCGGACGTCGGCTCGAAATTGCTTCGCCGGCGATCTTGAAACGCGCCGGACCATGTTCGGCGGACGGGTGCGGAGAATACAGACATGAGCTTTGATTTGTCGATGCCCATCCTGGTGGTCGACGACTACGCCACCATGATCCGCATCCTTCGCAACCTGCTCAAGCAGCTCGGGTTCGAGAACGTGGATGATGCGAGCGATGGCTCGACCGCGCTGGTCAAGATGCACAGCAAGAAGTACGGGCTCGTGATTTCCGACTGGAACATGGAGCCGATGACCGGCTACGACCTGCTGCGCGAGGTCCGCGCCAATCCCGAACTGTCGAAGATCCCCTTCATCATGATCACGGCGGAATCCAAGACCGAGAACGTGATCGCCGCGAAGAAGGCCGGCGTGAGCAACTATATCGTCAAGCCGTTCAACGCGGCCACGCTGAAGACCAAGATGGACGCGGTATTCGGCGAGTAACCGGCGGCGCGGCCGTACTTCTACGGTCACGAATTTTCATACACGAATAACGATAAGCTTCGATAGTGACGCGAGCACAGGAGAGCTCGAATGTTCACGTTCGAAACGGCCGACCAGAAGGAAGTCCGGCGTTTTCGTATCGCGCAGTTCAATGGCCGCACCGCGACTTTCAGGTCGAACGGCTCGACCGTCACCGGCATGGTACGTTCGATCGTCGAGAACAAGGCGACGGGGCCGGCGGTATGGGTCGTCACACTGATCCCGAGTCCGCCCAAGACCAGCGCGCATCCCGCGCCTCGCGGACGCGTCTTCGCCTGACACTTCATTGAAGGCCGTTGCCGGAACGCGGTGCCGTCGCGCGCCCTTCCGTCATTGAACGCTGATCCGCCGGTCGCGCGCGCCGCCTGCGGCCGCGCTCAGGCCGGATGCAGCATCAACGCCTTGCGGACGAGATCGGCAGTGTTCTTGGCGCCCAGTTTGCGCATCGCTTCCGCGCGATGGCTCTCGAAAGTCCGCGGGCTGATGCGCATGCGAAGCGCACCCTGCTTGTTGGAGCAACCTTCACTGATCAGATTGAGAACCTCGCGCTCCCGCCGGGTCAGCGGCTTCTGGTCGAGGTTCGACGCCAGCATGACATCGGGACCGCGATCCCGGGCGCAGTTGAGTGAAGCGTCTGCTCCCGCCACACGATCTGCAGCATCGCCGGCGATACGGCCGTCGGTCAGTTGCTTCACCATGGCGTAGACACGTTCGGTCTGCTGCAGGGCATTGTCGACGACCTGCTGCAGGTAGGCGCGGTTGCCCTGGGCCGGCGCGAAATGATGGCTCTGCTGCTTGAGCTCGTTCATGTACAGCATCAGCGCCGTCATCGGGCCGTTGAGTTCGCGCGCAATCACGGCCGCCGCTTCCTCGGTAGCCCGGGCGCGCGCCGCTGAAAGCGGGATCACTTCCGAGCCGTCCGCGGCAGGCACGCCGGCCTCGGCCCACTTGGCGGGAAGCGAATCGCTGGCGCGGTTGTCTTGCTGCGTCATGCAACGAATCTACCGGTTCGCTCCTCCATTATGGTTAATTTTCACGGCCGTAGGACTACGGGAATTTCCGCACCTGCGAAGGAAGTTGCCGATTTTCGATAGGAATTTGGCCTGAATCGCCAGTTTTTCAACGCCCAAAGGTTGTTCCTGGCATGAAGTTCCATTTCGGGGTGGGTAGTTTCACGGATAACGAGTTTACGTTTGCGGCGCCAATAGGCCCACATCTAGGCCAGTAGCGCCTTCCGGGCACGCACGCGCGCGACGGACCGTGCGATCTCCGCGGGGTCCAGTATCTCGCGTTGCAGGGCCTGTTCGACGGCCTCGGCGATATCAGCCATCTCCGCTTCCTGGTCGAACAGATTATTGCCGATACAGAGCATGTCGATGCCGGCGCGCAGCGACTGCAGGCAGGCAGCAGCCGTCCCAAGCGCCTTCTGCAAACCCTGCATCTGCATGTCGTCCGTGATCAGCAGCGTCTCCGGCAGCCGCGTGCGAAGCCGTCCGATCGCCGCCGGTGAAAGCGTCGCGGGATTTTCGCGATCCCATTGCCTGACGATGGCATGGCTGACCAGCACGGCATCGCCGAAAGTCTTCGGCGCCAATGAATAGAACAGCGCTTCCTGCTCCGGCCGCAGAGCATCCGAGATATCCATGAAATCCTGATGCGAATCGACATCGGCCCCGCCAATGCCGGGATAATGTTTGAGGCAGAGGCCAACGCGCGCCGCGCGGGCAACCTCGCTCATCAACAGAGCGTTGGCCTCGACTTCGCCGATGTCGCCGGAGAAGGATCGCTTGATGCGGCCGATATTCGGATTGTCGGGATTGTCGTCGACGTCGATGACCGGTGCGAAATTGTAGCGGATGCCGAGCGCGCGCAGCTCCTGGAGACTGGCGGCGAGAAGCCTTCGCTTTTCTTCCAGCGGGAGGCGATTGAAATCTTTCGCTGATGGCAGCGGCGCAAAGCCGCGCGTTTCTTTCAGCCGCCGGACCAGACCGCCTTCCTGATCGATGAAGACCAGTGGCGCCGATGGCAGGGCAGCGATCTCGGCGCACAGCGCGCGGACCTGTTCGGGAGAATCGATATTGTTGTCGTACTGCCGCGCGCGGACGGAATAGTCGAACAGGATGACGCCGCCGAGTCCGAAGCGGGCGGCGAACGCCCGCAGCCAGTCCGGAACGGACTTGCCGTGGAAGCCGAGGATGAAAAGTTCGCCGACCTGCATCTGCCGGGCTGATCCAACGGACATTCGCTGCCAGCGCAGCGCTATCTCTTCGCACTCTCTGTCTGCTTTGCCTTGCAAGAGATCAGCAGGGTAAACCCTCTGGCATTGCGGGCGATGTCAGTGGTCTTCAGCTCGGCTTTCATTTCCGCCGTCTGGTAGGGCACGACGCTGTTGTCCAGGAAGTCGCGCAAGGCGCCGGTCTTGATGGCGAAGTTGATGTTCTCGAGAATGCTGCCCGTTGCTCTCGCGACCTTGAGCGCATTCAGTTTCGCTGCGACCACGCCGACGATTTCTCCGGCGGAAGACAGCAGCGGGCCACCGCCCTTCCAATTGCCTACATTAATGGAGCCGTAGGGACCGCGCGCTTCGGCGGAACCTGTAACTGCCAGCACGCTCAACATCGCAACAGCGACGACAACCCAACGCTTCATGACCAGCCTCCCCAGGAGGAGGGCGAGCATATGGAGCTTTGCAATTGTTGTCTAAGGGCTTGGGAGCGGAGGCGCTGGGGATGGAGCAATACAAGCTCGAACCAGCCCGCCTTCGCCCTTTGGGCTCCGGCGTGGCAGCCTTCGCTCGCTTCGCTGCCCAATATCGTGTTCGGCTTGCCTAGCCGTAGCTCGCGAAGCGAGCGAAGGCTGGCGGAGAGGGAGGGATTCGAACCCCCGATAGGCTTGCACCTATGCCGCATTTCGAGTGCGGTGCATTCAACCACTCTGCCACCTCTCCGGGCGCGCGATCGGGGCGATTCACCCCGCAATGGTCGGGGCGTGTTCTAGGCGAGGACGGCGGGACGGGCAAGGCGCGGGTGGAATAAAATGCGCATCCGCCTGCGGAAAATGGGAGTGGAATCAATGGAGCATCTCAGGGTTCAGGCCAATGGCGCGGCGTTCCATGTGGCGCGGACCGGGCAAGGCCGGCCGCTGCTGCTGCTGCACGGCTGGCCCGAGTTCTGGCTCACCTGGGAGCCCGTCATGACGCCCCTCGCCTCCCGCTACACGCTCTATGCGCCTGATCTGCGCGGCTTCGGCGACAGCGACAAGCCGGACGGAATGTTCGGCCCCGACCAGCAGGCCGCCGACATGCTGGCACTGATGGATGCGCTTGGGATCGCGCAGGCCGGCATCGTCGGCCACGACGTCGGCGGCGCGCTGATGCAACCGCTTGCCCGCAACGCGCCGTCGCGCATCGCCGGTCTCTTCTTCTTCGACTTCGTCTATCCCGGCATCGGGCCGCGGATGGCGGAGCCGGAACGGCTCAACAACATCTGGTACCAATCCTTCCACCAGATGGAGATGGCCCCTGCCCTCGTCGGCGCTTCGCGCGAGAGCTGCCGCATCTACATCGCGCATTTCCTGCGCAACTGGTCGCATCGCCAGGATGCGTTCGACGATGTCATCGACGCTTTCGCCGACAATTTCTTCAAGCCGGGCAATCTCGCCGGCGGCTTTGCGCATTATCGCGCGGCGCATGCGGGGCGCGTGAAGATGATGAAGGGTGAAGCGCCGAAATTGCCTCCGATCGCAGTGCCTACCTGCGTGCGCTGGGCCGAGCACGATCCGCTGTTTCCATATGCGTGGACTGACAAGCTCGGTGAGACTTTTTCCGATCTCGATCTGGCGATGTTCGCCGGTGTCGGCCACTTCCCGCATCGCGAGGATCCGGATCGCGCGGCGAGCGAGATCGCGGGCTTCTTTGCGCGCATCGGTTGGCAATGATGACCCGAGGTGGGACCGCCGGACGCGACAAAACACCGGCGGCCCCGTGCCGCTTCATTGAAATCCTGGCCGGGAAGTGCGGCTTCGCCGGCCAAGCGAGAGCGACGAAATGACCGTAGCGAGGCGCGATCGTTAAGAGCAACGCGATCCCGTTCTTAACCTAACCGGTCAAGGTTACCCGCGCGGGAACCTCAATCCTTGCTGTCCTTGCCCTTCTTAACTTTCTTCTCGTCCTTTTCTTTCTTCGAATCCTTGCCGTTTCGCCGGTTGGTGAAGCGCGCGTTGCCTAACCCGGTACCGATGGTCAGCACGCCCCAGCGTTCGACGTCCTGCATGAAGGGAACTTCGGCCAACCCCTGTGCGACGCCGTCATTGTGCATCACGACGGCGGTATCATGATCGCCGATTTGCGGAATGCCTTCGATCAGGCTTGCCGGCAGGTTGAACTTGCTGCTCTCCCAATTGCCCGGCAGATTCTGCGCGCCCTTCTCGATCGAGCCATCCTCGTTGATGACACCGGGACAGGAGACGCCGATGAACGGAGCGAGCTTGAAACCCTCCTTGTCGGATTCCGTGATGAGTGTCTTCAGCATCTTCACCAACCGCTTCACCGCGCCTTCGCGCGTCGGCTCGTCATCGGCGTGACGCCACAGCTCCGACTTCCACACCTTCGCTTTCGAAAGATCCTTGGCCTTCTTCCAGTTGGTCTCGACCACGCCGCAGCGGATGTTGGTGCCGCCGATATCGACGGCCAGGATGCTGTCATGGGCTTCGAAGATCCATGACGGTGCCAGATGCAACGTGCCGATCAGCCCGGCATCATCGGGGTGGAAGCGGATCGGCACCAGATCGACCTTGAAGTCCTCCGACTTCAGCATGATCTCGGTGCGCGCGATCGCAAGCTCGCCCATCCGGCTCTCGCGGAAGCCACCGCCGACCACGATGCGCTCGGTCTTCGCCCATGCCTTGGTCTTGAGGAAGCGACGCGTCACATAGGCGAGTTCCTGCGCAAAATCCTCGATCGCGCTGTGCACGACGGCGGAGGCCTCGACGTCGTCGCCGACCAGCATCTCGTCCAGCACCTTCTTGCTGATCTCGTCGGACGGCTCGTCGCCGAACGGATCCTCGCCGTTCTTGCGCAGCGGCTTGCGCCAGCCGTCCAGGATCTTGCGGAACGCACCCTTGCTGGCGCGGTCGCCCAAAAACCCCTCGTCGTCCTTCAATTCGATGTTGAAGCTGTCGATATCGACGGATGGCAGCCGACCCGCACCATGGCCCGCAATCCCAGTGGTATTGACGACGTCCTCAGCCATGTTTTCTGCCCTCGACCGTTTGCGGGGGAACAACGGCAGGGGAACCCATTGGTTTCACTGGCCCGACACAACTGCCCGCCGCGGCCAAGCGGGACTGAAATCGCGCCAAATCCCTCATATTTGGCGGTTTTTCGGGGCCGTTTGCCTTGACTCCCGGGTCTTTCCCGCTATAACGCCCGTCATCCGGCGCGGGATTTCCTGCGCCGCTTGTTTTTGCGTGGAATCGCAGGGGGTTAACCCCGGAGCACGCGGAACACGTACCCATAACCGACTGAACAAGAAGCCGGCCCGGGCCAAGTCCTGAGGACGGGATCGAACACGAAGGAATCAAACGATGTTCGCAGTCATCAAAACCGGCGGCCGGCAATACCGCGTCGTTCCGAATGATGTACTCGAGATAGGCAAGATCGCCGGCGAAGTCGGCACGATCGTGCAGCTGGGCGAAGTTCTGGTGGTCGGCGGTGACACGCCGGTGCTGGGCACGCCCACGGTGGCAGGCGCGACCGTCGCGGCGGAAGTGCTGGACCACAAGCGCGGACCGAAGGTGATCGCCTTCAAGAAGCGCCGTCGCAAGAATTCGCGCCGCAAGCGCGGTTACCGCGACGAGATCACGGTGCTGCGCATCACCGAGATCCTGACCGACAACGCCAAGCCGACCGTCGGCCCGCGTCCGAAGAAGGAAAAGGTCGCGGCGAAGACGACTGAGGGCGACGACGAGGCGCCGAAGGCCAAGAAGGCCCCTGCCAAGAAGCCGGCAGCCAAGGCATCGGCCAAGCCCGCCGCCAAGAAGGCTCCGGCGAAGAAGCCGGCGGCCAAGAAGACCGAGAAGAAGTGATCGCTTCAATTTGAAGCGTGACCAGATTTGAAATGATTCCGTCAAGGAATTGATCTAGAAGATATCGAAGTTTGGAGACGGGCCATGGCTCACAAAAAAGCAGGCGGTTCATCGCGAAACGGACGTGATTCCAAGGGCAAGCGCCTTGGCGTCAAGGCGTTCGGCGGCGAGCATGTGATTCCCGGCAACATCATCGCGCGTCAGCGCGGCACCACCTGGCATCCCGGCCTTAATGTCGGCATGGGCACTGACCATACTCTGTTTGCCAAGGTCGAAGGCCGCGTCGAGTTCCAGGCCAAAGCCAATGGCCGCACGGTCGTGTCCGTACTTCCGATGACCGAGGCTGCTGAATAGACGGTGGATCACATTGAGTCCGCCGGGTCCTGATGAACCGGCGGAGTCCACACCAAGGCTCCAGAAGGGGAGGCGGGAAACCGGCCTCCCCTTTTTATTTTCGACTTCTCGCGTTTTTGAGAGTTGCATCACAGGAGCCGGACGATGCTGCAGGAATTTTTCACGGGAACATTGCGCGAGGCCAGTCCTTGCGTCCTCGAGACCGAACGGCTGGCGCTGCGCCGGCCGACGCTCGCGGACGTAAAAGCGATTGCGCGTCTCGCCAACGACCGCCGCATCGCCGAGAACACGCGCCGCCTTCCCCATCCCTATGTACAGGACGATGCCGTCGCGTTCGTGCGCTACACCGCCAGCGAACCGCGGGAACTCGCGTTCCTGATCGAATGCAATTTCGCGCCGGTCGGCATGGTCGGCATCAACATGACCGAGCCTGACGCGCCCGAGCTCGGCTACTGGCTCGGCGTCGATCACTGGGGCCAGGGTTTTGGCACCGAGGCCGCGCGCGCGGCGATCGACTATTTCTTCGAGGAGTTTTCCCACGAGCATCTGTTTGCGGGCGCCCGCGTGACCAACCCGGCCTCGCGCAACATCCTCGAAAAGTGCGGCTTCCAGTGGACCGGCGTCGAGCTGCACCGCTTCGAGGCGCTCGGCTGCTCCACCCCCGTCGACAAGTTCCGCCTGTCGCGCGGCGTGTGGTCGTCGCTGAAGCACTGGGGCAGCTCGGTGCGGAAGGCGCGGTGAGCGCGCGGCAGTGGTGGTGGTTGTTTGCGTCGTGGCCGGGACTCGTCCCGGCCATCCACGTTTTGGCTTCGCGAGAAGCAAGGCGTGGATGAATTCGTCATCGCGAGGAGCGATAGCGACGAAGCAATCCAGCTTTCTTTCCGCGACGAAGGAAGCTGGATTGCTTCCGCCTTCGCTCTCCGAGCTTCGGCGGACTCCCAACCCGGCGAAGCTTGCGCAGCAAGCGTAGACGGGTCGCTTCGCTCGCAATGACGTGGAAACAGCGGCTCTCATTCTCGCGACACGATCTGTCCGAGGTTTGCAATCTCGTTCGCCCTCTCTTGAATAGAGGGCACAGGGAAGGCCGGGCGCCGGCTGGCACCCGCTACTCCGTGTGCAAATAGAAAGAAACGCACACGGCTTCACGAGTACAGCCAGGACATCCCGGCCTTCCCCGCGCAATGGCTTTACGGCTTATACGTGATCTTGTGTCTGCAAAATTTGGCAGAATGTGCGAACGGGCGGTTCTGACCAACCGCCCGTCGCTGGATCTGAGCCCGTACTGTGCTCGAAGGCCGCAAGAGCCTGTCGGGGAGCGTGGGACAGGTCCGGTGTCTTCCTCAACCCGAACA
>JAKFVP010000073.1 GCA_021732175.1 Bradyrhizobium sp.
GGGCTGTTTCGGCCGCACTGCAAAATGAAGCGACCGGGCGCAGCAGGCGTCCGGTCGCTTCATTTTGCAGTGCGGCCGAAACAGCCCGACACCTCTCTCGCCAACGGTACTTACTTGCTATAGCCTGACGACGCTACGGTCAGCCGTGGCGCCATTTGCAAAGACCGCTTCGTTTTCTATCGTCACTTTTACGGGTCCGGCATGTCCGTGCAGGCACCAGCCATCATCGACGTGCGACAACACGCGGCGGAGCCGGCGGGGCTGATGCGCTGGCTGCGCGGGATCGGTGTCCGGCAGGTGCGGCTCGCCTGCGGCTTGGTCATGTTCGCCTACATCTTCTCGCATTTCTTCAATCACGCGCTCGGCAATTATTCTTACGAGCTGATGGAAACGTGGCTCACGTTTCATATCTGGTGGTGGCGACTTCCAATTGTCAACTACACGCTGTACCTGGCGGCCGCGATCCACTTTCTGCTCGGGCTGTGGGCGCTCTATCAGCGCCGGGCATTCCGCTACACCGCGATCGAGATTACGCAGCTCATATTCGGGCTGAGCATTCCACTCCTGCTCGCTTATCATTTTGGAGCACGATTGGGCGGAGCGATGTTCGATCGTCCTCCGCCGAACTACGCAGTGGCGTTGTTCGGCTTCTGGGTCAACCGTCCTTACATGGTGGCAGTACAGTTCACGCTGCTAGCGGTTGTGTGGATTCACGCCTGTATCGGCTTGTATTTCTGGTTGCGGCTAAAGCCGTTTTTCCGATGGGCCTCACCGTTCCTGCTTGCCATTGCCGTGCTGCTGCCCCCGCTCGCCATGACCGGCACCCATCGTGGCGCCCACGAGGTGGCCGAACGTGCCGCCAATCCGCAATGGCGCAGCCAGAACATCAAGCCGACTCCACCGCCGCAGCGCGCTGCAATCGAGAACATCACCCTGTACTATTTCCCGCTCGCCTACGGCGCGGCGATCTCCCTGATTTTCGCTGCCCGCGGCGCGCGGGTACTGATCGAGCGCCACCGCGGTTCCATTACCGTGTCGTATCCCGGGCGCAAGGTGCGCTCGCCACGGGGGCTGACGATCCTGGAAACCAGCATCCGCTACGGCGTGCCCCACGCCAGCGTCTGTGGCGGCAAGGCGCGCTGCTCGACCTGTCGCGTCCGCGTCGTCAGCGACCGTGGCGCGCTGCCACCGCCTTCGGGACGTGAGGCCTTCGTACTGGCGCGGGTTGGCGCCAGCGCCAATCCAGCCATACGGCTCGCATGCCAGTTGCGCCCCCGGGCCGATGTCGCGGTAATACCGGTATTGCCTGCCAATGTCGGCGCGGATTTCGTACGCAACCGACAGCGCATCAACATTGGCGAGGAGCACTACGTCGTCAGCATGTTCATCGACATGCGCGGCTCAACCAAGCTCGCCGAGGCGCGGCTGCCGTTCGACACGGTATTCCTGATCAACCGTTTCCTGGAGGCAGCATCTCAGGCGGTAGTCGATGCCGGCGGCCAACCCAACCAGTTCGTCGGCGACGGCCTGCTCGCCCTGTTCGGCCTCGACACCGATCCGGCCACCGCTTGCCGCCAGGCGATGCGGGCGGCGGCGATGGTCGCGTCCAACGTCGAATACATGAACCACGAATTCGCCAGCGAATTGCAGGAGCCGGTCCAGTTCGGCATCGGCATTCACGGCGGCGAAGTCATCATCGGCGACATAGGTTTCCGCGACCACACCGTGTTCACCGCGCTCGGCGATGCCGTCAACGTCGCCGCGCGCCTGCAGGACATGACGAAGGCACTGAACTGCACGGCAATCATCTCGGACGATGTTTGCATCAATGCCGGCGTCAAGCCCGAGGGTCTGAAGCGCAGCGAAGTCGCGATCCGAGGACGTGATCAGGCCATGATCGTGCATGCCGCCGCGGATGCAACGCAATTTGCGGGCCTGCTGGACCAGCAGGCTCGGGTGCCCGAGCCGGAAGCTGCTATTTCAGCTTGACGCGGTAAGTGTCGTGGCAGCCGTCACACTTTGCCGAAATCGTATCGAAGACCACCTTCAGGCTGGCGGCGTCGGTGAACTTGGCATCGGCGATCGCCTTGGTAACAGCCGGCACCTTTGCGTCGAAATCAGCCTTGTTCTGCCAAATTTTCTGTGACGAGCCGAACGACGCGTTCGGAACGTCCTGCTTCGGATTGGTGGCGAACACGGTCGGTATCTTCGCAACGTCGTCCGCGAGCGCCTTCAGCGCCGCATCGGCTGCCGCCTTGTCGAACGGCGTGTCGCCCTTCGCCATCTTGTTCAGCACGCCGTACATGTTTCTGGCCTGCGACTTCATCAGGTTCTGCTGGGAAAGTGCGACTTCCTGCTGCGCCACCACGGCAGACACGCCGCCTAGCGCCAGCACTGCGGCGGCCACTAATACACGCTTCATTGAGTGATCCTCACTTCTTGCAAGCTTCTTGTTCGGGTTCGACACTACGTCCGACGTATCGAACCCCCTGGGTCGCAGAATATTCCCGGCTAAAGCATGATCCGGAAAAGTGTGAAGCGGTTTTCCGGAAAGATCATGCTCAAACAAAGACCTAAAGCGCGATGATGATTCCCAATCTCATCGCGCTTTAAGGGCGCTCAGAGCTTGTGCTGTCGCTGGGCTTCGCGAATGGCAATCCACACCCGTTCGGGGGTCGCGGGCATGTCGATGTGGTCGATCCCATATTCCCGCGACAATCCCTCGACGATCGCATTGACAACCGCCGGACAGGAGCCGATCGCGCCCGCCTCGCCCGCGCCCTTTACGCCCAACGGATTGGTCGTGCAGCGCACATTGTGGGTCTCGAACACAAAGGACGGACCGTCGGCAGCGCGCGGCATCGCATAGTCCATGAAGGTGCCGGTGACGAGCTGACCGTCCTTGTCGCTGTAGACCGCCTGCTCCATCAGCGCCTGACCGATGCCCTGCATGGCGCCGCCATGAACCTGGCCGGCCAGCATCAGCGGATTGAGCGTCACGCCGAAATCATCGACGATCACATAGTTGACGATCTTGATGATGCCGGTCGCCGGATCGATCTCGACTTCGGCGACATGCGTGCCGTTCGGATATGTGCCGGCGGCGCTGTTGAAGCTCGAGCTCGCATTGAGCTTCGAGGGATCGACGCCGGGGCGCCTCGCAAGATCGGCAAAGCTGATCGAGCGGTCGGTGCCGGCGACGCGCACGGTCCCGTTGCTGACCTCGAGGTCGCCGATACCGGCTTCCAGCGCTTGGGCCGCAATCTCCTTCAGTTTGTTGCCGAGCTCGCGTGTGGCGCGCTCGACGCAGACGCCGCCGCTCGGGATCGAGGACGAGCCGCCGGTACCCATACCCGTCGGGATCTGGTCGGTATCACCCTGCACGAGGTGCACGCGATCAGGCGTGAGGCCAAACTGCTCGGCGACAATCTGCGCAAAGGCGGTCTGGTGGCCCTGCCCGCTCGACTGCGTGCCGATAAAAATGGTGACGTCGCCGTTGGGATCGAGCGCGACCTTGGCGGTCTCGTCGGCGCCCATGCTGCCGCACACCTCGACATAGCTCGCAAGGCCGATGCCACGCACGAGGCCCTGCTTCTTCGCCGCCTTGGCACGCTTGGAAAACTCCTTCCAGCCCGCGATTTCCATCGCGCGCTTCATGTGTGCGGTGAAATCGCCGGAGTCGTAGACCTTGTCGGTCGCGGTCTTGTAGGGCATCTGCTTCGGCGAGATGAAATTCTTGCGCCGGATCGCATCGGGCGTCATGCCGAGCTTTCGCGCGGCAGCGTCAGCCAGACGCTCGACGACGTAAGCGGCTTCAGGGCGTCCGGCGCCGCGATAGGCATCGACCGGCACCGTGTTGGTGAAGACGGTGCGGACGCGGCAGTGGAAGGCCTGGATGTCGTAGAGGCCCGGCAGCATGCCCGCACCGCCATGCGGAATGTAGGGGCCGAAGGTCGACAGATACGCGCCCATGTCGCCCATCAGGTCGACGTCCATGCCGAGGAATTTGCCGTCCTCGGCGAGCGCCATGCGCGCCACCGTGACGTTGTCGCGGCCCTGCGCATCGCCCATGAAGTGATCCGCGCGATCGGCGGTCCACTTGATCGCCTTCTTCAGCCGGCGCGCGGCCACCGCCATCAGCGCATATTCGCGATAGGGAAACAGTTTGGTGCCAAAACCGCCGCCGACGTCGGGGCAGATCACCCGCATCTTCTCGACCGGAATCTTCAGCACGTTCTGACAGAGAATGTCGCGCAGACGATGGCTGCCCTGGCTGCCGACGGTGAGCGTGAGATGATCGCGCTTGGCGTCGTATTCGCAGACCGCCGCGCGGGTTTCCATGAAATTGGTGACGACGCGCGGGTTGACGATCTTAACCTCGGCGACCGTGTGGGCCTTGGCGAAAGCGGCTTCCGCCGCCTTCTTGTCGCCGATCGAAACGTCGAACAGCACATTGCCGGGCTTGTCGGGCCAGACCTGCGGCGCGCCCTTCTTCACCGCATTGGCAAGGCCGACCACCGCCGGCAGCGGCGTCCAGTTCACCTCGATCGCCTCGATGGCGTCGCGGGCATGATCGAGGGTATCGGCAACGACGAACGCCACGGCGTCGCCGACATGGCGCACTTCGTCCTTGGGCAGGATCGGATATGGCGGGCCGGTAAAGGGATCGACCTCGAAGTTGAAGAGACATGGCAGGTCGCCGAGATCCTTGACGTCCTCGGCTGTCAGGATCAGCGAGACGCCGGACAGGCCGCGGGCCTTGCTGGCATTGATTGTGTATTTGGCGTGGGCATGCGGCGAGCGCAGCATCAGGGCGTGCAGCGCCGGCTGCGGTGCGACGTCGTCGGTGTAGCGGCCCTTGCCGCGGATCAGCGCGTCGTCCTCCTTGCGGCGGACGCTTTGCCCGACGCCGAATTTGATGGGAGCAGCCATCTTGTCTCCGATTGCAGTTTGGATTCCGGCGGGCATATTGCAGCGGTTCGCCTGACGGCGCAAACCTGCGCGGTCACCCGTTTCGCCGCATTGCAGCGTGGCGAGGGTCCTTGATTGGACAAACAAAAAAGCCCCGGGCGATGCCGGGGCTTTTTGACGTCGAGAATTAGACGATGGTCTGAGATCAGTACTTCGCGACCACCGGTCCACCCCAGCGGTAGTTGATACCGACGCGGGCGATGTGATCGGTGAAGTTCGACGAGACGCGCACACCGATCGGCGCCAGCGGAGCCAGGGTGAAGTTGGCGATGTTGAAATTGCCGAGATCCATATAGAGATACTCGATCTTGCCGCTCCAGTTCCTGTTGAACATGAACTCGGCGCCGGCACCCACCGTCCAGCCCACGCGGGTATCGGTGTTGGACCCGACCGCGCCAATCGCGACGCCCTGGGCATTGAAGCCAGCGATCGCAGCCGTAGTCTTGATCGAGCCGTAAGCCAGACCGCCGGTGACATAGAGCAGCGTCTGGGGCGTGACGGACACGCCTGCGCGGCCACGGGCGGTGCCGAACCATTCGAGCTTCTGATCGTAGGCGACTGCGGTTCCTGTCGCGCCGGGCGGCAGGACGGTCAGGCCGGGAAGACAGACGCCGCCGATCGCGGTCGCGGCGCAGAGGTACCGGGCGCTGCCCTTCTCATCGGACCACTGAAGGTCGGCCTCGAGGCCGAACACCCAGTTGCTGCTCTGCCAGTTGTAACCAATCTGACCGCCGGCGATCGCGCCGTCCATGTTGAACTTGGAGCCGGGGAACGAGCCGGGCGGCAGCACAAGCGCGGCGCCGGTGACGGTGTCGTAGAAGGTCAAGGTGGTGTTCGAACGGCCCCAGCTGTAGCCGACGTTGCCGCCGATATAGAAGCCGGTCCAATTCCAGACCTCAACCACCGGAGGCGGCGCCTTGGTATAGCGCGGCGCCATGTCGGCGGCGAACGCCGAGGTAGCCGCAATGGTTGCAAAAGCTGCAGTCGCCAGAACTTTCAAAGCTGCATTTTTCATGGGGTCGCCCTTCCATCCCGCACTGAACGTTGAGGGCAGAATAAACCGGAAGCGTCCTGCAAGTTGCACCATTCTGGGCGGCCTGCCCACTTTGCGCGCAAATGTTGCACTTTCGCCGCACTTGCGGCAGGACGTCTTACGTAGTCCCGCTAAGTAATTGCAAGCGAAGGGATTTAGCGTACCAGCGAGATCAGCCAGCGGCGGCCAAACAGCGCCAGAATGGAGATTGCGTAAACTGCGGCCCCCACCACGATCAGGATGCCCAGCGTGGCCTCGTCGCGGAACGGCACGTTTTGCAGCACGCCGGCCGCGGCGAGTCGCGCGCTGAACCAGAGCGCCGCGGCAAGAACAACCCCGGCGAGCACGAATTTGGCGAACGAGCGCAGCAACACCCGGTCAAGCGCGAGATAGCCCGCCCGCACTGCAAAGAAGATCACCAGCAGCAGGTTGATCCAGGCGCCGACCGCGGTCGCCAGTGCGAGACCAATCTGCGCCAGCGATCCGACCAGCGCGACCTTCAGCGCGACGTTGACGGCAACGCCGGTCAGCGCCGCCTTCACCGGCGTTGCCGTGTCCTTGCGGGCGTAGAAGGTCGCAACCGCGCTGCGGATCAGCACGAACGGGATGAGGCCGATCGCATAGGCCGCGAGCGTAGCGCCCGCCGCCGCCGCATCGCCCTTGGTAAAGGCGCCGCGCGCGAACATCGCCCGCATGATGATGTCGGGAACGGCGATGAAGGCGGCGACGAACGGCACCGACAGCAGCAGCGTGAAGTCGAAGGCTTTCCGCTGCGAGACCGCCGCGCCGTCGAAATCGCCGGCCGCAAGGCGTCGCGACATCTCCGGCAGCAGCACGGTGCCCATCGCGATGCCGATCACGCCGATCGGCAGCTGGTTGAGACGGTCGGCGTAGTAAAGCGCCGATAGCGCGCCCGCGGCAAGGAACGTTGCGATGATGGTGTCGGCGAACAGCGCAATCTGCGTACCCATCGAGCCGACGGTGGCGGGACCGAGCGCGCGGAAGAAGGCGCGGATGTCCTCGTCGAGCCTCGGCCAGGCAAAGCGCGGCAGGATGCCGCTGCGCCAGGCGTCGCCTGCCAGCAAGAGAAATTCGAGGATGCCGGCGATCAGCACACCCCAGGCCGCCGCATATCCCGCGCCGGGAAAGAACGCCGCCAGCGCCAGCGTCGCCATCATCGACAGATTGAGGAAGATCGGCGCGGCCGCAGCGCTCGCAAAGCGATGCATCACATTGAGCATGCCGCCATAGAGCGTCACCAGCGTCACCAGCAGCAGATACGGAAAGGTGATCCGCGTCAGATCAATCGCGAGCTGGCCGCGCTCGGGGTCTTTGGCAAAACCCGGCGCGAGGATCGCGATCACCTGCGGCATGAACAGCCAGGCGACGACCAGCAGGATCACCTGCGCCGAGAACAGCAGGGTGAAGATGCGGTTGGCGAAGACCTTCGCATTGGCTTCGCTCTGGCCGTAGACATGCGCATAGGCCGGCACGAAGGCGGCATTGAAGGCGCCCTCGGCGAAGATCGCGCGAAAATGATTGGGCAGCCGCAAGGCGACGAAAAAAGCGTCCGCCACGGGACCCGCGCCGAGAATTGCGGCGAGCATGATGTCGCGCGCAAAACCGGTCAGCCGGGAGAGCAGCGTATAGCCGCCGACGGTGAAAATACGTCCGAGCATTCGCCGCCTCTATAGCATGAAGAGGCAGGCCAAAACCGGGCCTACAGCGCGCTGCGCACAGCGGCGATGACGCGTTCCTGCGCCATCTCGTCGAGATAGGGGTGCATCGGCAGGCTGATGACGTCGGACGACAGTTGCTCGCTGACCGGCAGGCCGCCGTCGGCCACCGGGAAGCCGCGATAGGCGGTCTGCTGATGCAGCGACTTCGGATAGTAGATCCCGCTCGGTATGCCCTTCGCCTTCAGCGCCGCGGCAAAGCCGTCGCGATCGACGCCCTGCGGCAGGCGGATGGTGTACAGCGCCCACACCGAAGTGCGGCCGGGCGCGAGCTGCGGCACGGTCACGACATTGCCGAGGCCGCGCGCATAGCGCGCCGCCACCGCATTGCGTGCGTCGATCTCGTCCTCGAAAATCTTCAGCTTCTCGATCAGTACCGCGGCCTGGATGGTATCGAGCCGGCCGGTCATGCCGATCCGGATGTTGTCGTACTTTTCCGAGCCCTGGCCGTGCACGCGAATACTGCGCAGCTTGCTCGCGAGTTCGTCGTCGTCGGTGAAGATTGCGCCGCCGTCGCCGTAGCAACCGAGCGGCTTGGTCGGGAAGAAACTGGTGGTGGTGGCATCGGCGAGCGTACCGAGCTTGCGGCCATGATAGGTCGCGCCGAAGCTCTGGGCGGCATCGTCAAGCACGAAAAGCCCCTCTGCCCGCGCCAACTCGCCAATCGCGTCATGATCGGCGCTCTGGCCGAACAGATCAACGGGGATCACGGCCTTCGGCTTCAAGCCAAGCCTCTTCGCCGTCGCAATGCCGCGCGCCAGCGATTCCGCCGTCATGTTGAATGTCGCCGCTTCGACATCGATCAGCAGCGGCGTCGCGCCGGTTCGCGCCACCGGAGAGGCCGTGGCGCAGAACGTAAACGACGGACAGAGGACCGCATCGCCCGGGCCGGCGCCGATCGCCATCAGCACCATCACCAGCGCGTCGGTGCCGTTGGCGCAGCTCACGACATGCCTGGCGCCGCAGAATTCGGCGAGCGCCTTCTCCAGCGTCGTCACCTCCGGGCCACTGACGAACTGGCAGTGCGCCATCACCCGCGCGACGGCTTCGTCGATCGACCTGCCCAGCCGGCGGCGTTGCGCACCGATATCGAAGAGGGCCACGGGTTCAGGGGGCATGTGCTGGTTCATGATTTCTGCATTCTTGGGATATCAGCCGACGACGCGGCGCGGGCCCTTGCGCTCGGCGGATGCGGCTGGCCTCGCGGGATGCTCCAGGCATCGGATCGCAATCTCCAGACTGGCAACGCCCTCGTCGCCGGTCACCGCGGGCGCGGTGCCGGTGCGCACGGCATTGAGGAAGGAGATCAGCTCGGCGCGCAGCGGCTCGTCATGGCCGACCGGCAGATGCCGCATCGAATAGGAACCGTCTTGCTTGAAGCCGAAGCATTCGGTGACCTGCCGGGTCAACAAATCGCCCATGATGTATTTGTTGCGCGTCGCCACCGTCACGCTTCGCGCCTTGAACGGCGTCAGCCAGTTGGTGTTGATGTGGGCGAGTACGCCGGAAGCGGTGCGGAACTGCAGCAGCGCGATGTCCTCGCGCTCGGCCACCGCACTCGACAGTTGCGGCTGCACCTCGACGATGTCGGACTCGGTGAACCAGCGGATCAGGTCGATGTCGTGCACGGCAAGATCAATGACGACGCCGACATTGGACATTCGGGGCGGAAACGGACCGACCCGCGTGATTGCGATCGACAGGATGTCCTCGCCGGCGACCGCCTGCTTGATGGCGGCAACCGCCGGATTGAAGCGCTCGACATGGCCGACCATCAGCGTGACACCGGCGCGGCTTGCGGCGGCGACGATCTCGCGCCCCTCATCCACCGTGGAGGCGACCGGCTTTTCGACCAGGATGTGAATCTTGCGCGCGATGCAGGCGAGTGCGATTTCGTGATGCAGATGCGTGGGCGCAGCGATGGTGACGGCATCGACGCCCTCGGCCAGCAATTGCTCCAGCGTCTCGAACGCACGGCAGCCGGCATGCTCGGTTGCCCTCGCCCGGTGTTCCGGCAAGGGATCGACGATCCCGACCATGGTGGTGTTCGGCAGTCCCCCGAGGACGCGCGCGTGATTGGTCCCCATCACGCCCGCGCCGATCACGCCGACTCGCATCCAATTCCCCTCTTGTCGCCTGTACAAGCCATTCCAAAGGCTCGTGAATTCCGAAAATGCGGCGAAGCGCGCCGCCTTCCCCTGCAGCCGATTAGCAGGCCGTTCCCGGCTCTGGAAGACACAATTTGCTGCACTCGGTTACCAAGGTCCGGACTTCCCCGGCGGCGCCGGTGCCGGTCCCCGCGGGCCAGGCACCGGTCATTCAGCTTCGAACGGCATCCCCCGCCCCGCGCCCCAGCACGGTTGCGGCG
>JAKFVP010000627.1 GCA_021732175.1 Bradyrhizobium sp.
GCACAAGGCGCTGCAGGGCATTCAGGTAGCCGGTCTTCGGATAGCCGCGGGCAGCCTGCCAGCGGGTGATCACGGCGCGGGTGGCGTCGTCGAACTTGCCGGTCGGCTTGACGTCGAAGCCAAGGCCGGTGAGGCGGCGCTGCACGTCGCGGCGCTGGCTCTTGCTGAGGCCGAGCTGGTCTTCGGTCACCTCGGTCGCGTCATCGGAGAACACGGCCTGGTCGATATTCCCGGAGGAAAGGTTGCGGGTGGCGTTGGACGGGCCGTCCTGCAGCGAAGCGATCCGGGAGAGCGCGACCGCCTTGAAGGCGCCGCTCGGATAGTTGGTCAGATACGCATTATATTCCTCGACCTTGTTGCTGTCCTTGATCGAGCGCCAGAACTCGAGCTCGACTTCGGAGGCGGCTGTCGTGGTCGGGGCCGGCGTGTTCGGCGTCTCGATGGTCTGGCCAGCCGTCTTGGCAGGATTGAGATAGACCGAGCCGATCAGGTTGGTGTGGCCCCAGGGCAGCTGGCCCTTCGAGGTCTCCTCGTTGACCTGGGCGCGGACCTTGGTCATGGCCTGCTGAATCTCGACGCCGGGCTGGGCAATGTTGGCGAGCAGCGCGCGGGTGAAGGGGCTGTTGGTGCCGGCTTCGCCGTCGAGCGCGGTCTGGCCGGGGCCGGTGGCAAAAGCGAGCAACGTGCCCTCGCCCGACTTCATCTCGGCAAGGCCGCTGCCGACATTGGCGCTGCGGGTCGCCTTGGCGGAGCGGATCTTGGCGGCAAAGGGATTGTCGCGGCAGGCATCGAGGAACACCAGCTTGACCTTGGCATCACCCATGGTCTGTTCGAGGGTGAGGTCGATGTTGATCGCGGCGCCCAGCTTTACGTCCATCTCCGACTTGAGGTCG
Organism: Bradyrhizobium sp.; assembly: GCA_021732175.1. Classification (GTDB taxonomy): domain Bacteria; phylum Pseudomonadota; class Alphaproteobacteria; order Rhizobiales; family Xanthobacteraceae; genus Bradyrhizobium. The sequence goes on from JAKFVP010000627.1 coordinate 894, forward strand.
GCGTCGACGGGCAGCAAATAGTTGCTGCCGTTCACCGCGATGCCGTGGCCGGCGTAGTAGAACAGCGCGACGTCGGCGCCTTCCGCCTTCTTGCCGAAGTCCAAAAGCTTCTCCGTCATCTTGTCGCGGGAGAGATTCGAGCCCTCGACCACCTCGAAGCCGACATTGCGGAGCAGCTTGGCCATCGACTTGGCGTCGACAGCCGGATTGGGCAAAGCCGGCACATTCTTGTAGGCGCCGTTGCCAACAACAAAGGCGACGCGCTTGTCGGCGAAGGCATCCGTGCTGGCGCTGATGAGAAGGCTGGCGGCTGACAGAGCGGCGATCAGGTAGCGCATCTTCGTTCTCCCCTAACCCGAGAGCCTCGCGAGGAGGCCCCGATCCATGGGGAACAATGTGAACCCTTATTAATGTGGCCTCCGTGATCTAGATCACACAGCCAGAAACAGCCTTCGAACCCGTGGAACCGAGGGTGCGACGCGACCAGGAATCGGCTGGAATCAAAGCGCCGGGCGCCGAAAGACCGGGGAATCCGAGGCAAGCGCCGTTCGGAAGCAGGTATTAAGAAGGCGCGCCCCGTCGACCCCGGGTACCAACCCCGTCAACGGCCGCCAGCAGAAAGATAGACACGGTTTACCAGTGACTTGAGTCACATTCGGCGCATTGAACCTGCTCTAATGTCCAACCATCCAAGACGCATGCAGGCAATATTGCAGGCGTAACCAAAGGAAGACGACCATGACCAGCATTTCCAGACTTTCCGGAATTACGGCCATTGCGCTCGGCGCCGCGCTGTCGATGACGGCGGGCCTGGCGCTGGCCGGCGACGCCGTGATCCCGGCGGACCAGATCGCCAAGGCGCTGCAGCCGAAGCCGCTGACCCGCGGCCTGTCGAGCGGCGAACAGAAGGCCGACACCGCGGCGCAGGCCAAGGAAGCGACCTTCATCAACTCGCTGCGCAACCGTTCGACGCGGTCGCTGTCGCTCGGCGAGCGCGAGGAAGTGGCGCAGCTCGCCGCGACCAAGCCGAAGATCGATCTCGAGATCCGCTTCGACTACAACTCGGCCGACATCGCCAAGACCTCGGTCCAGGCGGTGCAGGAACTCGGCAAGGCGCTGTCCGACCCGAGCCTGAAAGGCTCGACCTTCGTGGTCGCCGGCCACACCGATGCACAGGGCACCGAGCAGTATAACCAGGGCCTGTCCGAGCGCCGCGCCGACACCATCAAGCGCTACCTGACGGAGAAGTACGGCATCAACGGTTCCGACCTCGTGACCGTCGGCTATGGCGAGAGCAAGCCGAAGGATGCGAGCGCGCCGATGGATCCGACCAACCGTCGCGTCCAGGTGGTCAACATGGAAGTCAGCAAGACCGCGGCGAAATAACGCTACGCCTGCGATCCGCCCGCCAACCGGCGGGCGGACACCCTGGCCAAGGGAGACGGTCATGAAGACCCGCTCGCTCGGAATCGCCTTTGCAGCCCTCCTCGCCTGTGCGCCCGTGCGCGGGCACGCCGAGGACGGAGCCTCGAGCGCCGCTCCCGCCAATGCCGCCTCCCCGGCAGCAAGCCCCGGCGGCCGCCCGGTCGACGTGCCGCGTCCCTCGATCCTGCCGAAGACGATAGAAGGCGCCGCGCCGGCAGCGACCGAGGCCACGCCCCGCAAGAACCGCCGCTACGCCAAGAAGAACAATCGCCGCTATGCCTATTGGGAGCCGTTCCCGGTCTACTGGCCGAGCTACTACCGCCATCACCTGAGCTGGCGGCGCGTCGCCTGGTTCGGCTGGTTCTGAGCCGAGTTCCACGGCAGACCCCAAAACATCGAAAACAACCCCATGCACAGTAGAACGGGTTGCGACTCGGCGAGCCTGTCTCGCTGACTGAATGCCGGCTAGATCCAGCTCTGGAAGATCATCAGGCGCTGATAACTCTGCATCGTCACCCCGAGCGACGAGACCGAGATCGGCAGCAGGGCAAGAAAGCCGGCCGCGGAAGCTGCGACGAAGACCCACAACACCCAGCGCGGCGGCGCCCGCTCGCCTTGCGTCAGCGCGTAGACCAGCGCCAGCGACGCCACGGTGGCCGAGGGCAGATAGTAATAGATGAAGCCGATCGTGCGCGGCAGCGTTGCCCAGGCAAGCCACGGTCCGAAATAGAAGGCGAGAATGAGAAAGGCCTGGGTGCGCCGCGCGACGATGAAATCCCGCGCGCAGATCACGAGCGCCGCCAGCGCCGGCCAGAGGATCAAGGGATTGCCGAGAAAGACGATGGCCTGAAAACGCTCATCGGCCATCTTGTCGAACTGATACCAGATCGGCCGCATCAGCAGCGGCCAGGACGGCCACGCGCTCATATAGAGATGCGGCGGATGCTGGGCGGAATTCTCCGCAAAGATGCGGCGCTGCGCCTCGATGAATCCCGAAATCGAAAATCCGCTGACGGGAATCCAGGTGATGAAATAGGCGAGCGCCGGCACCAGCACGAAGCACAGCGCGAGATGATAATAGCGGAAATCCGGCCAGCGGTCGGGCCGGTACCAGTCCTCCTCATTCGCCTCGGCAAACTGCGTACGCCAGCCCTGCAGCAGGCGGACAAAGCCAATGATCGCAATCGCAACGCCAAGCGGAAAGAAGCCGCTCCATTTGCTGGCGCCTGCAAGGCCGAAGCAAAGACCGGCCAGCGCGAATGCCCGCTCGGGCCGCTGCTGGCGATAGCCGTAGATGAACGCGGCGATACCGAACAGATCTAAGGTCAGCGCATAAATGTCGAGCATCGCGATGCGCGACTGCACGAAGACCATCTGGTTGAGGAAGGTGAGTGCAGCGGCCGCGAGTGCCGCGCCCTGCGAGGCGAACAGCGCGAGCGCGCAAAGATAGATCGCAACGATGGCGAGTGCGCCGAACAGCACGCTCGGATAGCGCCAGCCGAGCGGAGTGTCGCCGAAAATCCTGATCGATACCGCCATGAATTCCTTGGCGAGCGGCGGGTGCATCGGGTTGAGCAGCGGCGCGTAGGGGCCCTTCTCCAGCAACTGCTTCGCAGCCGGCACATAATGCACTTCGTCAAACGCAATTTTGTCCGGCGTGGTAAATCCGATCATCAGCAGCAGATGCGCGGTAACGAATATGGCAGCCGCAATCGCTACGACTTTTGCGATTGGACTGGCCGGAACAAACTTCGCTTTCGCTACGGCCTCGGTGGCACATTCAGGCGCAACTGTGTTTTTAGCGCGCTCGACATCACGCGCTTTTTCTTTTCGAACCGATTTGCGTCTTGAAGTCACTAATCGACGGGCCGGGAAAGTGTGTGGGACTTGTGATAATTATACAACATGGTTGGCCCGCACAATCCGCTAAAACATCGCGCAGATTGTACGGTGGGAAATGAATTGGCGTAACTCCATTCTTGCGGCGCTGGTCATCTGCGTCTCGTCGCATATCGGTTTCGCCCGGGCGCAGGCGCCCGCGCGCGTCGGCGAAGCAGCCGTCGTGCAGAACGAGGTGGTCCGGGTTTCCGGCGAGGGCGGCACGCAGATCAATGTCGGCGACGCCGTATTGCGCAACGAGACCGTGCGCACGGGCGCAGCCAGCGCGACGCGGCTGGTGATGATCGATTCCACCAACCTGTCGCTCGGCGCCAACTCCTCGATCACGCTCGACCGCACCGTCTTCAACGACGAGCACAGCTACAAGGACGTCACCATCCGCATGACGACGGGCGCGTTCCGTTTCGTCACCGGCCATTCCGACAAGAACGCCTACAAGATCACCACGGGCCTTGCCACCATCGGCATCCGCGGCACCATCCTCGACATCCTGTCGCAACGCGGCAGCACGACGGTGGTGCTGCAAGGCGGCGCGTCACGCGTCTGCACGCTGAGCTTCCAGTGCATCGAGCTGACCCAGCCCGGCGATACCGCGATCATCACGTCCGCCGGAAACGGCAAGGTCACGATCAAGAAGACCAATAACCCGCCCTGGACTTTCGCCAGCAGTTGCGGAGCCGCCGCGGGCCTCTGCAGCACGACCGAGTTTGCCGGCACGCCCACGCTGACGCCCGCGGTGATCGACGACCCCAACGGCATTCTGTGCGGGAAGTGACCATGGCAGGGCTCTCGCGCACATGGATCGTCTTCGCCACCATGGTGGTGGCGGCTGCGCTGCTTTTCGTGCGCGGTGAATCCAACGTTGCCTACGCGCAGTCGGCGCCGACCTCCTGCTCGACGTCGACTTCCACGTCGTCGTCCACCTCGACGTCGACTTCCACTTCGACGTCAACATCTTCCTCGACTTCCTATTACAGCACCAACTACAACGCCGCTTATTCCGAGGGCCCGGTCAACGCGCCCCCCACCGCGGCGCCGCCCTGTCCGACCGGTTCTGATTCCAGCGCCGGCTCGATCAACGATGTCGCCAAGCAGCGCTTCAACCAGATGATCACCAACCGTGTGCTGGGCACGGTGCTGCTCGGGGTCAACGAGCAGATCAACTGCAGCGACTGCGTCAGCGCCTTCGGCTCGGCCGGCTCGTTCTCGGCCGGCGTGCACGGCCGCAAGAACATCACCGACAATCTCGCTCTGCTCGCGGGCATCGCCTACACGCATTACAGCGAAGGCGGCTACAGCGTGACCAGCGCGCCGATCGGCGCGATCGCGCTGCGCTACGATTTCACCGACTGGGGCTCCTCGCGTCCGTTCTTCGACATTGGCACGATCCTGACGCCCTACGAGAAGGTGCGCTACCAGCGCAGCTATCTGACCAGCCTCGGTGCCGTCACGGTGGACGGCAACACCACCGCGTCGAACTACGCGGTCTATGGCCGCGCCGGCTGGATCGGGAGGATTTCGCCGCGCGACGAAGTCGCCGCGGCGGTCGAGATCTGGCAGCTCTGGCAACGGGTCAACGGCTATACCGACCAGACCATCGCCTTCAACCCGTTCGATGCCACGTTCAACACCGGCACCGACAAGACCACGCTCGTCAAGATCGGCGGGCAATGGACGCACCTGATCAGCAACAATTTCGAAGGCAATATCAACGGCGGCTATGTCTATGCCCTCGGCTCGCAGTCCGGCATCGTCGCCGCCGTCACCGGGCAGGGCATGGTGACGCCGACCATCGGCAATCAGGGCTGGTTCGAATATGGCGGCCGGCTCGGCTACCGCATCAGCAAGGGCTGGGTGGCCGACGTCTTCGTCAACGGCACCCTCGGGCCGCAGCCGGTGGGCAACACCATCCACGGCGGCATTGGCTTGCGGATTAATTACTGACGTCACTTCTCCCTCGCCCCACTCTTGCGGGGTCGAGACGAGCGAAGCTCGCTCTTAGAGGGTCGGGGTGATCCGCCTTCGCCAAGGCTTCGGCGGACGCGGGGGCTGTCTCCACAAGGTCGCCGAGGAAGAGGACTCGCGGAGAGCCCCCTCACCCGCCGCGCTAGGGCGCGGCGACCTCTCCCCGCAAGCGGGGAGAGGTGAGAAGAAATCACGCCGCCGACTTGCCTTCATAGGCGCGCTTCAGGCCTTCGATGTCCAGCTTGACCATGCCGAGCATCGCCTGCATGGCGCGCTGGGCGCCGGCCTTGTCGGGACCGCCGAGATATTTCGGCAAAGCTGACGGCGTGATCTGCCAGGCGCAGCCCCAGCGATCCCTGATCCAGCCGCACTGCTCGGCCTTGCCGCCATGCGCCAGGATCGCGTCCCAGATGCGATCGACCTCGGCCTGATCGGCGCAATCGATCACGAACGACACAGCGTTGGTGTATTCCATGCGCATGCCGCCGTTCAGCGCCATGAAGCTCTGACCGGCCAGTGTGAACTGCACCACGATGACGTTGCCGGCCTTGCCGTGCGGATAGTCGGCAGGACTGCGCTGGATAGAGTCGATTTTGGAATCGGCCACGAGCGAGACGTAAAAGTTCGCGGCTTCCTCGGCTTCGTTGGCGAACCACAGACACGGGGTGATCTTCGACATCGGAAATACTCCTTGCGGGTTTCGATCAGGCGTTCTCGGTCGCGGGCTGGGGGTTGAAGGCGTCCATGTTCATCCAGTTCACTCCCCAGAGGTGGCCGTCGGGATCCTCAAAACTGCGGCCGTACATGAAGTCGTATTCGTCCTTCGGACTGGGATCGGCGATGCCGCCGGCGGCCTCGGCCTTGCCGACGATCTCATCGACCTCGTCGCGGCTGTCGGCGGACAGACACAGCAGCACCTGACTCGTCGTCCTGGCGTCCGCGATCTTTTTGGAGGTGAACTGGCTGTACTTCTCGTGGGTCATCAGCATGGCGTAGATGTTCTCCGAAAAGACCATGCAGGATGTCGTGGGGTCGCAGAATTGCGGGTTCTTCACCGCGCCGATCGTCTCGTAGAAGGCGGTGGCACGCGCGACGTCGGCGACGGGCAGATTGACGAAGATCATCCTGGCCATAACGGGCTCCTTTGGAAGGTTCCAGCCCAAGGACGCCCGGGCCTGCCGGAAACCGACAAGCCATCGCAGATTTATTTTAACGAATTTTCGGGCCGCCCGCCGCCCTTCGCCCGCTCGGGCAGCACCACCGGATCAAGCTCGCCGCTGCGCGGCGCCCCGGAATGACAGGCTCATTTCTCCGCAGGATCGCGGTGCACGGGATCGACCCACAACACCGTCTCCGGCTTCTCGATCGGCTCGATATCGAGATTAACAGCGACGGCTTGGCCGTCGCTGCGCACCAGCACGCATTCCAGCACTTCGTCGCGGCTGGCGTTGATCTCCTGGTGCGGCACGTAAGGCGGCACGAAGATGAAGTCGCCGGGGCCGGCTTCCGCGGTGAACTGCAGCTTCTCGCCCCAGCGCATCCGCGCCTTGCCCTTCACGACATAGATGATGCTTTCGAGATGGCCATGATGATGCGCGCCGGTCTTGGCGTCGGGCCGGATCGTCACGGTACCGGCCCAGAGCTTCTGCGCACCGGCGCGCGCGAAATTGATGGCGGCCTTGCGGTCCATGCCCGGCGTCGACGGCACGTTGGGATCGAGCTGGTTGCCGGGAATGACGCGTACGCCGTCGTGCTTCCAGCGCTCCATGTCGGCGTGGTCGTGATCGTGATGATGGTCGTGCGGGTGCGTGTGGTCGTGGGAACCGGACATGAATCAACTTTCGAAAGTGTTCCTTCTCACGGCGGAGAATATCGAAAAGGAAACGGCCAAACCAGCGCAATCGGGAACATCTGGCGCAATGCAGCGTTGTCCTGCCGAAGTTTAAATCGTTGAAAGGGAGAAGGTAATGGGTAGCACCACCGACAAGATCAAGGGCACCGCCAATGAAGCCATCGGCAAGGCCAAGCAGGGCCTTGGTGAAGCAACCGGCAACGAGCGCCTCGAAGGCGAAGGCGTGATTCAGGAAGTAAAGGGCAAGGGCCAGAAGGCCGTCGGCGACGCCAAGGAGTCCGTGAAGGACGCGCTGAACCGCGCTGCGGCTGCGGCGAACAAGAAGCTTTAGCGCCTCATCCCGCCAATTAAGAAGACCGGCCTCGCGGCCGGTCTTCTTTTGCGTCGTCGCCTTACTTCACCGCGAGCAGTTCGACGTCGAACATCAGCGTCGCATTCGGCGGGATCACGCCGCCGGCGCCGCGCGCGCCATAGCCGAGCGCGGGCGGGATGATCAGGGTGCGTTTTCCCCCGACCTTCATGGTGGCGACGCCCTCATCCCAGCCCTTGATGACGCGACCCTGGCCGATCGGGAAATCGAAGGGCTCGTTGCGGTCCATGGAGGAGTCGAATTTCTTGCCCTTCTGACCGTTCTCATAGAGCCAGCCGGTGTAGTGCATGATGCAGGTCTGGCCGGGCTTGGGCGAAGCGCCGGTGCCTTCCTTGATGTCGATGATCTGCAAACCTGAAGCTGTCGTCATGGGCTTTCCTGTCTGTGCGCTGGCGCGCGTGGCGATCGCGGCGGCGACGCCAGCGAGCATGGTCGAGAGAATGGTGCGCCGGGAAGACCGCATAGGCTGATACCTCGTTTTTCTGAACCGGGCCTCTCTAGCCCAGAGCCGGCCGTTGCAACAGAGCTTTTTCAGGCCGGCATCAAGATCGCGTCGCGCTCCAGCGCGAAATCGTCCAGCAACGGCGAGGTCGATCCGGCGATGAGATCGCCCAGCAGCGTGGCCGCGAGGAAGCTGAAGGTGATGCCATTGCCGCCATAGCCATAGGCGGCATAAAGGCCCTTGTGGCCGGGGACAGGACCTATCAGGGGCAAGCCGTCGCAGGTGGTATCGAACGTGCCCGCCCAGCGGAATTGGCTTTCCGTGTCGGCCCGCGGCCAGAGGGCGGCAAGCTTTTGCGCCAGCACGCGAGACTTTTCCGGGATCAGACGATCGCGCGCGTCGGGCTCGATGATCTCTTCACTGTCTTCGCCGCCGATAATGATGCGCCCTGCCGGCGTTGTGCGCGCATAATGATATTGCTCGGAATCCTCCCAGATCAGCGCCCCATCCTTCCAGATGTTTTGAGGCTGCGGACCCGTCGCCATCGCCCAGCTCGAGGAAACGCGATGCACGTCCGAGCGCACGATGCCGGGCATCACATAACCGGTGGCGAGCACCACTGATTTCGCCTCGATCTCGCAGCCATTGTCGAGACCGACAGTGACCGCGCGACCGGAGGCATCGAATGCGATCGCCTCGGCATCAAACAGACGCGCTTCGCGCGCCACCGCAACGCGCAGCAAACCACGGGAGAGCTGCAGCGGATCGGCGTCGGCAGCGCCCGGTGAGACAAGGGCCCCGGCGCGCAGGATGGCAAAGACATCGGACAGCCGGGCGTGATCGAGGAACTCGCCGGGCAATCCGGCACGGCGGCGCAGTTGATGCTCTTCCAACAGGGAAGTGGCGCTGCTTCCCGCTGCGAGATAGAGCGAATCCTTTTCACGCAGCTCGCAGGCAATGCCGAGACCGGCGACCAGAGCCTTCAGTCCGCTCACTGCGTCGAAGCTTGCACAATAGGCGCGTGCGGCGCGCTCGAAGCCGTAGGCCTCGGTAAGAGCCGCGAGCGGCCGGTCGATTTCCCAAAGCAGCATCGAGGTGCTGGCGGCCGTGCTGCCGCGTCCGGGAACCTCACGGTCGATGATCACGACATCGAGGCCCTGTCGTGTCAATCGCTCCGCCACCAGCGAGCCGGTGATCCCGGCGCCGACCACCAGCGCGTCGCATTTGATGCTCTCTTTG
>JAKFVP010000437.1 GCA_021732175.1 Bradyrhizobium sp.
CGACGCAGCCGCGGTCGGTCTTCACGCCAAGCGTTTCCAGACCAAGCCCCTCGATATTGCCGACGACGCCGACGGCGGAGATCACGCGCTCGAATTCGGTCGTGACCGGCTTCTTGCCGTCGTCGATGGTGGCGACAACGCTGTCGGCTTTCTTGTCGAGCTTTGTCACCTTGGTGTTGGTGAGGATCTTGATCCCCATCTTCTCGAAGCGCTTTCGCGCAAGACCGGCGATCTCGGCGTCCTCGACCGGCAGAATTTGCGGCAGCACTTCGACCACGGTGACGTCGCTGCCCATGGTGTGGAAGAACGAGGCGAACTCGATGCCGATTGCGCCGGAGCCGACCACCAGCAGCGATTTCGGCATGCGGTCCGGCACCATCGCCTCGAAATAGGTCCAGACCAGCTTCTTGTCGGGCTCCAGCCCCGCCAGCACGCGCGGCCGCGCGCCGGTCGCGATGATGATGTGCTTGGCCTGATAGGCGCCCTCGCCCAGCGCGCCCTTTGGCGCTTCGACCGCGGATTTCTTCACGGTGATTTTTCCGGGCGCATCGATTGAGGCGTCGCCCCAGATGATCTGCACCTTGTTTTTCTTCATCAGGAAGCCGACGCCGTCATTGAGACGCTTCGACACCCCGCGCGAGCGCTGCACCACGGCCTTCGGGTCGTAGCTGACCTTCTCCGCCGACAGCCCGTAATCCTTGGCGTGCTGCATGTAGTGATAGATTTCCGCCGAGCGCAGCAGCGCCTTGGTCGGGATGCAGCCCCAGTTCAGGCAAATGCCGCCGAGATAGGCTTTCTCGATGATCGCGGTCTTGAAACCGAGCTGCGCCGCGCGGATCGCGGTGACATAGCCGCCGGGACCGGAGCCGATGATGATGACGTCGAAGGATGTGTCGGCCATATCTATGCGCTCATTTCATCTTGAACCGGTACTACTGTTTCCGTCATTGCGGGAGCCAACGGGTCCGGCCCTCGGCCGGCCCGATGATAAACTCCGCGACGAAGCAATCCAGCTTTCCCTGCCGCGGCAAAGCTGGATTGCTTCGCTTCGCTCGCAATGACGGTGGTATCTCACACCATCATCATGACTGGGTTTTCGATCAGCCGCTTGAAGGCGCCGATCAGCTCGGCCCCGAGCGCGCCATCGATGGAGCGGTGATCGCAGGACAAGGTTACGCTCATGATGTGGGCGGCCTCAACCTTGCCGTTGCGCACCACCGCGCGCTCCTCGCTGGCGCCGACCGCGAGGATGGTCGACTGCGGCGGGTTGATGACCGCGGTGAAATGGCTGATGCCGAACATGCCGAGATTGGACACCGACGAGGTGCCGCCCTGGTATTCCATGGGCTTGAGTTTTCGCGTCCGTGCGCGGGCCGCAAGGTCCTTCATCTCGTTGGAGATGGTAGAGAGCGATTTGGTCTCGGCGTTGCGGATGATTGGCGTGATCAGGCCGCCGGGCATGGCCACGGCAACGCCAACGTCGGAATGCTTGTGCTTGAGCATCCCCGCTTCGGTCCAGCTCACATTGCAGTCCGGCACTTGCTGCAGGGCTACCGCGAGCGCCTTAATGACGAAGTCGTTGACCGAGAGCTTGTAGAGCGGCTTCTTTTCCTTGTCCTTCGGTGCGGCCGCATTGATCTGCTCGCGCGCATCGAGCAAGCACCCGATGTCGCAGTCGATCGTGAGGTAAAACGTCGGAATGCTCTGTGTCGCCGCGGTCAGGCGCTGGGCGATGGTGCGGCGCATGCCGTCATGCGGCACGACCTCGTAGGAGCCCGGCTCGAACAGGCCGAGAATCTGCTGGTCGCTCAGCGCAGGCGCGATAGCGGGCGCAGCGCCTGGTGCAGCCGCCGGCGCCTTCAGGCCCTTGCCGGATTTGGCGCCCTCGACGTCACGGGCGATGACGCGGCCATGCGGGCCGGTGCCGGTGATACGGCCGAGGTCGATGCCGGCGTCCCTTGCAAGGCGACGCGCCAGCGGTGAGGAGAAAATGCGGCCGGCGCCATTGGCCTGCGCGGCAGGTGCCGGCGCGGGAGCCGCGGCGGGCGGCGGCGCTTTCGCAGCGGGAGCGGCGGCCGGTGCGGTCGCAGCAGCAGGTGCCGCAGGCGCCGGTGCCGCGGCGGGCTTCGGCGCCGCGGCGCCGCCCGCGCTTGCGGCGGCCTTCACGTCCTCGCCGTCGCCGGCCAGAATCGCGATGACGTCGTTGACGGGAACGTCCGCGGTGCCCTCGGGCACCAGGATTTTCGCGATGGTGCCTTCGTCGACGGCCTCGACCTCCATGGTCGCCTTGTCGGTCTCGATCTCCGCGATGACGTCGCCGGACTTGACCTTGTCGCCTTCCTTCTTGAGCCACTTGGCAAGGTTGCCCTTTTCCATCGTCGGCGACAGTGCAGGCATCAGAATGTTGATTGGCATCGTCAGTGACCCTGTTGCGACCGCGGGCTGGTCGTGCCCATGTCGGTCGGACGCGCGATTTCGGATTCGAACATATCGAGGATGCGCGCGAGCGCTTCCTCCTCTGACATAACGCCTTCGCGGGCATAGGCGCGCGCGGCGTGGCGGGCGATGTCGACGAGGAGAAGCCCCCACATGTCGGGCTCCTCGAAGGCGCGCGTGAACGCGATCGATAGCCCGCCGTCGACGACAAAGGCGCGCAACACTTCGGTAGCGTCCTCGCGCTCCATCACGTCGGGCGGAAGCGGCTGCTCCTTCGGACCTGCCATGATGCTTACCGGTAGGAGACGGCCTTGGCGGCCGCGACCACCTCGGCGACGGAGGGCAGAGCGAGCTTTTCGAGGTTGGCCGCATAAGGCATCGGCACGTCCTTGCCGGAGACGCGCGCGACCGGCGCATCGAGATAGTCGAAGGCATTCTCCATGATGCGCGCGGCCACTTCGGCGCCGACGCCCGACTGCTGCCAGCCCTCTTCCACCGTCACGGCACGGCCGGTCTTCTTGACGGAATTGACGACCGTCTCGGTGTCCATCGGGCGCAGCGTGCGCAGATCAATCACCTCGGCCTCAATGCCTTCCTTGGCGAGCTCGTCCGCCGCCTTCAGCGAATAGGTCATGCCGTTCGACCAGGAGACGATGGTGACATCCTTGCCCTTGCGCACGATGCGCGCCTTGCCGATCGGCACGACGTAATCGTCGAGCTTCGGCACCTCGCCGGTGTGGCCGTAAAGCACTTCGTTCTCGAGGAAAATCACGGGATTGGGATCGCGGATTGCGGCCTTGAGAAGGCCCTTGTAGTCGGCGGCCGAGAACGGCGCGACCACCTTCAGCCCCGGAATCTGCGAGTACCAGGCCGAATAATCCTGGCTGTGTTGTGCGGCGACGCGCGCAGCCGCGCCATTGGGGCCGCGGAACACGATCGAGCAGCCCATCTGGCCGCCGGACATATAGAGCGTCTTGGCCGCGGAGTTGATGATCTGGTCGATCGCCTGCATGGCGAAGTTGAAGGTCATGAACTCGACGATGGGCTTCAGGCCCGTCATCGCAGCGCCGACGCCGACGCCGGCAAAGCCGTGCTCGGTGATGGGCGTATCGATGACGCGCCGCGCGCCGAATTCCTGCAGCAGGCCCTGCGTGACCTTGTAGGCGCCCTGATATTCGGCGACCTCCTCGCCCATGACGAAGACGTCGGGGTCGCGGCGCATCTCCTCGGCCATCGCATCGCGCAGCGCCTCGCGGATGGTCTGCGTGATGAATTCGGTTCCGGCCGGCACTTCGGGCTCCGGCTCGCTGACCGAGGCTGGCGCGCTCGGATGATGCGGCGCCGAGATCATCGGCTTGCCCTCGCCGACCGGCGAGCGGGATTCTGCCACTTCCTCCGCAACGCTGGGCGAAGGTGCAGCCGCCGGTGCCGGTACCTTCGCCAGATCGGCGGCGTTCTCGCCATCGGCCAGGATCATCGCGATGGGCGTGTTGACCGCGACGTCGGCGGTGCCTTCCGGGATCAGGATCTTGCCGAGCGTGCCCTCATCGGTCGCCTCGACTTCCATGGTCGCCTTGTCGGTCTCGATCTCGGCGATGACGTCGCCGGACTTGATCGTCTCGCCTTCCTTTTTCAGCCATTTGGCGAGGTTGCCCTTTTCCATCGTGGGCGACAGCGCAGGCATCAGAACTTGAATGGGCATGGTTGCTCCAAAAACTTATTTGCTTGCGCTTTCACGGTAGATGTCGGTCCACAGCTCGGACGGATCGGGCTCGGGATCCTTCTGGGCGAAGTCGGCGGACTCGTTGACGATCTCGCGGACTTCGGCGTCGATCTTCTTCAACTCGTCTTCGCTGACCTTCGCCGCCAGCAGGCGATTGCGCACCTGCTCGATCGGATCGGAGTCATGGCGAACCTTCTCCACCTCCTCGCGGGTACGGTACTTCGCGGGATCCGACATCGAGTGGCCGCGATAGCGGTAGGTCTGCATCTCCAGAATGAACGGGCCGTTGCCGGCGCGGCACCAGGCGACCGCCTCGTCGGCGGCAGCCTTCACCGCGCGCACATCCATGCCGTCAACCTGCTTGCCCGGGATGTTGAAGGAAGCGCCGCGCTTGGAGAAGTCCTGCTGCGCGGAAGCGCGCGACACCGCGGTGCCCATGGCGTAGCGGTTGTTTTCGATGACGTAGACCACGGGGAGCTTCCACAGCTCCGCCATGTTGAAGCTCTCGTAGACCTGGCCCTGGTTGGCCGCTCCGTCGCCGAAATAGGCCAGCGAGACATTGTCGTTGCCGCGATAGCGGTTGGCGAAGGCGAGGCCCGTGCCGAGCGAGACCTGCGCACCGACGATGCCGTGGCCGCCGTAGAAATGCTTCTCCATGCTGAACATGTGCATGGAGCCGCCCTTGCCCTTGGAGTAGCCGCCGCGGCGGCCGGTCAGTTCGGCCATCACGCCGTTGGCTGACATGCCGCAGGCCAGCATGTGGCCGTGGTCGCGGTATCCAGTTATGACCTGGTCGCCCTCTTTCAGCGCCATCTGCATGCCGACCACAACGGCTTCCTGGCCGATATAGAGATGGCAGAAGCCGCCGATTGCACCCATGCCGTAGAGCTGACCCGCCTTTTCCTCAAAGCGCCGGATCAGGAGCATGTCGCGCAACGCCTTCAGCTCCTGCTCCCTGGTGAAAGCCGGGGGAGAGCCTGTTCCCTTTTCCTGGCCTGAATCCTTCGCGACGGCTTTCTTTGGTGATGAGGCCATGAACAATTCCGGGTGAGAGAATTTGGAAAACTTTGTCTAGCTCAACTCAATACCCGGCGAAAGGCGAGCCGTGCGATTGCAAGAATATTGCTATGCCGCACTGCAACCGGCGCGACATTTTCGTGATCGCAATGCGACGTTTTTGAAATTAGAAAATCAGTTCGCGCCAGCCGGGCGAACGATCCGCACGAGGTCGCGCGGATTGGCATAGTCGAGCTGGAAGCGCGCACGCTCATCCAGCATGTCGGGGTCGATCTGGCCGGAACGCAGCAGCGACACCCGCTGCTCGCCTTCGGCCCGCTCGCGCTTCAGCCGCGCCAACTCGGAGGTCAGCGCGATGATCTCCTGATCGAGTTCCTGCCGCGCCGTGAGGCCGTATTTGCCGGTATAGGCGTTGGTGCCGAAATAGCCGACCAGCAGCCCCGCCATCGTGTAGAGGGCGAGCCCGGTGAGAAACGATTTGAGTCGGCTACGCGTGACCATGGTGGCCCCAAAATGGGGCTCCAGGGTTAAGGGAGCCCTAAGAATGCGCTGCCCGCCCCGTCATTGCGAGCGTGGCGAAGCGACGAATCAATCCAGAACTGTAGGGTGGGCAAAGCGAAGCGTGCCCACCTTCACGAGCGCGGCCAGAAAGGTGGGCACGGCGCAATCGCGCCTTTGCCCACCCGACGCAGGAGATGCTCTACCCGTTCTGCTTCTCGACGAAGGCCGCGAACGCGGCCAGATACTGTTCCAGCACCTTCTGCAGCGGCTCCTTGATCAGTTCGCCCTTGTCGTTGAAGGCGTCACCAACCATGGTCAGGTAGGTTTCGGGCTGGCCCATGATCGGGCCGGTGATCCCCGGCAGGATGTGCTGCAGGCTCTTGGCCGCGTTGACGCCGCCGAGCGGACCCGGCGAGTTGGAGATGATCCCGGTCGGCTTGCCCAGGAACGAGCTCTTGCCATAGGGGCGCGAGGCGACGTCGATGGCATTCTTCAGCACGCCCGGAATGGCGCGGTTGTATTCCGGCGTGACGAACAGCACGCCGTTCGACTTCTGCAGCTTCTCCCGGAAGGCGAGCCAGTCCGCCGGCGGGTTGGCTTCGAGGTCCTGGTCGAAGTTGGAGATGCCGTGCGGCGTCATGACGTCGAGCTTGAGCGAGTTCGGCGCGAGCTTTGCCAGCGCATTGGCGATCTTGAGCGAAAAGCTCTCCTTGCGGAGGCTGCCGGCGATCGTGACGATCGTATGAGCCATTTAGGAATCCCCTCTTGGAATGGCGACTGATGTCCGTCACCTAGCGCCCATGCGAGATGGATGCAAGTGCATGGAAGGATTTTCCGGGAAACGCAGCGTTCGGGAAATGCTCGTTGTCAAACGAGCGGGCCGCCCGCAAGGGGCGGCCTGCCGGATCAGTCAGGCTGACCTGCGGTCAAATCACCGGATTCCATGCCACCGGCACCAGGCGGTACTTGCTGCCGTCCTTCTCGACATAGCCGATCGAGGGGAAGGTAAAGTGGAAGCCCACCACCAGCGCCTTCTCGGATGAGGCCATGTCGTAGAACTTGTGGCGCGTCGCCTGCGCCGCCATGGGATCGACGTCGAAGGCGACGTGCCAGTCCGGATTGCGCAGGAACAGTTCGGGGATGTTGGTGACGTCGGACTGGATCAGCACCCGCGAATTGCCGGACACGACGGCGAAGGCGGTATGGCCCGGCGTGTGGCCGGGCGCGGCGACCGAGGTGATGCCGGTGACGACTTCCTTGTCCCAGTCGTACTTCGTCACCTTGTTTTCGATGCCGGCATAGATCTTCCGCACATTGGCGAAGTAGTTCTTCATCATCGCATTCGACTCGGCTTTCGCAGCGTTGTCGTCGCTCATCCAGAATTCCCAGTCCTTTGCAGGCACCATGATCTCGGCATTCGGGAACGCCATCGAGTTGTCGGCGGCACGGATGCCGTTGGTATGATCGGGGTGCAGATGCGACATCAGCACGACGTCGATGCTCTTGGGATCGACGCCTGCCGCGGCCAGGTTCTGCAACGTGCGGCCGACCGCGCCCTTGCTCGACTCCAGATTGGCGACGCCATTGCCGCAATCGATCAGCACCAGCTTGCTGCCGGTGTTGATGAGTTGCGGATTGAACGGCACGGTCACCATGCCCTTCGGCATGTAGGCGGCTTCGGCCGCGGCCAGCGCCTGCTCCTTCGGCACGTTCTTCACGAAGGTGTCGGGCATCGGGAAGGCGCGCGCACCGTCGTTGATCGAGGTGCACTCGAAACTGCCGACCTTGTAGCGATAGTAGCCGGGCGCCTGGGCGCCAGCGGCCGGCGCCGCCGCGTTTGCGATAAAGCCGCCCAAAGGCGACAGCGCGGCGGCTGCACCGAATGCTGCAGCGCCCGCGAGCAGGTCACGCCTGTTCAGATCAGTCATGGTGTCCTCCCTTAGCCCGGCGGTTTTGCCCGCCCTCATTATGGCGGGAATGTTCTCCCGTTGCCGGGAGAACGCAAGCCGGAATTATGGGGTGGACGCTTTATGAATAGACCTGCGCCCTCACCCGCCCTTGCTCGGGTTGATCAGGAATTTCTCGCCGGTGGTGCGCTTGTTGTAGATGGCGATGTTGGCGGGATCGAGCGCCTCCTGCAGCGACACCACCTTGGTGTAGTGGCTGGCGAAGGTGGTCTTCAGTTCGGACGCCACGCGCTGGCGCAGGCGGCCGATCTCGGC
The DNA here is from genome assembly GCA_021732175.1 of Bradyrhizobium sp. GTDB lineage: Bacteria > Pseudomonadota > Alphaproteobacteria > Rhizobiales > Xanthobacteraceae > Bradyrhizobium. The sequence continues at coordinate 7,900 of JAKFVP010000437.1, forward strand.
AGGACCGATCTTCTGCAGGAACGGCGTCAGCAGCCAGCCGCTAACGCTCCAGGTCAGGCCGAAGGCGCGGGTCAGCTCGGTCGGGCGGGTGTCGAGGCTGCCATAGATATAGACCTGCTTGAACACGTTGGAGCCGTAGCGGCTGTATTCCTTCGCGGTCTTGTTGGCCGCGATTTCCATCGCGGTGAGGATCTGGCTCGCCAGCTTGCCGCCACCGATGGCGTCGAAGGCAATGGTGGCGCCGGTCTCGACCAGCGCGGCGGTGAGATCGTCCATGAAAGTCGGCGACGTGGAATCGACGATGTGCTTGGCGCCGATCTTCTTCAGGATCGCGGCCTGCTCCGCGCTGCGTACGATGTTGACGAGGCCGATGCCGTCCTTGATGCAGATCTTGTTGAGCATCTGGCCGAGATTGGAAGCGGCCGCCGTGTGCACCAGCGCCTTGTGGTTTTCGCGCCGCATGGTCTCGGTCATGCCGAGCGCGGTGAGCGGATTGACGAACCAGGAGGCGCCGTCGGCGGCGGTCGTGCCCGCCGGCAATTCCATGACGTCGCGCACCTTCATGGTGCGGTACTGCGAGTACATGGCGCCGCCGATCATCGAGACCGTCTTGCCAATCAGCGCTTTCGCTGCATCCGACGATCCCGTCCTTACCACCGTGCCGGCGCCTTCATTGCCGACCGGCAGCGACTGGTCGAGCCGCGCGCCCATCATGCGGATTGCGGCTTCCGGCATCTTCGCGGTAATGACCGGCGCATCCTTCGTGCCGGATAAGGTGGCGGAAGCCATGTCGGCGGGGCCGAACAAAAGGCCAAGATCGGATGGGTTGATGGGCGTGCCCTCGACGCGGACCACCACCTCATCATCGGCCGGCTCCGGCGTCGGGACATTCACCAGCGATACCTCGAGCTCGCCGCTCTTCTTCAGCAGCGAACGCAGTTGAAGCCCGCTCTTGCCATCACCCATACTCGTATCCTCCCTGCCTTCAGGCACATTTGCCGCCGGTCGCGTTTTTGCGTGCCCGGAACCATTGCCGATATGGTCGCGGTCGGCAATGATGTCCAGCCGCCATCAGCTACTTTCAGCAAGCTCTTTGATGACACCGCCGGTGCTGTCGACCCGTTTCAAACTTAGTTCGCCTGCCGTCCAGATCGCCCTGTGCGTGACCGTCGTTGCCGTCCTCACCGTGCTGCGCGGAATTTTTGCTGCCACGATCGATCTGCGCGTGGACGAGGCCTATTACTGGACATGGTCGAAGGAGAACGTGATCTCCTTTCTCGACCACCCGCCGCTGATTGCGTGGTTCGTGCGCGCAGGCACGGCACTGTTCGGCGACAGCAATTTCGGCGTGCGCGCGCCGGCACTGCTGGCGATGCTGGTGACGCAGGCGCTGCTCGCTGACATCGTCTGGCGCGTGGTGCGCGACTGGCGCTACGTCATTGCCGCCGTGCTCATGACGGAGGCCGCGCCCGACTACGGGCTGAAGATGGCGAATATCGCACCTGACATTGCACTGCTGCCTTGCGAATTCCTGATGATCTGGTCGCTGGTGCGGCTGGCGCAATCGAACGACCGGCGCTGGTGGCTGCCGGCCGGATTGTTTGGCGGATTGGCGCTCACGGCAAAATACGCCGCGGTACTCTTCGTCCCCGCGATCCTCGCCTTCGTGGTGGTGCCGGATTGGCGCAAGCGGCAGCTTGCGAGTCCCTGGTTCTGGATCGCGACGGCGCTTGCGCTCGCGGTGTTTTCGCCGGTGCTGGTCTGGAACGCCTCCCACGACTGGGTCTCGTTCAAATTCCAGCTCGACCGGGCGCCGCAGATTTCCGGCTGGTCCGCGCGCTTCCTCGCCGACTTCCTCGGCCAGCAATTCGTGCTGGTGGGTTTTCTACTACTGCCGATTGCGCTGATCGGGACGGTGATGCTTGCCATCCGCGGCTATCGCAGCCGCGATCCCGTCTCAATTCTGCTCTCGACCGCGGTGATCTTCCCGCTCGCGGTGTTTGTCGTGCACGGCCTCTCTGCACGCGTCGGCGATAGCTGGCCCCTGTTCGTCTGGCCGATCGCGTTCGCCTGCGTCGCGATCAATTTGAAGCAATGGCGGCAGGACGCCCCGCATTCGCGCTGGGCGCAGGCCGGGCCCGCTTTCCTCGCCGCCGCCATCGTCTCGGGGATCGCCTT
>JAKFVP010000337.1 GCA_021732175.1 Bradyrhizobium sp.
TCCCTCGGTACTCGAATATTATAACGATTTTTTCCGAATCCTCCCTGCGCCCCTTCATGCGCAAAGTCTAGCGGGTTTTCTTTTCCCCCGCCATCCGCCGGTTGTGTAACGTAGATGAACAGCCGGCCTAGCGCAGCCCCAGCAGGGAGCGGCGATAGAAGCTGCTGCGGGCCTCCTCGCGGCAGACGTAGCTGCCGTTGAAGCCGCGGCCGTAACGCTTCTGGTTCCTGGCGTAATAGATGCCCTTGGCGAAATCGAGCCAGACCACGACGTCATCGGGGCAATAGCGCTGCGCCTGTCCCTCGTTGCGGAACGGCGTCAACGATTGCGCGTGTACGAAACCTGCGCCGGAGAGCGCGAGCATAAAGACGAGCAGAATCGCAGAACCCGCGGGAAGCCCGCGCATGGCTTTGGCTGCGATCAGCACAGCAGCTTCTTCAGCTTGTTGACGGCACTGTCCGGCGTCGTGAGCACCGGCCGGCCGGTCGCCTGCGCCACCAGATCGGCTGCCGGCGCCATGCTGTATTGCGCGAGCGCAATCACGTCGCAATCGCGCAGGTCTTTCGAAGCCTCGACCACGAGCCGGTCATGGGTGGCGCGATCGCCGCGATCGAGCGCGGCCAGCGCGCCTTCGACGAGCTTTGGCACCAGCGTGACGGAAGACGGGAATTCCGCGGGCATCGAGGCCAGCGTCGGCGCAAAGGTCGAGAGCAGGCCGACGCGGCCGGCCTTCGCCGCGGCCTGCTCGATCATGGCTTCGTTGGGCTTCAGCACCGGCATCGGCGCCTGCACACGCGCCACCGCCTCGATGCAGGGACCGAAGGCCGAGCAGGTGAACAGGATCGCATCCGACCCCGTCGATGTCGCGTAACGCCCGAGATCGAGGAAGCGCTCGGTCATCGAATCCGTCAGGCCGCCGTCGCGCGCGAGATCCGCCGAGAGGGAATCGTCCAGCAGATTCATCAGCCGCGCCTCCGGCCACAGTTTCGCGAAGGAGGCCTCGATCGGCACGATCGAATGTTTCAGGGCGTGGATCAGGGTGATGCGCATGCGGCGCAGTCTGTTCGGCTGGCCGCCGCTGTCAAGGCGTGGACGCAGCGCCGCTTGTAATTTTGCCGAATGCCGCAAACAATGTCGCGAGCATTCAATGCCCCAGGCGCCAGGGAGTTTCGGCCATGTTAACCGTCCACCACCTCGGCAGATCGCAATCCGAGCGGATCGTCTGGCTGTGCGAGGAGCTGGAAATTCCCTACGCGCTGCAATGCTACACGCGCGATGCCGTCACCATGCTGGCGCCGCCGGACTACAAGGCGCTGCATCCGATCGGAACGGCGCCCGTCATCACCGACGGCGGACTGGTGCTGGCGGAATCCGGCGCCGTGGTCGAATACATCATTGCAAAATACGGCAAGGGCCGGCTCGCGCTGGCACCCGATCATCCCGGCTTCGCGCACTTCCTGTACTGGTATCACTTCGCCAACGGCACGCTGCAGGCGCAGATGGGCCGCAACATGATCCTGAACCGGCTCAATCTCGCCGGCGAAAATCCCATACTGCAAGCGCAGCGCGCCCGTCTCGATCGGTCGTTCGACCTGGTCAATGCGCGGCTCGGCGAGGCCGCGTATCTGGCGGGAAGCGAATTCACTTCGGCCGACATCATGATCGGCTTTTCGCTGACCACGATGCGCTACTTCATGCCCTACGATATCCGGCGCTATCAGAATATCGTGCGCTATCTCGCCGATATCGGCAAACGTCCGGCCTACCGGCGCGCGATGGAGAAGGGCGATCCCGGGATGGCGCTGCTGCTGACGTAAGTCTCAACCGGAAGCGTTCTCGCCGCGACGGAGACCCGCGGGGGCGACGCCGCGCGGCTTGCGCACCGGCATGCCGGGCCGATGCACGCGGTTGCGGAAACGATGGCCGACGACGATCAGGTCGCCGGGTTTCTTCGGCTCGGAGGGATCGGCGTGAGCCGGCTCCGGCTCTTCCTGCTGCAGCAGATTGTCCTGCGTGACGGCTTCGAGCATCGCGAGGAATTCGCGGCCGGCGGCGGTGATCTGCCAGCCGTCGTCGCCACGCACGACGTAACCATTGCCGAAAATATCGATATCGGGCACGCGCGCAGCCAGTCGCCTGATCCGCGCCTTCCATTCATTGCCGCTGGCGGTGAGGATCGCGATATCCCGATTGAGGGAGGAGAGCGTCGCGCAACCACTGACATGACTCGCCAATATCTTTAGAATAACAACCTGTATGCTCAACCAACGCCCCGGACCGCAACGGTTCTTGTTTTTCTGCGCAGCCAGAAAATCTGTTTGAGAATATCTTCCTGTGCGCGCGAGCGTCCAGCACGCGCGGCGGGTTATCCTCAGTCTTCGCGGAAAGCGGCGTTATCGGAACCGTCAGACCTTCACGAGGCTTTCGAATCCGCCATAGATCATGCGCTTGGCATCGAAGGGCGCGTTGCTCGCATCCATCAACACCTTCAGCCGCGGGTCGTTCATCACCTTGGCGTTGATCTTGTCGCGCGCTGCACGCGATTTGTAGGTGATCCAGGCGAACACGACGGTCTCGCTCGGTTTCTTCTTCACCGCGCGCGGAAATGAGGTCCACTTGCCGGGCTTGACGTCATCGGCAACCCATTCGCGGTAGTCGAGCGCGCCATGCTCGCGCCAGACCTTGCCGCACAGCATCGACAGCTTCTTGTAGGCGGCGAGATTCTTCTTGGGAACGGCGACGACGAAACCGTCGACATAGGCCATGGGGTGTTCCTTCCTGTCACTGTCATTCCGGGGCGATGCGATAGCATCGAACCCGGAATCTCGAGATCCCCCGACGCGCAATTGCGCATCTGAGGTTCGTGCTTCGCACGCCGCGGGATGAAGCGCGCTTCGCGCGCGTCAGCTATTGCAACATGATGCCTGAGGCGGCGCCGGCTAGTACTGGTCACGTAGCCGCACCCAATCCATCGGATAGGGCAGGCCCTCTTCATGGCGCCCGAGCGGGGTGAGATCGAGATAGTGGTAGGCGGCGTTCATCATGTCGAGGCCGCGGGCAAAGCAGGAATAGGTATGGAAGATGTTGCCGGCGTCGTCGCGGTAGAACACGCTGATCCCCGGCGCATCCTCGATGCCGAAGCCGGACGTGCCGAAATTATAGCTGGCATGGCCGCTCCTGATCTGCTCCGGCGTGAACGACACCGCGAAGTCGTAATTGAAATCGCTGCCTTCGGACGAATACCAGTCGAAACTCCAGCCGATGCGCTTGCTGAACGCAGCGAGCTTCTGCCGCGGCGCGCGGGAGACCGCGACCAGCGTGGTATCGCGCGCCGCCAGATGCGGGATCATGCGCTCGAAGCCGTCGGCCCAGAACGAGCAACTCTTGCAGCCCGCGTCCCAGTCCGGCGCGAACATGAAGTGCTGCACGATCAGTTGCGGCCGGCCCTTGAAGAGATCGGCGAGATGAGCCGCCCCGTTCGGGCCGGCAAAGACATAGTCCTTGTCGACCTTGACCCAGGGCAGCGCGCGGCGCTCCTCGGCAAGGCGATCGCGGGCGCGCGTGAACTCCTTCTCATGCGCCATGTGGGCCTTGCGGGCCTCGATCCATTCTTCGCGCGAGACGATCCGGTGCGGCTGCATGACGGCCTCCGATGGTTCAGGCGAGGATCGCTTCGAGCTGGGTGAACAGCTCGTTCCAACCCTTCGAATGATTGTCACGCGCCGCCTCGTCGAAGAACTGCTCATGGGTAAAGACCATCAGCGCACCGGCACCATCGGGCTTGATCGACACTGTGACCAGCGATTCCCGCTCGGGGGTCGAGTGCCAGGCCCAGGTGAACACGAGTTTCTCGTTCGGCACCACCTCGCGATAGACGCCGCCTACTTCCGAATACTCGCCGGAATCCGCCATGTCGAAGGAGATGCGGTAGAGGCCGCCGACGCGCACGTCGAGATCGGCACGGAAGCTTCCCGGCTTTGCCTTGGCCGTGCAGAACCAGGCGATCAGCTTTTCCGGGTCGGTCCACGCGGCCCAGACTTTTTCCGGCCGCGCGCGGAAGCGCCGCGTGAGGGTGAGGCTGGGGCGCTCGCTTGATGCGGGCTTGGCGGCTGCAGTTTGGGCCATGATTCTTCCTCCAGGAGGGCGGCAAGGCGGTCGAAGCGTTCGGACCAGAATTTGGCGTAGCGATTGAGCCAGTTCATCGCCTGCTCCATCGGCTGCGCGGTGAGCCGGCACGCCACCGTGCGGCCGGTTTTCTCGCGCGCGATCAGGCCGGCATCCGACAGCACGTCGAGATGCTTCATGACTGCGGGCAGCGACATTTGAAAGGGCTGGGCCAACTCGCTGACGGAAAGGCTTTCCTTGTCGACCAACCGCGCCAGCAGCGCACGGCGGGTCGGATCGGAAAGCGCCGCAAACGTGCGGTCCAGTCCCGCGTCCTGATGCTTAACCATGTGGTTTAGTATACCCGCAAAGCAAAGCGAGTCAAGCGACTCGCTTCGCCTTTCAGTACTGGTAGTAGACCCGCGCGCGGCGTTGCGGCAGCGGACCGAAGGCAACGCGGGGATTGATGTTGCAGGACAGCGCGCGGCCGGAAGCCGCCATCTGGCAGGCCGCATAGGTCGGGTAGGAACAGTCGCCGGGGATGCCGACGCCCCTGCCCTGCAGGCAGTACGGATAGTCGTAGGCAGCGGCCGGCGCCGAGCCGACCATGCTGGCGGCACCCGCCGTCAGCACGGTCATGACAGCCAATAGTGTCTTACGCATGGGCTTTCTCCAAAGTAGCCATGTCGCCCTGATTAGAGATACGTCACGGCCTGCGGAAAGGTTCCGTGCGCCAGATCACAGTCACTCGACCTTGCACTCGACCTTGCGACGTCACTCGACCTTGAGGCCTGCGCCTTCGACGACCTTCCTCCACTTTTCGGTCTCGGCGACGATGTCCTTGCCGAACTGCTCCGGCGTCTGGATCAGCGGCTCGCCGCCGAGCTCGATCAGCCGGGCCTTGATCGCGGGCTCGGCGAGGATGGCGTTCACTTCCGCGTTGAGTTTCGCGATGATCTCCTTCGGCGTGTCCTTTGGCGCACCCATGCCGAACAGCGCGCTTGCTTCATAGCCGGGCACGGCGTCCGCCAAGATCGGCGTATCAGGCAATTGCGGCGAACGCTGGGTCGAGGTCACCGCCAGCGCACGCAACGTGCCGGACTTGATGTGCTGCAGCACCGAGGGCATGTTGTCGAAGATCACCTGCACCTGACCGCCGATCAAATCGGTCAGCGCCGGCGCCGCGCCGCGATAGGGCACATGCGTCATCTTGGCGCCGGTCATTGCCATGAACATCTCGCCGGACAGATGCACCGAGGTGCCGTTGCCCGACGAGGCCAGATTCACCTTGCCCGGATTGGCCTTCACATAGGCGATGAACTCGGCGACGGTTTTCGCCGGCACATCCTTGTTCACCGTCATCACGTTCGGCACGCGATTGAACGAGGCGATCGGCGCGATGTCCCGAATGACATTGAACTTGAGGTTGGCGTACAGCGAGGCATTGATGTAGTTGGCCGGATTGATGAACAGCAGCGTGTAGCCGTCAGGCTCCGCGTTGATGACCGATTCGGTTGCGATGTTGTTGCCTGCGCCGGGCTTGTTCTCGATCACGAATTGCTGTCCGAGCCGCTCCGACAGCCGCTGGCCGATCAGGCGCCCGATAATGTCGGTGGCCCCGCCGGGCGGATAGCCGATCACCCATTTCACCGGCCGGGTCGGATAGTCCAGCGCCATGGCGCTGCCGATCGGGGCTGCCGCCGTGACGGCAAGCGCAAAGAGGCCAAGGGCGGAACGGCGTGAAATCATGAAGTCTCTCCCTGCGGGCCGGTTGCTGTGCCTGGCCCTTGTCTGTTGAAGTCGAGGCGGGCCGCGTTGTAACAAACAAGGCCTGAGGCGGCCAGTGCGACAGAAGTGCAGGATGCCTCGACGAAAGGATAAGTCATGTCCGTAAAGGTCAACGCACTCGACCACATTGTCATTAATGTTGCTGACGTGGAGCGTTCGGCAAAATGGTACGCAACCATTTTGGGCATGGAGATCCGGGTGTTCGATCCCGGCCCCGGCAAGGCGAAGCGGACCTCGCTGGTTTTCGGTAACCAGAAAATCAATGTGCGGCCGCGCGGCGCCGACACGGTGGAATGGTTCACCGCCGACCACATCGCCGCGGGCAGCGACGATCTCTGCTTCCTCACCACGAGCACGCCGGAACAGGTGGTCGCGCATCTCAAGGCCAACGGCGTTGCGATCGAGGAAGGCCCGGTGGCCAAGCAGGGCGCCCGCGGCACGCTGCGCTCGGTCTATTGCCGCGACCCGGACGGCAGCCTCATCGAGATTTCGTCGTATGAGTGACGGAGCACTTTGATACCGTCATTGCGAGGGGCCAACGGGTCGCGCGAACGCGCGCCCGATGACAGGCTCCGCGACGAAGCAATCCAGCTTTCTTCTTGTGGCCAAGCTGGATTGCTTCGCTTCGCTCGCAATGACGGAAGAGAGAACCCTGCCCCTTCCCGGCATTTGCCCCCTGCGCGATCCGGTGGCAGAAAGACCTCCCCAAGACAAACAATCAGCGGCCAAAAGGCCGCGCGGGAGGAAGCATGGTCCATTCACGGCAGGCGCCGGGCATTATCAGTCCGTTTGACGGGCTCGACGTTCACTGGCTGCTGAAGATGCGCAGCGAAGTGCGGCGCGATCATCCCTTTCTGATCTGGGCCCCGTTCGGCGCACCTGCGCGCAAATGGTCCTATGGCGAATTCCACGAGCGCGTCGGGGCGCTGGCCGCCGGCCTTGTCAAACGCGGCATCAGGCAGGGCGACTACGTCCTGATCCATCTCGACAATTGCATCGAGCTCTTGCTGGCATGGTTCGCCTGCGTCGAGCTCGGCGCTGTTGCGGTCACCACCAACACGCGCTCGGCCGCCGCGGAGATCGACTATTTTGCCGGCCATTGCGGCGCCGTCGCCGCGATCACCCAACCCTCCTATGCGGAACTCGTCGCAGCGAATTGCAAGGGCATCCGCTGGATGGCGGTGACCTCGCACGATGCGGGCGCGCCGCCCGAGCAGCCGCCACAGCGCGGCGAGCGCTTCGAAGATCTGTTTGCCGACAGCGCGGACCGGCCGCGCCGCGCCACCGATCCGCTTGCGCCATGCAGCGTGCAATACACCTCGGGCACGACGTCGCGGCCGAAGGCGGTGCTGTGGACGCATGCCAATGCGCTATGGGGCGGCAAGATCAATGCCGCGCATCAGGATCTGCATCAGGGCGACGTGCACCAGACCTATCTGCCGCTGTTCCACACCAATGCACTGGCCTATTCCATGCTGGCGTCGCTGTGGGTGGGCGCCACCTGCATCATCCAGCCGCGCTTTTCCGCCAGTCGCTTTTGGCCGGTCGCGCTGGAGCATGGCGCGACCTGGACCTCGACCATTCCCTTCTGCATGAAGGCGCTGCTCGAGCACGAAGTCCCCAGGAACCACAAGTTCCGGCTCTGGGGCACCGCGATCAACGAGCCGCCGCCCTTTGCCGGCTTCGGCGTCAAGATGATCGGCTGGTGGGGCATGACGGAGACCATCACCCACGGCATCGTCGGCGAGGTCGATCAACCCAACATTCCGATGTCTATCGGCCGCGCCGCGCCGGAATATGTCATCCGCATCACCGACGATGACGGCTCGCCGACCAGGGTCGGCGACACCGGCAATCTCTCCATCAAGGGCATTCCCGGCCTGTCGCTATTCGCCGAATATCTGCACAACGAGAAGGCCACGCGCGAGAGCTTTGACGAGCACGGCTTCTTCCTCACCGGCGACCGCGTCACGCTGCTGGAGAACGGCTTTGTCAAATTCGGCGACCGCGCCAAGGACATGCTGAAAGTCGGCGGCGAGAATGTCGCCGCGTCCGAAATCGAGCAAGTCATTGCCGTCATCCCCGGCGTGCGCGAGGCCGCCGTCGTCGCCAAGAAGCATCCGATGCTGGATGAAGTGCCTGTTGTCTTCATCATCCCGCAGGATGGCATGGCAAAGCTGCCCGCCAACCTGCACGACAATGTGATGGCCGCCTGCAGGGGCGCGCTGGCCGACTTCAAGGTGCCGCGCGAAATCCACTTCGTCGAGGACATGCCGCGCTCGACCCTGGAGAAGGTCGCCAAGGCGGAACTGCGCAAGATGCTGGGGTGACGTGCGCTACTCTCTCTCGTCACTGCGAGGAGAGCAGCGGACGAAGCAATCCAGCTTCCTTTGCTACAACAAGAAAGCTGGATTGCTTCGCTTCGCTCGCAATGACGGATTGAGAGACCTTACCCGATCCCGACCGCCACCGGGCGGAACGCCTGCAACAGCTGCTGGTCGATCTTGGGGCCCATTTCTTCCATGATCGTGAACGCCTTCATCCGCGTGTAGGGCACGCGATAGGAACGGTTCTCGACCAGCGCGGCATAGATATCGACGATGGTGGTGAGCCGCACGATGTCGGAGATTTCTTTGCCCGAGAGCGCGTCCGGATAGCCGGAGCCGTCGAGGAACTCGTGGTGGTGCAGCACCACGTCGAGCATTTCCGGCGGGAAGCCGCCCTGGGTGGCCAGCGCGTCATAGCCGCGGCGCGGATGGGCGCGGACGGTGGCGAGTTCCTCCTCGGTCAGCCCATCGGGCTTGTCGAGGATCGCGAGCGGGACGAAGGCCTTGCCGACGTCGTGCAGCAGCGCGGCGCGCGCAAGCCGGCGCTGGTCGTCTTCGCGCATGCCGAGATGCTGGGCAAAGGCGACGGCAAAGCCGGTGACGAACAGGCAGTGGCGGTAGCTGGACTGATGGTGGCAGCCAACCGTGGTCAGCCATTCGCGCAGCGAGGAATGCTTGATGGCCCTGAGGATCTTGGTCTCGGCCTGGACGATGTCGTCGAACTTCAGGGGCTGGCCCGCGGGCAGCTTGTCGAAGATCTTGACCATCACCGAATGCGCAGCTTCCACGCCGAGATTCAGGCTCTTGCCGCGATCGGTCTCGTCATACTCGCTGGCGTCGGGAAACGCGGCGCGGATGCGCTGCAGGATGCCTTGCGCGTCGAACGGCCGCCAGATCGTGTCGGTGGCCCCGAGCGCCCAGGCCTGCATGGCGCCGTGGTGCAAGGCATCCGCCAGCACGAACAGCCGCGGCATTTCGCGATAGGCCTCGCTGCGCAGCTTGTTGCGCACCATCTGCACGCTTTCCGGCGAACGCAGGTTGATATCGACGACGACACCGGAGAGTTGATCGGGCTTGTCGGGAATTTGCGAGGTGGCGACCGTCTCCACATCACCGACCGACTTGAGAATGGTCGCGAGCTCGCTGCTCTGATCGGTCCGGTCGGACGCGAGCAGGAGCTTGCGTTTTGTCTTTTTGGCGGAAGCGGTCATGAACCCCTCGGGTAACCCGTAGCATTTCTGATGCGAAGGCTATCCGAGGATGCGTTCCCCTTAGCTTAAGTTGTGTCGTGAATGGACGATGTCCGGAATCGCTAAAAGTTTAGCGAACAGCCCGGCTGTCATCGCCCGGCTTGACCGGGCGATCCAGTATTCCAGAGACGTTTGGGCTCGAGCCGAGAGGCCGCGGCTTACTGGATGCCCAGCTTCGCGGGGCATGACCAGCGTGGGAAGCGGACGCGCAAAAAAATCCGCCGGGGAAAATCCCCGGCGGATCATCATGTTCTCGCGCTAGCGCCGCGCGCGATTTACGCCTTCATCGCCGCCTTCACCGCGGCTGCCGTGATCGGCAGGGCGCGGACGCGGGCGCCGCAGGCGTTGAAGATGGCGTTGCCGATCGCGGGCGCAACCACCGTCACGGCCGGCTCGCCGACGCCGGTCGGCTTGTCGCCATTGGCGATGACATTGACCGCGACTTCCGGCATCTGGCTCATCCGCAAGGGCCTGTAGGTGTCGAAGTTGGTCTGCTCGATGCCGCCATCCTTCAGCGTCGCCTTCTCATAC
>JAKFVP010000393.1 GCA_021732175.1 Bradyrhizobium sp.
TGGCGCAGGCCCAGATCAGCGGGTTCTTCACGATCGTACGATCGTGAAGAACCCGCTGATCTGGGCCTGCGCCATCGGGCTTGCGGCCAACGTCACGCATCTGCCGCTGCCAAAAGTCTGGGACGACGTCGCCGAGGCGCTCGGCCGCTCGTCGCTGGGCATCGGCCTGCTCGTCACCGGCGCCGGCCTGCATCTCGAAGGCCTGCTGCGCCCGAGCCTTGCCGCGTCGATTGCGGTGTTCCTGAAACTGGTGCTGATGCCGGTTTTCGCCGTGGCGCTGGCGGTATGGTTCGGAATTGCGGGTTCGAGCCTCGTGATCGTCGCCGTCTGCTCGGCCGTCCCCACCTCCTCCTCGGCCTATGTGATGGCGCGGCAGATGGGCGGCGACGCGCCCCTGCTCGCCCATATCATCACGCTGCAGACGATTTTGGCCGCGATCACCATGCCGATCGCGATCGCGCTGGTGAGTTAAGGTGCGTACTCATAATTCCGGGAACGTGGACTTGGCGTTGTCCACATTACCCTCGGAAGCAGACATCCGGGCTGGCCTCCAGCACGTCCGCTAAGGGGCCAACAGGAGACATGCGCGCGGCAACAAATCGCCTGATGTGCGCCGCATCATTCGATCACCTCGTCGGCACTGGCGAGTAAGACGGGCGGCACTTTGAGGCCGAGTGTCTTGGCTGTTCTCAGATTGATGACAAATTCGAACCTGGTTGACTGAACGACGGGCAGGTCTGCAGGTTTCGCGCCCTTCAAAATTCGGCCGGCATAGGCGCCAATCTGACGATAGGCATTGGAAAGATTGGTGCCATAGCTCATCAGGCCGCCGGCTGCGGCAAACTCTCGGAATTCGAAAATTGCCGGCACCGCATTGCGGGCAGCGAGGCCAACAAGTTGTTCGCGGCGGCTGTTGAAAAATGGGGAGGTGCAGACCATGAGCGCGCCGGTGCCCTGTTGTTTGAGCGCAGCGAAGGCTCCAGCGAAATCGGTGTCTGTATTGGCTCGCACGACGACGAGTCGCACACCAATTTTGTCCGCAGCTTCCTCCGCGTCCCGTATCTGGTTTTCTGAACCCGAATAGTGTGGATTGACCAGCACCGCCAAAGTAGCCGCCTCGGGAACCATCTCGCGCAACAGCCCCAGCCGCTTTCCGTGCAGCGCCGTGGTCAGAAAATAAAGCCCGGTGATGTTGCCGTCCGGCCGGCTGAGGTTGCTGACGAGACCGAGTTTAACCGGGTCGCTGCCGACAGCGAAGATAACCGGAATTCTTGCAGTCGCCTGCTTTGCGGCGAGTGCCCCAGGGTTGCTTGTTACAACGATTGCACTGACCTGTCGCTGAGCCAGTTCGGTCGCGAGCTCTGGCAGCCGATCGAATTGCCCGTCTGCAAAGCGATACTCGATTGCCACATTCTGGCCCTCGACATAACTCGATTCCCTCAGACCTTCACGAAACGCCTCGATCTGCGAGAGTATTAGTCCGCGCGATCCAGGATTCAGGAATCCAATCACTGGCATTGCGCCCTGCTGTGCCCGCGCCGCGAGCGGATATGCCGCCGCGCCGCCGACCAGGCCGATAAACTCGCGCCGCTGCATGTCCACACCTAAGCTGAGAAGGCATCGTAGCGGCTTAAGCCAGCACTTGATAGGGACTAAAGCGGGCTTCGCTACTGCAACGCGTTGCTGCCAATGACCGTTGTAATTCAAAAGGCGAAGTTCCGGTGTGGGCAGCAAAGGTCTGCTTTAGCTCCAAAAGCGGACATCTGTCGCTTTATGAGTACACGCCCTAGATCAGCCGGTCAGAAAAAGCGTCTGCAACGTCGCTGCGAGATTGTTCAGGCCATGCAGCAGGATGGTCAGCCATAACGAGCCCGTCCGGTAGCGCAGATAGCCGAACAGCACGCCGATCGAAAACACCTCGCCGAGGAAGAACAAATCATATTGAATGTGCAACACCGTCCATGCGAGTGACGACAGCACGATGGCGCCGGCCGGCTTCAGGAACGATTCCGACCAGCCGCGATAGAGGAAGCCGCGCGCGAACAGTTCTTCCGAGATCGGGGCGGCGACGCAGAACGCGAGCACCAATAGCCACAGCGCGCCGTCGGCCCGCGCGGATTTCAGCACGTCGCCCATGAAGCCCGATGTGATCTCGCGCCCCAGGGCGCGCGACAGCAGGTCCCAGCATCCGATCAGCACGACCAGCGACACGACGCCGAGCGCGACGTTCTTCCAGGACGTCCAGCGCAGCCCCAGATAATCGGCAAACGGCGTGCGCGACGGCTTGATGGCGATCCAGCAGGCGACCACGACTGCCGGCAGGCCCATGATCACGGACAGCGAAATCGTCAGCCCGGCGCCGATGGCGTTGATGGCGTAGGCGATGTCGCCGCCCTGCCGCAGCACGAACCAGGCGATGACGGCGAGCTGGCCGGCGAACATCGCGGCAAAGATGAAGAGGCCCCACAGCGCGGTGCCCCAGAACTTCCAGACCTTTGGCGGGCGTTGGCCCGCCGTGAGCGGAGGCGGAACCGTTTGAGATGCGAGAGTGTCCATCAGGTGATCCGGTTTCTCCGCTCGTCATGCCCGGGCTTGACCCGGGCATCCACGTCTATGTCACTGCATGGTTAGAAAGTCGTGGATGGCCGGGACAAGCCCGGCCATGACGGCTTAAGTTTTGATCAAGGCAGCGCGCGTTCCAGCAGTCGCCGAACGTCATCATTGGGAAGCTCGGTTGCCCCGTACATGCCGCCGTGATTCCCGGCAAGGCGGGTATCGGCAAACAGCTCCGCACTGCGCGGCGCAACGGCGTTCAGCGCGGCGGCTGCGGCCAGAAGTGCGAGCTTCTCGACCGCGATCCGCGCCACGCGCTCGCCATCGGGGCGACGGAACGCCTTGGCAATGAAGGCGGCCGCCTCCGCCGCACCCGGCAGGCCCCTGCTCTCGCCGGCCAGTTGCTGCAACACCGCGCTTGCTGCATCCGGCTCGCGCGACAGCGCACGGAGCACGTCGAGGCACATCACATTGCCGGAGCCTTCCCAGATCGCATTGACCGGGCTCTCGCGGTAATGCCGCGCCAGAATGCCTTCCTCGACATAGCCGTTGCCGCCGAGGCACTCCATCGCCTCATAGAGAAAGCCCGGCGCGCTCTTGCAGACCCAGTATTTGATGGCCGGCGTCAGCAGCCGCATGTAGGCGGCCTCGCCTGCATCCTCCGGTGCGCGATCAAAGGCGCGGCACAGCCGCATGACAAGCGCGACCGACGCCTCGACATGCAGCGCCATGTCCGAAAGTACCGCCTGCATCAGCGGCTGGTCGGCCAGATGCTTCTGGAACACGCTGCGATGCCGCGCATGGTTGAGCGCATGCGCGAGGCCCGAGCGCATCAGCCCAGCGGAAGCAATCGCGCAGTCCTGCCGCGTCAGCTGCACCATCTGGATGATGGTGCGGATGCCCTTGCCCTCCTCGCCGACGCGCTCGGCATACGCGCCGTGGAATTCGACCTCGCTCGACGCATTGGAGCGGTTGCCGAGCTTGTCCTTCAGGCGCTGGAAGTGAATGGCGTTGATCGATCCATCGGGCACAAAGCGCGGCATCAGGAAACAGCTCAGGCCTTCATCCGCCTGCGCCAGCACCAGGAAGGCGTCGCACATCGGCGCCGACATGAACCATTTGTGGCCGGTGATGCGATAGCCGTCCGCGCTGCGCTCGGCGCGCGTCATGTTGGAACGCACGTCGGTGCCGCCCTGCTTTTCGGTCATGCCCATGCCGAGCGTCATGCCGCGCTTGGTCCACCACGGCGCAAAGGACGGATCGTAGGATCGCGTCGACAGCACCGGCATCACTTTTGCCAGCAGATCCGGCTGCACCGCCAGCGCCGCCACCGAAGCGCGCGTCATGGTGATCGGACACAGGTGCCCGGTCTCGACCTGCGAGGCGATATAGAATTTTGCCGCGCGCACCACTTCCGAGGCGCCGCCGGCAGGCCTGCCGTCCGCCATCCATGTCGAATTGTGCACGCCGCCATGGGCGCTGTGCGCCATCAGCTCATGATAGGCCGGATGAAACTCCACCTCGTCGCGGCGGTTGCCGCGGGAGTCGAAGGTCCGCAGTTTCGGCGTATTCTCATTGGCAATGCGCCCGCGCTCGGCCATGGCGGCCGAACCCCATTGCTTGCCGAACTCGGACAATTCCTTGGCAGCGGAGGCGCCGCCATTGCCCGCGACAGCATCGACCAGCGGCCGATCGACATGGAAGAGATCGACGTCAGTGAACGGCGGCGACTGGTTGAAGACCTCATGGGTCTGGAAGGATGCCTTGGTCATGGCCGGTCCTGCGATGAATTGAATCAAGGGCGACGCGGGAGAATGGGAAAATCATAGGCTTCGCCGCCCGCGCCCGGCAGCGAAAAGTGCCACCACTCCCTGAAATAGTTCACAAAGCCTTGCTTGCGCATCGCATCCACCAGCGCAGTGCGCCATTTGCGCTGTTCCGCCGTTATCAGCGAAGACCGCGTGTTCGCCTTCACGTCGGAACAGTCATAACCGGTGCCCATGTCGATGCTGCCTTCGGGCGCGCGCGCCTCTACCGGCGCGGTGCAGTCCGCATAGGTTTTAGCAGGATCGACTTTTGCGGAATTGTCCGCGGTCAAATCGACCAGCGTCAGGTCCAGCGCCGAACCGGTCGAATGCCCGGAATAGGTCGCGATATAGCCGAGGCGGAACAGGTCGGCCTTGCGGAAGGCCGGATTATAGCGCCGCTCGGCCGGCGTCTCCTTGCCGGTGCGCGACCATTTCACCATGTCGGCCACCGCCCTCGTCGGGCGGTAGCAATCGAACATCTTCAGCGACAGCTTTTGCTTCGCCAGCTCCTGCTGGATGGCCTTCAGCCGCAGGCCCACCTCGCGCTTCACCACGCATTCGCCGGCCTGATAGCCGGCGAGCGGCTTGCCGACAAAGTTGTTCGCCGTGGCGTAGCGAATGTCCTGAATGATGCTGGGGTCGATATCCCTGAGGTAGACGAAGCCGCCGGGCAGGCTTTGCGCGAAGGCGGCCACCGGCGCGAACAAAGCGAACCCGACGGCGAAAATCAGCTTCCAGTTCAGCATCCAGCACTCCCGACCGCGGCAAATTGCGGAACCCCTTTTACCCTGTCTGTTTACCCCGTCCGCGACAGACCGGGGGATAACTCCCTCATGCCGGATTCGCCCTTGCCCCGCCCCCGATCCGCGCCTATAGCTCTGGTTTTAATGACCCCTGCATCGAAATCGACCTTCGTCCTCGGTCACCGGCATCTGCTGGGAATCGAGGGACTTTCTGCTGCCGACATTACTGGCCTGCTCGACCTCTCCGAGGAGTATGTCGAGCTCAATCGCCAGGTAGACAAGAAGCGCACCTCGCTTCGCGGACGGACCCAGGTCAATTTGTTCTTCGAAGCCTCCACCCGCACGCAATCCTCCTTCGAGATCGCCGGAAAGCGGCTCGGCGCCGACGTCATGAACATGTCGGTCTCCTCGTCCTCGATGCGCAAGGGCGAAACGCTGATCGACACGGCAGTGACGCTCAACGCCATGCACCCGGATATTCTGGTCGTGCGCCACCACGCGTCAGGCGCGGTGGAACTGCTGGCACGCAAGGTCGACGGCTCCGTGATCAATGCCGGCGACGGTTCCCACGAGCACCCGACGCAGGCGCTGCTGGACGCGCTGACCATCCGCCGCAACAAGGGCCGCATCGAAGGGCTGCTGGTCGCGATCTGCGGCGATGTCATGCATTCGCGCGTCGCCCGCTCCAACATCCTGCTGCTCAACACCATGGGCGCCCGCGTGCGCGTGGTGGCGCCGTCCACGCTGCTGCCGCAGGGCATCGAGCGGATGGGCGTGGAAGTGGCGCGCGACATGCGCGAGGGCCTCCACGGCGCCGACATTGTGATGATGCTGCGGCTGCAGCGCGAGCGGATGAACGGCTCGTTCGTCCCCTCTACCGGCGAGTATTTTCACTATTATGGCCTCGACCAGAAGAAGCTCGCCTACGCCAAGCCGGATGCGCTGGTGATGCATCCCGGACCGATGAACCGCGGCGTCGAGATCGACTCCGCGGTTGCCGACGGCGCCCAGTCGCTGATCCGGGAACAGGTCGAAATGGGAGTGGCGGTGCGGATGGCGGTGCTGGAAGCGCTCGCCCGCAACCTGCCCAACGCGTGACACGATGCTGACCGACCGCCGCCCGATCCTGCTCGCCAACGCCCGCGTCGTCGATCCCTCCAGGGATTTCGACGGTCCCGGTGACGTGCTGATTGCCGACGGCATGATCCGCGACGCCAGGCGCGGCATCGGCGCGGCCGGCGTGCCTGAAGGCACCGACATCGTCAACTGCGCGGGCAAGGTCGTCGCCCCCGGCTTGATCGACATGCGCGCCTTTGTCGGCGAACCCGGCGCCAGCCACCGCGAGACGTTTGCTTCCGCCAGCCAGGCCGCGGCGGCCGGCGGCATCACCAGCATCATCTGCCAGCCGGATACTTCGCCGGTCATCGACAATTCGGCGACCGTCGACTTCATCCTGCGCCGCGCGCGCGACACCGCGATCGTCAACATCCATCCGATGGCGGCGCTGACCAAGGGCATGCGCGGCGAGGAGATGACCGAGATCGGCCTCCTGAAGGCCGCCGGCGCCGTCGCTTTCACCGACGGCGACAAGAGCGTCACCAATGCGCAGGTGATGCGCCGCGCCCTGACCTATGCCCGCGACTTCGACGCGCTGATCGTGCATCACACCGAAGACCCCGACCTCGTCGGCGAAGGCGTGATGAACGAAGGCGAGTTCGCAACGCGCCTGGGCCTCGTCGGCATTCCCTATGCGGCCGAGTCCGTCATGCTCGAACGCGACATGCGCCTCGCAGCCCTCACCGGCGGCCGCTATCACGCGGCGTCCCTGACATCGAACGAGTCGCTCGAAATCCTCAAGCGCGCCCGCGACGCCGGCGCTGACGTCAGCGCTTCCGTGTCGATCAATCATGTCACGCTGAACGAGAACGACATCGGCCCCTACCGGACCTTCCTGAAACTGTCGCCGCCGCTGCGCACCGAACAGGACCGCCAGGCGCTGGTCGCCGCGCTGTCCTCCGGGCTCATCGATGTCATTATGTCCGACCATAATCCGCAGGACGTCGAGGTGAAGCGCCTGCCGTTTGCGGAAGCCGCTGCCGGCGCGGTCGGCCTGCAGACCATGCTGCCGGCGGCCTTGCGGCTGATCCACAATGGCGATCTCGATTTCAAGACGCTGATCCGCGCGATGTCGACCCGCCCGGCCGAGCTGCTCGGGCTGCCCGGCGGTTCCCTGCGCGCCGGCTCGCCGGCTGACGTGATCGTGATCGACCCGGAAACGCCGTGGGTGCTCGATCCCGCCGACCTGAAGTCGCAGTGCAAGAACACGCCGTTTGACGAAGCCCGCTTCTCCGGCCGCGTCGTGCGTACTATTGTCGGCGGACGAACGGTCTATGAGCATGTCGCCTAGAGCGTCTTCGAGCGAAAGCCTGCCCCGCACGCGATGCGGGGCGGGTACCGGCTCAAAAAGAGCAGCGCATGCGCGGAAGGTACGAGGGAGCGCCACCGATGGGACCTGAAGCCTTCCTGCCTGTCGCGCTCGTCATCGGCTATTTGCTGGGCTCGATTCCATTCGGCCTGATCCTAACCAAACTCGCGGGCACGCAGGATCTGCGCTCGATCGGATCGGGCAATATCGGCGCCACCAATGTGCTGCGCACCGGCAACAAGGCGCTCGCAGCAGCGACGCTGATCGGCGACATGCTGAAAGGCACTGCCGCCGTCGTGATCG
Organism: Bradyrhizobium sp.; assembly: GCA_021732175.1. Classification (GTDB taxonomy): domain Bacteria; phylum Pseudomonadota; class Alphaproteobacteria; order Rhizobiales; family Xanthobacteraceae; genus Bradyrhizobium. The sequence continues at coordinate 7,833 of JAKFVP010000393.1, forward strand.
CCGGCACTCAGTGGGGACCGAACGCGGCGATGATCGCGGGCCTCGGCGCCCTGCTCGGTCACGTCTTCCCGGTCTGGCTCAAGTTCAAGGGCGGCAAAGGCGTCGCCACCTATATCGGCGTGCTGCTCGGCCTGTTCTGGCCGGCGGCCGCGATGTTCGGCGCGATCTGGCTCACCGTTGCCTTTGCCACGCGCTACTCGTCGGCCTCGGCACTGGCCGCCGCTTTCGCCACACCGATCTTCCTGTGGCTGTTCGGCCACCTCGCGCTGGCCTCGCTGTTCGCCGTGCTGACCCTGCTGCTGTTCTGGACCCACCGCGAGAACATCAAGCGGCTGCAGGCCGGCACCGAAGGCAAGATCGGACAGAAGTGACGCCTAGCCCTTCAACGCCTGTTCGATAAAGCGCGCGGCGGTGAGCGCCCTTCTGTCGCTGCCAAACGGCGCAATCACCTGTACGCCAACGGGCAGATTGCCCTCTGCAACATGGGCCGGAACGTTGACACAAGGCGTTCCCATCAACGTCCAGAGCCGGTTGAAGGTGGGGTCGCCGGTGGAATCCAGTCCCTTGGGCGGCGCGCCCGGCGCCGAGAAGGTCAGGAGCGCGTCGAACTCTTCGAATATGGCGTCGAGCGCCATGCGGGCGCGGGCTGCGACCGCCAGCGCCGCGTCATACTCGGCAGGCCGTATGTCCCTGGTCGCATCGAGCCGGCCGCGCAACAGTGGCGGCATCTCGTCGTAGCGCTCGCGATATTCCCAGGCGAGCGCCTGGTGCGCCTCGAACTGCTGCACCGTGGTGTGGATGCGCCAGGCCTCCGCAAAGATCTCCGGCAAGGCCAGCGCGCGGACGGAAGCGCCGGCCCGTTCGACGGCGCGCGTCGCAAGGCGCAACGCCTCCGCGCTCCCCTCCTCGGGATCGCCGGCAAAGTCCTGCGTGACAACGCCGATGGACAGGGTCGGTATCGACGCCGGCAGCATCAATTCCGGCCGGCCGGTCATCGCTGAAAGTCCGCAGGCGAGGTCTTCCACACCCGCCGCGAACAGCCCGACCGTGTCGAGCGACCAGGAAAAACATTTGACGCCAACCGTGGGCAGCAACCGGTAGCTCGGCTTGATCGCCGCCGTGCCGCAGAACGAGGCTGGCCGGATCACCGAGCCGCCGGTCTGCGTGCCCAGCGCGAGCGGAATCATCCCTGCGCCCACCGCTGCGGCCGAACCGGACGACGATCCGCCCGGGGTGTGGGCATGATTGTGCGGATTGACCGTTGCGGTCGGATCGTTGGCCGCAAACGCTGTGGTGGCGGTCTTGCCGATAATGGTGGCCCCTGCCTTCTTCAGCATGGCAACGACGGGCGCATCCGCGCGCGGACGATGGCCGCGATAGATGATCGAGCCCATCTCGGTCGGGAAATCCGCGGTGTCGATGATGTCCTTGATCCCGACGGCAATGCCGCGCAACGGGCCATCTTTGGCCGCGCGCGCCGCCGGATCGTGGCAGACAAACGCGCCGATCGCCTTGTCCTGCGCGGCAATCGCCTGCTGCGACCGCGCAATGGCGGCATCGGCGGTGAGTTCGCCCTTGGCGATGCGGCGCTGCAGATCGGCAAGCGAGATCATGGATGGCTCCGTTTCTTGATTGATCCGCTTTTACGAAGCCGCGCATCGCCGGGCAAGCCGACGAGGACGCTTGATCGCACCTTTCGGTTGAGCGAAGCTGTAAGCGCATGCATGACCGGCCTCCCAGTACAGTCCTCTCCGACACCGAACGGCTCAACCGGCTGCGGCTGATCCGCTCGGACCATATCGGGCCGCGCACTTTTTACGCGCTGCTGCGCCATTGCGGCGATGCGGCGACCGCGCTGGAGCGGCTGCCGGAGTTGGCGCAACGCGGCGGCGCTGCACGCGCCGGGCGCATTTGCAGCGAGGAGGATGCGCGCGCCGAGCTTGCCGCCTGCAAGAAGCTAGGCGTCGATCTGGTGGCGCCGGGCGAAGCCTTCTATCCGCCGCGGCTCGCCATGATCGACGATGCGCCTCCCCTGCTCGGCGTTCGCGGCACACAGGACGCGTTGATGCGGCCGACGATCGCGATCGTCGGCTCGCGCAACGCGTCGGGCGCCGGACTGAAA
>JAKFVP010000392.1 GCA_021732175.1 Bradyrhizobium sp.
CTCGGGGGCGGCCGCCCCCAAAATTCGGCGGCCAAAGTCGCCCTTGGCGCGGGGAAAATCAAGCGCTGCGAGCGGCTTAAAAGCGGGATTGAATCTAGATCGTGACCTGCGTTCCGACCTCGACCACCCGCCCCGTCGGGATCTGGAAATAGTCGGTAGCATCGTTGGCGGAGCGACTCAGCCAAATGAACAAATGGTCCTGCCAGCGCGGCATTCCCGAGTGAGTAGCTGGCTTCAGCGCCCGGCGCGACAGGAAGAACGAGGTCGCCATGATGTCGAACTGCCAGCCCAGCTTGCGGGCGATCGCCAGTGCCTTCGGCACGTTGGGCGATTCCATGAAGCCAAATCGCAGGGTGATCTTGGAGAAGGTCGCGCTGATCTCCTCCAGCCGCACCCGCTCGGACTCGTCGATTCGCGGCGTCGGCGCGACTTCGATGGTCAGGATGACGTTCTTTTCGTGCAGCACCTTGTAGTGCTTCAGGCTGTGCATCAGCGCGGTCGGCGCGCTCGCGGGGTCGCTGGTCAGGAAGACGGCGGTGCCCGGCACTCTTTGCGGCGGCCGCTTCTCGAGCATGGCCACAAGGTCCGCGAGCGGGAACTCCAGCTTCCGCGATTTTTCGAACAATAGCCGGCTGCCGCGCCGCCAAGTATACATCAGAAGCATCACGACTGAACCGAGCGCCAGCGGCATCCAGCCGCCCTCGAACACCTTGAGCAGGTTGGCGGAAAGGAAGGTCAGATCGAGCGCAAGGAGCGGCGCGATGATCGCTGCGGCTGCCACCATAGACCAGCGCCACACCTTCCAGATCACCACGAAGGCCATCATGGCGGTCACGACCATCGTTCCAGTCACGGCGATGCCGTAAGCCGAGGCGAGCGCGCTCGACGAGCGGAACAGCCCGACCAGCAGCAACACGCCGATCAGCAGCAGCGTATTGACCTTGGGCATGTAAATCTGGCCGATCAATTCCGAGGTATGGCGGATTTCCAGGCGAGGAAACAGTCCGAGCTGAATCGCCTGTTGCGTGATTGAATAAGCGCCGGTGATGACAGCCTGGCTTGCGATCACGGTTGCCGCGGTCGCGAGCGCGATCATCGGCAACAGAGCCCAATCGGGATACAGCAGGAAGAACGGATTCTCGATTGCCTTGTGGTCGGCAAGCACGAGGGCTCCCTGGCCAAGATAGTTGATCGTCAGGGCCGGCAGCGCCACGCAGAGCCAGGCGGCGCGGATCGGCCGTTTGCCGAAGTGCCCAAGGTCGGCATAGAGCGCCTCTGCGCCGGTAACGACGAGGAACACCGCGCCGAGCGTGACGAATCCGATCATGCCATGTGTCAGCAGGAAGCTCACGCCGTGCAGAGGATTGAACGCCAGCAGCACCGTGGGGTTCTGTGCGATCTGCGGTACGCCGCCAACGACGAGGGCGATGAACCAGATCAGCGTGATCGGTCCGAAGAATGCGGCCACCTTCGCCGTGCCGCGTGACTGTGCGGCAAACAGCGCGACAAGAATCAGCGCGGTCAACGGCACCACATAGGGCTCGAAAGCCGGCGTCGCCAGCTTCAAGCCCTCGATTGCGGACAGCACCGACAGCGCCGGCGTGATCATGGCATCGCCGTAGAACAGCGCACCGCTGATGATACCGAGCAGCAGCAGGACCGAACTGCCGCCTACCGCGCGATTGGCGAGCGCCATCAGCGCGAGCGTGCCCCCCTCCCCGTTGTTGTCAGCGCGCAGCAGGATCACGACATATTTGACTGTGACCACCAGGATCAGCGCCCAGATGATCAGAGACAGGATACCGAGCACGATTGCTTCGTTCGCCGGATTGTTGGCGCCAACCGCCGCCACCACCGACTCGCGCAGTGCGTACAGCGGGCTGGTGCCGATATCGCCGTAGACCACGCCGATCGCTCCCAGCGTCAGCGCAGCAAAGCTCGCCGGCGGATGCATTGCGCCATTGGCCGCGGGCGTTGCCGCCGCGGTGGCCGACGTTTCCGATGTCATGAGGAGCGCCTCGATTGTTCACTGCACAATAAGCAGAACCGCAGCGCTATACTCCCGCAATCTGGGCGGCGGTTAGGCCGGATTCAGGTTCCAGTCATGCAATAACGCATATTTTTATGCGGCTTTTATACGCAGAATATTCCAGATAAATCAGATGGTTACCTGCGTGCCAACTTCCACCACACGCCCCGTGGGGATCTGGAAATAGTCGGTGGCATCGTTGGCCGACCGGCTCATCGCGATGAACAAATGATCCTGCCATTGCGGCATGCCTGATTGCGCGGACGGCTTCAGCGAGCGGCGCGACACGAAGAACGATGTCGCCATGATATCGAACTGCCAGCCGAGCTTGCGCGCGATCACCAACGCCTTCGGCACGTTCGGCGACTCCATGAAGCCAAAGCGCAGGCGGACGGTAGCGAACTTGTCGCTGATCGTCTCCATCCTGACCCGCTCGGCAAGATCGACCCGCGGCGTCTCCGCGGTCTCGATGGTCAGGATCACATTGTGCTCGTGCAGCACCTTATTGTGCTTGAGATTGTGCAACAGGGCGGTCGGCACGAACGCGGGATCGCTGGTCAGGAACACCGCGGTGCCCTTGACGATGTGCGGGGGCCGCTTCTCCAGGCTCTTGATGAGATCGGTGAGCGGAACCTCGATCCGGCGCGTCTTGGCGACAAGGATCGACGCCCCTCGCCGCCAGGTCCAGATCAGCACCACGACCACGGCGCCGAACAGCAGCGGCACCCAGGCGCCTTCCAGCAGCTTGAGCAGGTTGGCGGCGAAGAAGGTCATGTCGATGACGACGAACGGCACGATCAGCGCCGCGGCCGTTGCAGCCTTCCAGTTCCAGAGTTTCCAGATCACCACAAAACCCATGATCCCGTCGCAGACCATCGTGGTGGAGACGGCGATGCCGTAGGCCGACGCCAGCCCGCTCGAGGTACGGAACATCAGCACCAGCAGCAGCACGCCGATCAGCAGCAGCCGGTTGACGCGCGGCAGGAAGATCTGGCCGGCATGGGTTTCGGAGGTGAAGCGGACTTCGAAGCGCGGCAGCAGACCAAGCTGCACGGCTTGCCGGACCAGCGAGAAGGCCCCGGTGATCACCGCCTGACTCGCGATCACGGTGGCCGCGGTGGCCAGCGCCACCAGCGGCAGCAGCAGCACTTCCGGCGCCATGCGATAGAACGAGTTCTCGACCGTGGTGTGATCGGGATTGGCCAGCACCAGCGCGCCTTGCCCGAAATAATTGATCAGCAGCGCCGGGAGCACGAAGAACATCCAGGCCGACTGGATCGGCTTGCGTCCGAAATGGCCGAGGTCGGCATAGAGCGCCTCGCCGCCGGTTACCGCCAGGAACACCGCACCCAGCGTAACGAGGCCGATGGTGCCGTGGGTGAGCAGGAACTGGACGCCGTAGACTGGATTGATCGCAGCCAGCACCGAGGGATCGTCAGCGATGTGCCACAGGCCGAGCACGGTCAGCACGCTGAACCACACCACCATGACCGGACCGAACGCCGAGGCGACGCGAGCGGTGCCGCTCGACTGCACCGAGAACAGCACGACCAGGATGAACACGGTCAGCGGCACGACATAATGGTCCAGGGCGGGCGCGGCCAGTTTCAGGCCTTCCACCGCCGACAGCACCGAAATCGCCGGCGTGATCATGGAATCGCCGATGAACATGGAGGCGCCGAGCACGCCCAGCGCCATCAGCGCCCAGCTCCGCCGGCCCAGCGCGCGCTGGCCGAGCGCCATCAGCGAGAGCGTGCCGCCTTCGCCGTTGTTGTCGGCCCGCAAGAGCAAAAGCACATATTTGGCGGTGACGACGGTGAACAGCGCCCACAGGATCAGCGAGAGTACGCCGAGTACGATGGCGCGCGTGGCCGGCTGGCCGTGGCCCGCAGCGCCTGCGACCGCCTCGCGGAAGGCGTAGAGCGGCGAGGTGCCGATATCGCCGAAGACAACGCCGATGCTGCCGAGCGTCAGTGCCCAAAAGCCCGAATGAGCCGTCCCCTCCTGGGCTTCGGTGGTTGTGACGCTGGCGGTCATGGCACGTGAGAAACGCTCGATCCGATGTTTCGATCCGGCTCCGTGCGCCGACAATAGCACTGCCGTTCGCGCGGGGATGCGACATAAAGCGGACTTCGCTCCACCGTGCAACTGGTATTATCGTATTCTAATGGAATTGAAGCATGATCGCGACGAGGCGCCTTGCTTTGGTTCAAGACCGGCCTGTCGCGCTCGAAATTACGGCTTCAGGTCCGGCGGCAGCGGCGGATCTTCGCGCATCAAGGTGATGGTCACGCGCCGGTTGGCCGGAAGCGTGGGATCGTCCGGAAACAGCGGCTGGGTGTCCGCCTTGCCGGAAACCGCGAAGATGTGCGAGGCCGGCAGCCCTTCCCGCTCGAGGATTTGCCGCACGGCGTTGGCGCGATCGGCGGAGAGATCGAAGCCACCGTAGTCGCTGCGCGACGGCACGAAGCCCGCAGCGGTGTGACCGGTGATGGACAGGCGCAGCGGCGTCGCCTTGAGCGGACCCGCAAGTTTCTGGATCAGCCGGCGCGTACGGTCGAACGGCACCCTGGAGCCGTCGGGAAACATCGAGCGGCCGTCCTGGTCGACGATCTCCAGGTTGAGACCCTGCTTGGTCTCCTCGAACATGATGTGCTTGGACATTTCGGTGAGTTCCGGCATGTCCTGCAGCGCCTGGCGCAACGAGGCGGACGCCAGCGCGAACTCCCGGTCGATCTTGAGCTTGGCGCCTTGCATGCGCTGGTTGGCGTTGTCGTTCGCGCTCGGCGTATTGGAAGATTCCTCCGGCGGAATGTGATCGGTGTTCTTCAGCTTCGGCCGGGTGGGCAGGCCGTCGGATTCGATGATGCCGGAGTAGCGCGCTTCCGTCTGCACGCCGAACGCATCGCGGAACGAGCCGGCGACGATCTTCAGCTTCTGCTGATCCTGGTTGGAGAACGCGACCAGCATCACGAAAAACGCCAGCAGCAGCGCCATCAGGTCGGCGAAGGTCACGAACCAGCCGTGACCACCATGTGCGCCTGCGCGTTTTTTCTTGGCCATTGGCTGCTTTCCAGGACTGCCCTACCCGCCCGATCAGGCCGGCACGGGCTCGCCTTCCTCGTGGCGGTGCTTCTCGGGCAGATAGGCCAGCAGCATTTCCCGCACCAGCGCCGGGCTCTTGGAGTCGCGGATCATCAGGATGCCATCGATGATCAGCGTGCGATTGGTTTCCTCGTCCAGCAGCTTGCCGTGCAGCTTGTCGGCGATCGGCAGGCAGATCAGATTGGCGACCACGGCGCCGTACAGCGTGGCCAGCAGCGCAACGGCCATGAACGGGCCGAGCTTGGAGGGATCCTGCATGTTGGAGAACATCTGCACCATGCCCAGCAGCGTACCGATCATGCCGAATGCCGGGGCGCAGTCGCCGACCGCACGATAGATCTTGCTGCCTTCGTCGAGGTGCATGAGGAAATTGTCGCGATCGCGCTCGAGGTTGTCGCGGATGAATTCGAGGTCGTAGCCGTCGGCGACGTAGCGAATGCCCTTGGCGAGGAACGGCTCGTCGGTCTCGACCTTTTCGAGGCCCACCGGCCCCTGCTTGCGGGCGATCTCGGCGATGCGGGCGAGTTCGTCGACGAGGTCATGGGCCGAGAGCTTGCTCAAAGTGAATGCGAATTTCGCGCCCAGCGGCAATCCGTGCATCATCGCCGACAATGGAAAGCGGATCATCGTCGCGGCGAACGAACCGCCGAAGATGATGATGACGGCGTGGATGTCGTAAAACATCCCGAAGCTGCCACCCATCAGGATCAGCGTAGACACAACAATGGCGCCTGCGACCAGGCCGATCAGTGTTGCGATATCCATTCTCGACTCCAACGCTCACGCGAACCAGCCGCCTGTCCTGGACGGCGATGCGGCCCGACCTGAACCGCACGGATCGACCCTACGAGTTCGCCATTAAAGACGCGTAAAGGTTAAGCGGTTTCGCCGCTTAACGGCCGCGCGAATGCCGCAGCAAGGGCGGCGATATCAACCATTTGCTAACCATAATTGTGGCGCGATCCGGCCTAGCCGAGGCCAGTCAGTTTCAGGCTGAGCGCCTTCAACTTCGCCCGGGCCTTCTCGTCATAGGCCTGCGGGTTGGCCTTCATCTCGTTCATGCCGTTGAAAAACAGGCCGCTCCTGCCCTCGACGTCGTCGCCGGAGACGAGATGCAGGATCGCCGCGCCGCCCTGCTCCACGGTCGAGATCGGCGCGATGCCGCCGGCGCGTACCATGGTGGTATTCATATAGGTGGCCGGATGCAGCGAGTTCGCGGTGACGCCGCTGCCGTTCAGCTCGTCGGCGAGGTCGATCGTGAACAGGATCTGCGACAGCTTGCTCTGCGCATACGCCCGCGAGCCGCTGTAGTTCTTCGTGATCATGACATCGTCGAAATCGATCGGATGCTGGCCGAGCGAGGCGACATTGACGATGCGCGCGGGCGCGCTCGCCTTGAGCCGCGGCAGCAGCAGATGCGCCAGCAGGAAACCCGCGAGATAGTTCACGGCAAAGCGCAGCTCGTGTCCGTCGCGGCTGACCTGGCGCTGCGGCCCCTCGTTCTGGGAGCCGATGCCGGCATTGCTGACGAAGACATCGAGCCGGTCGGTATCGGCGAGCACGCGCTCGGCGAGTTTTCGCGTTTCGGCCAGCGACGACAGATCGGCTTGATAAAACACCGGCGCCGCGCCGCCGGCGCGCTTGATGTCAGCGATCACGGCGTTGCCGCGCGCGGCGTCGCGGCCATGGAGCAGCACTTTGGCGCCCTGCCCCGCCAGCTGCGTCGCGACATAGCGGCCGACGCCGTCGGTCGAGCCGGTGATGAAGACAGTCTTGCCCTTCATGTCCATCTGAAAACCCGCTCACTGCGCCTGGGCGCCGATGCCGGCCGACTTGATGATCGGCCACCATTTTTCAATCTCGGCTTTCTGGAAGGCGGCGAGGCCCTCCGGCGTCTGCTGCGCGCGCGGGGCGACGTCGAGGCCGAGATCGGAGAAACGCTTTTGCAGCGCCGGATCGGCCAGCGCCTCCGTTGTCGCGGCGTTGAGCCTGGCGATGACGTCCTTCGGCGTACCCTTCGGCGCCCAGAAGCCGAACCAGCCGGACATATAGAGCCCTTTCACGCCTGACTCGTCCGAGGTCGGAATATCAGGCATCGAGGCCGAACGCTGCGGTGACAAATTCGCCAGCGCCTTGATCTTGCCGGCGCGGATCTGCGGCAGCGCGACCGCGCCCTGCACCACCAGGAGGTCCACCGTGCCCGCGATCAGATCGGTCATCGCGGGACCTGCGCCGCGATAGGGAATGAACTGCACCTTCTGGCCGGTCAGATTCTCGAACAGCACGCCGGTGACGTTGGCCGCGGCGTTCTGGTTGACGAAATTGATCTTGCCCGGGTTCTCCTTCATCCACTTCACGAGTTCGCCGAGCGTCTTCGCCGGCAGATCGTTCTTGGCGACCATCAGCTGCGGATTGTTGGATACCAGTGCAATCGGCTCGAAATCCTTCTCGAGGTCGTGGTCGAGCTTGTAGATGATGCTGCCGACATGGGTGTCCCACTGGCCGATGTCGAAGGTGTAGCCGTCGGGCACCGAGCGGGCGAGCCGGCCGACGCCGATGCTGCCGCCGGCGCCGCCGACATTCTCGATCACGATGGGCTGGCCGAGCGTCTCGCGCATCCGCTCGGCCATGATGCGCGCCGCCGAGTCGGTCGAGCCGCCCGGCGGGAACGGCACGATCAAAGTGAGGGGGCGTGATGGAAAGGTCTGTGCCTGCACAGTCGCAACGGCGCAGACGACCACGAACAGTGCGGCAATCAACCTGCTCATCACTCCCTCCCCGATGTACGCGCGATTTTTTCGCGCTAGTGTATCTCGGCCGAGCGCTTCAGCGCCTCTTTCAGCTTCTCCAGCGAAAAGTCCTTCGAGCGCGCGATCTCCAGGATCGGCGTCTCGCGGCGGCCGCAGAGCTCGCAGGCGTCGGGCAATTTCGCGGCGATATCGTAGGGAATGACGATCGCGCCATGCTGGTCGGCATGGATCAGATCGTCGGATTTCACGGTCATGCCGGCGACGCGGACTTCGCCGCCGAAATTCTCCGCATGCACCCAGGCGTGCGACGGGCCGATCGAGCCGGCCAGCGCCTGGAAGCCCGGCGCCCATTGCGGGATGTCACGGATCGAGCCGTCGGTGATGACGCCGAGACAGCCGAGCGCCTTGTGCACATTGCTCTGCACCTCGCCCCAGAACGCGCCATAGCCGACATCGGCGCCGTCGATATCCTGGATGACGGTGATGCGCGGTCCAAAACCGGTGCCGACATATTCGTAATAGGCGATGCGGCGTTTGGCCTGCTCGTCCGCCGGCAGACCGGATTTCAGGACCGAGCGAATGGTCACGGTGCGGGCATAGCCAACCATCGGCGGCAGGTTCGGGAACGGACAGACCAGCTGCTTGGTGGTGTAGCCGATCAGCCGCCGCTCCGGCGCCACGACTTCCATTGCGTTGCAGATCGTAGGCGTATCGTAGCGACCCAGCGCTTCAAGGACGGATGCGGGCAGCGGGGCGGACTGGGTCACGGCGTGTCTCTCCTGATCTGGCCCGCGTTCATCGCGGGCTTCTCGCAGCCACGGTCATAGCCGAGATCGGGGGTGAACCCAACTCGGCTGACGCGAATGGCTGCCATTTGCGCAAGGTTCAGTGCAGCCGCTCCGGCCGCTCGTCCGGCGGCGTTTCCGACGCCGGTGCCGCGAAGTCTGATGCGGTGCCGGTGACATCTGCCTCCGCCGCGGGCGCGGCCTGCACGGCGGCGGCGCGCTCCTGGTCCTTGTAGGACTTCCAGCCCAGGGGAAGGCTGGCCAGATAAAGAACCGAGCCGACCGAAAGAACGTGCCAGGGATAGCCGACCAGGATCGCGATGAAGAAGATCACGGACACGAAGACCGGCAGCACCATTTCCGGCGGCACGCGCATGCGCACCTGTTTGCCGGAGAATACCGGCAGGCGCGACACCATCAGGAACGCGATCAGCAGCGTATAGGCCGCCGTCAGCGTCGCCGGCGGTTTTGCCACTCCGAGGAAGGCCAGATAAAGCGGCAGCAGCGCGGTGACCGCGCCGGCCGGCGCGGGCACGCCGGTGAAGTAATTCGCGGCATAGGCCGGCTTGTTGGGATCGTCCATGGTGGCGTTGAAGCGTGCAAGGCGCAGGCCGCCGGAGATCGCGAACACCATGGCGGCGATCCAGCCGCCATTGCCGAGCTCGTGCAACTGCCAGAAGTACAGGATCAGCCCGGGCACCACGCCGAAATTGACGAAGTCGGCGAGCGAGTCCAGTTCAGCGCCGAATTTCGACTGGCCCTTGATCAGGCGCGCAACGCGACCGTCGACGCCATCGAGCACGGCCGCGAAAACGATGGCGGCCACTGCCCACTCCATCTTGCCCTCGACGGCAAGACGGATCGCGGTGAGGCCGGCGCAGATCGCCAGCAGCGTGATGACGTTCGGCACCAGCATGCGCACCGGAATCGGGCGGAAGCGGCGGCGGCGTCCTTCAGGGGTTCTGTAATCGAGTGGCACCATACCTCAAATATAGCAACCGGCGGCCGCCTCCGCCATCGGCGCAAGCCGCGGCAAAAACCACCATTTCCGATGGTTAACTGGACCGGAACGCGAGCCCGTTGTCCCCGATCCGGAAATCGGCCAGCACCGTCTCGCCCGCTACCGCGGTCTGGCCCACCGAAACCAGCGGCTTGGTGCCGTCGGGCAGATAGACGTCGAGCCGCGAGCCAAAGCGGATCAGCCCGAACCGCTCGCCGGCCCCGATCGCCTGCCCTTCCTTGGAGAAACAGACGATGCGCCGCGCCACCAGGCCTGCAA
>JAKFVP010000576.1 GCA_021732175.1 Bradyrhizobium sp.
GCCAAATACCTGCCGGATCGCCGCCGGGGGGGATGTAATTACGAAGCGACCGCACATTCTGCAACCGACAAGGGAACTTGTTCAGGTCCCTTTAACGACAAATGCGAACACTGTCACAATGAGTTCGGGGGCTTCCACAGCGGCGCGGTCCAACCCAACGACGGGCATTGATGAAGCCCGCGCGGCACAGCTGCGCGCCGCCAACATCAACCCGCGCACTGGCCTTGCCACCGACTACCTCAATCATTTCAACGAAGCCATCATGCTTCTCGAGATGATCCCCGACATGCCCGAATGCGCCGAGGATTTCCTGCTCTGGTGCCCGCTGTCCTATGCCGAGCATTTCACCGCCTCCAACTTCAAGGCGCGCGACCTTGCCATCGAGGCCTACGAGCAGGCCCATCCTGCCGTCCGCGGCGAGTTCGACCGCCTGTGCTCGACCATGACCTCGATCCTGACCGCGGTCGGCCAGGCCATGCGCGAGGTCTCGCAGGACAAGACGCGCGCCACCCTTGCCGATCAGGCGACCGGCTGGGTCAAGCCGCTGGTGTCGCTCGCCGGCGGCGTCATCAACGGCGGCAGCGAGTCCGATATCGACACCATCATGGCGGGCTGACGCTTTCCGAAGAAGCTGGAGTAAGATAACGAATTATCTTCTCACTTAAGGCTCACCGTGAATTCGATCCAACATCCGCAACGCCCGCAGCTCGCTGTCAGCGCCGCGATCTTCCGCGACGATCGCGTGCTCCTGGTTCGCCGCGCCCGCTCGCCGGGCAAGGGCTTCTATTCGCTGCCGGGCGGCCGGGTCGAATTCGGCGAATCCCTGCACACCGCGCTGCATCGCGAGGTCGATGAGGAGACCGCGATTGCCATCGACATTGTCGCCCTCGCCGGCTGGCGCGAGGTGCTGCCCTCGGCCGGCGGCAGCGGGCATTACATGATCATGTCCTTTGCCGCGCGCTGGAAGGCGCGGGAACCCGTGCTCAACGACGAGCACGACGACTTCGAATGGCTGAGGCCGGAGGAGATGGGCGAGCTCAAGATGACCGGCGGCCTTCAAGAGGTGGTTCAGGCCGCCTGGCGGATAATTAACGCCTGAAAACAAAGGGCTAGAAAGGCGGCCTTCGCGCCTTGCTTCCAGCCCATTGAGGGGGCATATCGGGCTTGATTATGCCCAAACGCTTCGCCGCTATTTTCCTGCTGATTTCGGCCGTTCTTGCCGCCCCCGCACGGGCGCAGGATGCGGCTGCACCGTTCGACGGCGATTTGCAGCGCCTCGCCGAGATCCTCGGCACGCTGCATTATCTGCGCGGCATCTGCGGCAACAATGAAGGGCTGAAATGGCGCAACGAAATGCAGGCGCTGATCGATGCCGAGACGCCCGGCGGCGACCGCCGCGCCCGCATGATCGCGGCCTTCAACCGCGGCTATAACGGTTTCCAGCAGACCTACCGGACCTGCACGCCGGCCGCCACCGTCGCGGTCCGCCGCTACATCGACGAAGGCGTCAAGATTTCCCGCGACCTGACGGCGCGCTATGCCAACTAGCGCGAGCACGCCGAACTACTCACGCAAGCCCTCAAGCAGGGCCGCTGCCGCGCGGTCGAGCTCGTCGAGATGATCGGTCACGACCGACCATAGAATGTCGGGATCGATCCTGCGGTATTCGTGCCGCAGCATGTTGCCAAGGCCGTGCATCTTCTGCCACGGCACTTCAGGGCGTGTTGCCTTCACATTGTCCGGAATGTGTTTCGCAGCCTCGGCAATGATGAGCAGGGCGTGCTCAATCGCGCGCTTCATGGCCCAGCTCGCGGCGAAGGATTCGGCGTCGGCGTCTTTTGTCAGCGCTTTAATGCCCGCGATTTCTTCGCGGATGTCTGAGAGCCGTATCCGGAACGAGCGGCCCGCCATCAAAAGATCCGCACAGCCTCGCGCTCGATCTCCGGCCGGAGTAGCGGATGCAGTCCCTTGCGCGTGCCATAATCGACATTCTCTCCGACGGCATGCTGTATCGTCTCAAGGGCGTCCATGAACGGCAGGAAGCCGAACGCCTTGCCCGGCGCGGGATCGACAAACACATCGATGTCGGAATCGGGCCGTGCATCGCCCCGTGCATGTGAGCCGAACAGGTATAGTGCCGCCACCCCGAACCCGCGCAGCGCTGGTTCGGTTGCCCTCAGCTTGGCTATGACGTCATCTCGGCGCATGATCTCAATATAACGCGCGACGCGCGCATTTTCCAGTTGCGGGGGAGCGAGTTCTTCTTCATGAAAACAACAAGTTAACGGTCAAACCCGCAGACCATGGACACCATCTTCTTCGACCTCGACGGCACCCTCACCGACCCCAAACCCGGCATCACCGGCTCGATCCAGTATGCGCTGGAGAAGCTCGGCCGCCCCGTACCCACCCAGGATGAACTCGCCTGGTGCATCGGCCCGCCGCTACGCGGCAGCTTTGCGACGCTGATCGGCGAGGAGTTCGCCGACCGCGGCGTCGAGCTCTATCGCGAGCGTTTTGGCGATGTCGGCCTGTTCGAGAACAGCCTCTATCCCGACATCAAGGCGACGCTGGCGGCGCTGCAGCCGCGCGCACGGCTGTTCGTCGCTACCTCCAAGCCGCACGTCTTCGCGACGCGCATCGTCGAGCATTTCGGCCTCGCCCCCTATTTCGAGCACGTGTTCGGCTCGGAGCTCGACGGCACCCGCGTACACAAATACGACCTGCTGGCCTTTGCGCTGGAGCAGACCGGCACCGATCCGGCGCGCGCTGTCATGATCGGCGACCGCAGCCATGACATCGTCGGCGCAAGGAAGAACGGCATCGACGGCATCGGCGTGCTCTATGGCTATGGCAGCCGCGAGGAATTGGTCGAAGCTGGTGCGCTGCACCTTTGCGCCACGCCGCAGGCCATTCTCGACCATCTTTCCTAAGCGCCTGACCGGCCACCGGAACTTTTACCGCAAAGAATAAGAGGCGCGTTAACCTTTCCTAAAGAACTGGCCTAGGCGGGGCGAGAGCCCATGCTACACAACCTCACCAGATGCGTTCCGGGGGACGCATCGAAATCCCGTTGAGTGCAATGAGCCAGCCTGCGCCCTATTCCATCGCCCGCGAACCCATGCCTGATCACGAGCAGAAACAGGCCGCGCTCGGCTACCTCAACGAGGCCTGGGCGGAAGCCCGCCACGACGGCGTCGATGGCGATTGCCTGGCGCAAGCCAGCATGTTCGCAGCGCTGGCCGAACTCGTGACGACCTATGGCGAGGATGCGGTGGCGAAATTCGCAGAGGGCCTACCCTCGCGCGTGCGCAACGGCGAGTTCTCGCTGAAGCTGGCGAAGCAGTAAGCCAACTCTCTCCACAAATCGGCTGTCGTCCCGGCGCAGGCCGGGACGACAACGAGTGTTGCCGCTGCGACACGACGGGCAACTCACCCGACTCGGCTGTCAAGCCCCGCGATCGAAAAAATTCGCTTTACCGGAATTCTGATTTACGGTATCAACCGACTCAGCCCGTGCCGCCATGAGGGGCGTTTCGCGGTCGTCACGAAGCGTGGCGCGGGTTGCGATGGACGCTTGCGGCGTCAGGCTTGCTTCGGCGAGCCCGACGAAACGCCGGGAGCGTACGGCGAAGTCGTGTGGTTCTGGCGCCGCGACCGTGGCGTCTATCCGGCCTGCCTGTGCGGGCCTGGCAACGGTGACAACAAACGCCGCTCACCGGGGAGAGCACGTATAAGCCGTAAAGCCGTTGCGCGGGGAAGGCCGGGATGTCTCGGCTGTACCTGTAGTGTTTTGCCCGTGTGCTTCGGCACATGGGATGCCCGTGTGCTCCGGCGCACGGGATCTACGGGCGCAGTCGGCGCCCGGCCTTCCCTGCGCCCTCTGTAAA
Organism: Bradyrhizobium sp.; assembly: GCA_021732175.1. GTDB lineage: Bacteria > Pseudomonadota > Alphaproteobacteria > Rhizobiales > Xanthobacteraceae > Bradyrhizobium. The sequence goes on from JAKFVP010000576.1 coordinate 3,891, forward strand.
GAGAGGGCCGATGAAGATGCAAAACTCGGACAAACCGTGTCGCGAGAACGAGAGCGCATGTGGTTCAACACGCGTCGTCCCGGCGAAGGCCGGGACCCATACGCCGCGGCGGATGTGACTGAAGTGCGCTGGTAGACGGCTTTGCTAAAGCAACTGAACCCTGTGGTTATGGGTCCCGGCCTTCGCCGGGACGACAGCGGAGCAAGCGGCGCCAGCTCACGCCTTCAGCGTCTCCAGAAACCGCACCGGCTCGCCCTGCGCCGGCGTCACCAGTTCGCCCTGCCACATCACCCGTTTTCCCCGCACGAAGGTGCCGACCGGCCACCCTGTCACGCGCACGCCGTCATAAGGCGTCCAGCCCGCCTTCGAGGCCACCCATTTGTTGGTGATGGTCTCGCTGCGCTTCAGATCGACCACAGTGAGATCGGCATCGTAGCCGGCGGCGATGCGGCCTTTGCAGGCAATATTAAAGAGCCGCGCAGGCCCCGCGCTGGTCAGGTCCACGAAGCGCGCCAGCGACAGCCGGCCCGCATTGACGTGATCCAGCATCAGCGGCACCAGCGTCTGCACGCCGGTCATGCCCGAGGGCGAAGCCGGATAGGCCTTTTGCTTTTCCTCCAGCGTGTGCGGTGCGTGGTCGCTTCCGAGCACGTCGATGATGCCCTGCTCGATGCCCATCCAGATGCCGTCGCGGTGATCGGCCGAGCGCACCGGCGGATTCATCTGCGCCAGCGTGCCGAGCCGCTCGTAGCATTCGGGCGCGGCCATGGTGAGGTGATGCGGCGTCGCCTCGCAGGTCGCGACGTCCTTGTGGTCGCGCAGATATTCGATCTCCTGCTTGGTCGAAATATGCAGCACATGGATGCGCTTGCCGGTCTCGCGCGCGAGGTTGACCAGGCGTTGCGTGGCGATCAGCGCCGCCTCCTCGTCGCGCCAGACCGGATGCGAGCGCGGATCGCCCTCGATGCGCAGCGGCTTGCGGTCGTTGAGGCGGTATTCATCCTCGGCATGGAAGGCGGCGCGGCGGCGGATCACCTGAAAAATGCGGCGCAGGCTGTCGTCGTCCTCGACCAGCAGCGAGCCGGTGGACGAGCCGACGAAGACCTTCACCCCGGCGCAGCCTTCGGCGCGCTCCAGCTCCGGCAAATGGTTGACGTTCTCGCGGGTGCCGCCGATGAAGAACGCGAAATCGCAATGCATGCGCTTGCGCCCGGCCGCCATCTTCGCGGTGAAGGCTTCCTCGGTGACGGTCAGCGGATTGGTGTTCGGCATCTCGAACACGGCGGTGACGCCGCCCATCACGGCGCTGCGCGATCCCGTCTCCAGATCTTCCTTGTGCGTCAGCCCGGGCTCGCGGAAATGCACCTGCGTGTCCATCACGCCGGGCAGGATGTGCAAGCCCTTGCAGTCGATCACTTCGGCTGCGGAATCGGTATTGAGCCCGCCGATGGCGGCGATCCGCCCCTCGCGGAGGCCGATATCGCGGACGCCCTCGCCGTCCTGATTGACCACGGTGCCGGATTTGAGAATGGTGTCAAAACGCTGATTCATCGGTCCTCGTATTCGGTCCTCATCCTGCGGAGCCGCGTCAGCGGCGTCTCGAAGGATGGCCGCACACGGTGTCCGTTGCCATCCTTCGAGACGCGGGCTACGCCCGCTCCTCAGGATGAGGACCTACCAAGCCGCGCGGGCCTTGTTCCGCGCACTCTAGCGCCTTAACTTCGCAGGGGATATTGGCTTGCCGCCTTTCCCCAAGGAACTTGAAAACAGGCCATTTGCCGCATGAAAGCAGCGTTTTTGCCCGACCGGGGCGTCATCAAGGTAAGCGGCGAGGACGCGCGCAATTTCCTCAATGGACTGGTCACGACCGACGTCGACCTGGTCCGTCCCGGCCTCGGCCGCTTCGGCGCGCTCTTGACGCCGCAGGGCAAGATCATCGTCGATTTCCTCATCACCGAGGCGCCCGCGGGCCATGGCGGCGGCTTCCTGCTCGACGTCTCCCGCGCGCTGGCGCAGGGTCTTGCCGACAAGCTGAAATTCTACAAGCTGCGCGCCAAGGTGACGGTTGAAAATCTCTCCGACAGCATGGGCGTGCTGGCGGCATGGGACGGCGAGCCTGCCATGAAGCCGGAGCTCGCCTTTGCCGATCCGCGCAATGAGACGCTGGGCTGGCGCATCCTCATCCCCGAAGAATTGAAGCAGAAGGTCGCCGATGTCATCGGCGCCGAGCTCGTCGACAGCGAAGCCTATGAGCTGCAGCGCATCGTCTCCGGCGCACCGCGGGGCGGCCTTGACTTCATGTACAGCGACGCCTTCCCGCACGAGACCAACATGGACCGCCTCAACGGCGTCGATTTCGACAAGGGCTGCTATGTCGGCCAGGAAGTCGTGTCGCGGATGCAGCATCGCGGCACCGCGCGCACCCGCACCGTGAAGATCATCCTGGAGGATTTTTCGCCCGAGGTCGGCCTGCCCGTGATGGCCGGTGACAAGCAGATCGGCACCATCGGCTCGACCTCGGGCCAATACGGCCTTGCGCTGCTTCGCGTCGACCGCGCCGCCGAAGCGCTGGAAGCCGGTACAAAACTCACCGCGGGCGGCCTGCCGCTTCGCGTCGCCTCCCCGGACGAATTGCGTCTCCCGCCGAAGCAGACCGTCGCATGAGCAAGACAGCGCGAAAGCATCCCGACGGCAAGACGCGTTGTCCCTGGCCGGGCGATGATCCCTTCTACATGGCCTATCACGACACCGAGTGGGGCGTGCCTGAATATGACGACCGCGCGCTGTACGAGAAGCTGATCCTCGACGGTTTTCAGGCGGGCCTGTCCTGGATCACCATCCTGCGCAAGCGCGAAAACTTCCGCCGCGCCTTCGACGATTTCCAGCCGGAAAAAATCGCGCGCTACAACGCGAAGAAGACCCACGCGCTGATGAACGACGCCGGCATCGTGCGCAACCGCGCCAAGATCGACGGCGCGGTCGCCAGCGCAAAATCCTATCTCGAGATCATGGAGAAGGGTCCGGGCTTCTCGAAATTCCTCTGGGACTTCGTCGACGGCAAGCCGAAGGTCAACAAGTTCAAGACCACCGCGAGCGTGCCGGCCTCGACGCCGCTGTCGATCAAGATTTCCAAGGAATTGTCCTCGCGCGGCTTCAAGTTCGTCGGGCCCACCATCGTCTACGCCTTCATGCAGGCGACCGGCATGGTCAACGACCACCTCGTCACCTGCTTCTGCCACGAGACCTGCGGCCACAAGCCTCGCTCGCCGCGCCTGAAGGTGAAATGAAGAAGCGATCGAACGAAAACGACCGCGCCTGGCAGCGGATGTTGTCGGGCCGCCGGCTCGATTTGCTCGACCCCTCGCCGCTCGACATTGAAATTGCCGACATCGCCCATGGGCTGGCGCGCGTCGCGCGCTGGAACGGCCAGACCTCCGGCGCGCATATTTTCTCGGTGGCGCAGCACACGCTGCTGGTCGAATGTGTGCTGCGCGAGCAGATGCCGCGTGTCGACACGCGCTTTCGCCTCGCGGCGATGCTGCACGATGCGCCGGAATACGTCATCGGCGACATGATCTCGCCGTTCAAGGCGGTGATCGGCGGCGACTACAAGGTGGTGGAGCGGCGCCTGCTGTCGGCGATCCACATCCGCTTCGGCCTGCCGGCCGTGATCGCCGAGGAGATCACGCAGGCGATCAAGGCCGCCGACCGCGGCGCAGCATTCCTGGAGGCAACGCGTCTGGCCGGTTTTTCGGAATCCGAGGCGCGCCGCCTGTTCGGCCGCGATCCCGGCCTGCCCGAATCGACCGAACGCGAATATCTGACGCCATGGACCGCGGCCAAGGCGGAAAAACAGTTCCTGGCGCGAATTGCCAGCCTGGTCCGGTGAATATGCGACGTATGACTGCTTTCTCCGTCGCGGCGCGGAGCCTATAATTCGGGGAAAAGCCCCAAGGAAATTCCATGCTTCACGTTTGTTCGCTCGCTGCCCTTCCCGACACCGTGCGCGCCACCGGCGCCAGCCACGTGCTGACCGTGATGGCCAATGTCGAGCAGGTGCAGCGGCCGGTGTCGGTACTCCCCGCCAATCATCTGAAGGTGTCGATGGACGACATCACCGAGCAGATGGACGGCTTTGTCGCCCCCAGCGAAGCCCATGTCGAACAGGTGCTCGCCTTCGTGCGCGGCTGGGATCGCGCCGCGCCGATGGTGGTGCATTGCTATGCCGGGATCAGCCGCTCCACCGCGAGCGCGTTTGCCGCGGCCTGCCTGCTCAATCCGCAGAGGGACGAGATCGCGATCGCCAGGGCGATCCGCGCAGCCTCGCCGATCGCCCAGCCGAACCGGCTGATCGTCGGCATCGCCGACAGACTGCTCGGGCGCGACGGGCGCATGCTGCGCGCGCTGGAGGAGATGGGCCCCGGCAGCATGATGGCCGAAGGCAGACCCTTCCGCATCGATCTCGATTGAGGGAAGAAACCGACGCCGGATGAGCGACAAGCTTCTGACGCCGATCGAGATAGGACTGACCGCGGCAATCGTCGCGATCGAGGGCAATGAGCCGGCGATCCTGATCGCCCCCGGCAGCGGGCCGGACGATCTCGCCGGCCTGCCTTTCGGCCCGTTCGACGCGGTCGCGCACCGCACTTTCGAGATTGGCCTGCGCGCCTGGGTGCAGGAACAGGCCGGCTTGCGGCTCGGCTATGTCGAGCAGCTCTACACTTTCGGCGACCGCGGCCGGCATACCGGCCCCGGCGATACCGACATCCACGTCGCCTCCATCGGCTATCTCGCGCTCACGCGCGCAGTGGATAACGCGCAGCGTGCACCGGGTGCGCATTTCGAGCCGTGGTATCGTTACTTCCCGTGGGAAGACTGGCGCACCGAGAAGCCAGCCATGATCGAACGCGACATTTTGCCCGAGCTTATCAGCTGGGCCGCACAGCCGGCCGAGACGGAGGAGGCGCGCGCCCTCTCCCGCAAAGACCGCGTACGGCTGTATTTCGGATGCGACGGCTCGCAATGGGACGAGGAGCGCGTGCTCGACCGCTATGAGCTGCTCTACGAGGCCGGCCTCGTCGAGGAAGCACGGCGCGACGGGCGCGCTGCGGCCTTGTCGCGCAAGGCGCTGCCGAAGCTGGGCGTTGCCCTGCGCTTCGACCATCGGCGCATCCTCGCCACCGCGATCGCCCGATTACGTGCAAAACTCAAATACCGCCCGGTTGTATTTGAACTTTTGCCCGGCGAGTTCACACTCACTGAATTGCAGCGCACGGTCGAAGCCATCTCCGGCCGGCACCTGCACAAGCAGAATTTTCGTCGCCTGGTGGAGAACGGGGCGCTGGTCGAACCGACCGGCGTTATGTCGACACAGACCGGTGGCCGGCCGGCCGCCTTGTTTCGCTTCCGCCGTGAAGTGCTGCAGGAGCGTCCCGCGCCGGGTCTTGGCGTGCGCGCGCGGCGCTAGAGCATGATCATGCTCGAAACGAAATTGGGCGTGATGACGAACGTCGTCACGCCCGGGAATCTTGACAGGGCGCGCCCGTAGATCAGGCTGGTTGCCGGAGAGAATCGATGCTGCTGGAATTCTTCTTTCCGATTGCGCTCGCCGTCGTCGCGCTGATCGTCGCCATCAGGTCGTTCAACCAGGCCTCCGAGCTGCGCATGCGCATCGAGGCGCTGGAAGCCGCCGCCCGCGCGATGCCGGCACGGCCCGTTGCCGCCCCGCCGCCGCTGCCGCAGCAGGAGCCGCCGCGCCCTGCCGCCGCGCCGGTGGAGAGCGTCTCCACCACGGCCGAAACAGCGCCGCCGATTGCGCCGGGGCCGATGCCGCAGGCTGTACCGGCGATGTCCCTTCCTCCGGCCGATTCCTCGCTACCACCGCCCACGGCCCAGCCCGGCTTCGAGGAGCGCATTGGCACGCGCTGGGTGGTCTGGGTCGGCGGCCTCACGCTGGCGCTCGGCGGATTCTTCATGGTGCGCTACTCGATCGAGGCCGGCCTGCTCGGGCCCGGCGTGCGCACCATTCTAGGCGGCCTGTTCGCGCTGGCG
>JAKFVP010000577.1 GCA_021732175.1 Bradyrhizobium sp.
TAAGGCAGCGGCAGGTTCTCTTTCGCCGACAGCGCCAGCAGCGCGGTTCCGGCGGCAATCAGGATGATTGCGCGCAAGAGGTCCGCCCCCACAGCTTCGTGGCCCGGCCACAGTTTGGATACGAGAGGGAATTGGCGGATGGCGGCAGAACGCGACGTCGACATGGCAGGCAAGGTTTGCTCCGGGGCAGGAAAAAGACTGGGGCTACTTAAGCCAGGCGGCGATCCGCGTCACCGCCTCCCGCATCTCGTCTGCGGAACGGGCATAGGAGAAGCGGATGAACGAGCGGCCGTGGATCGGATCGAAATCGACCCCGGGGGTGGCCGCGACGCCAGCCTTTTCCAGCATCGCCTTGGCGAAGTCGAAACTGTCAGCGGTAAAATCGGAGACATCGGCATAGAGGTAGAAGGCGCCATCCGCCGGCAGGAATTTCGTCAGCCCCGCCCGCGGCAGGCCCTCGATCAGGATGCGGCGGTTTTCTTCATAGCCGTGCTTGATCGCTTCCATCTCCTCGCGGCCGTCGAACGCGGCTTCCGCCGCGATCTGCGACAGCGTCGGCACCGAGATCGACAGATTCTGCTGCAGCCGCTCGATCGGCCGGACCAGCACTTCCGGCACCACCATCCAGCCGACCCGCCATCCGGTCATGCAGAAATATTTCGAGAAGGAATTGATGACGAGCGCATCGGGAGAGAGTGACGCGGCTGTCACCGCCGGAAAGGCGTAGTCGAGCCCGTGATAAATCTCGTCGGAGATGAAGCGGATGCCGGCGCTGTCGGCGGCGTGCATCAGATTGGTCAGCGCCTCGCGCGACATCATCGTTCCCGTCGGATTGGCGGGACTTGCGACCAGCACGCCCTTCAGCGGCGTCTTGCGATGCGCCGCAAGCAGCGCCTCGCCGGTCAGCGCATGGCGGGTTTCGCTCGTGGTCTCGATCAGCACCGGCTCGCAGCCGAGCGCGGTGAGGATGTGCCGGTACGGCGGATAGCCGGGAACCGTCACCGCAACGCGATCGCCCGGCTCGAACATCGCGAGGAACGCGAGGATGAAACCGCCGGACGAGCCGGTCGTGACCACGATGCGTTCGGGGTCGACATCGCAACCATACGTCTGCCGGTAATGCCGCGCGATGCGCGCGCGCAGCGAGGGGATCCCGAGCGCGGACGTATAGTCGATCCGCGCTTGATCCAGCGCAGCATGGGCGGCGGCAATCGCCGTCTTCGGCGCGGGCGCTGCCGGCTGCCCTACTTCCATATGGATGACGTGACCGCCCGCGGCCTCGATTCGCGCCGCTGCCGCCATCACGTCCATCACCATGAACGGGGGAACTTCGCTGCGTCCCGAGGCCTTCAACAGGCGTCCGGCGCGTTCTCTTAATGTCGCATCGAGCATGGATATCTGCTATCTGACCCCGCAAATGCCGAAAACGGGGTTTTGGTGCCCCGAACTAGCCTTATTCGGCGGTTTCTAAGGACATATCGCCTCTAAAGGCTACAGCCAATCATTATCGACCGTTCCATGCTTCTCATCGCGCCCCGCAGCAGGACCGCCAGGGTCCTCGCATTCGCCACATCAGCGGCGATCGCGCTCGCTCCGATGGCCGCGTCGGCCCAGGGTCTTCCGTTGATCCGGGACGCCGAGTCCGAGCAGTTGCTGCGCGACTACACCCGCCCCATTTTGCGGGCGGCGGGTCTGGAGAAGCAGAACATCCAGATGGTCATCATCAACGAGCCCAGCTTCAACGCGTTCGTTGCCGACGGCCGCCGCATCTTCGTCAATACCGGCGCGATCATGCAGTCGGAGACGCCGAACCAGATCATCGGCGTGCTGGCGCATGAGACCGGCCATCTCGCCGGCGGGCATCTGGCGAAAATCCGCGAGCAACTCGCCAATGCGCAGACCCAATTGATCATTGCCATGCTGCTCGGCGCCGGCGCGCTGGTGGCGGGCGCGAAAAGCGGCGGGGCCGGCAGCGGCCTGACGCAGGCGGGCGCCGCCGCCATACAGGCGCCGCAGGAAATGATCCGCCGCAACCTGCTCTCGTATCAGCGTCAGCAGGAAGAGAACGCCGACCGCGCCGGCGTGAAGTACCTCACCGCCAACGGCCAGTCCGCGCGCGGCATGTACGAGACGTTCAAGCGTTTCACCAGCGACAGCATGTTCGCCGCGCGCGGCGCTGATCCCTATCTGCAGTCGCATCCGATGCCCTTCGACCGCGTTCAGGCGTTGGAGGGCCTCGCCCGATCGAGCCCCTATTGGGACAAGAAGGACGATCCGGCGCTGCAGCTTCGGCACGACATGGTGCGCGCCAAGATATCGGCCTTCATGGAACGGCCCGACACGGTCTACCGCCGCTATCCCTCGTCCAACAACAGCCTGCCGGCGCGCTATGCCCGCGCCATCGTCACCTACCGTCACGGCGACCTGCGTTCGGCGATCGCCCAGATCGACGCACTGATATCAGAGCAGCCGAACAACCCCTATTTCTACGAGGTGCGCGGTCAGGCGCTGCTCGAGGGCGGCCGCCCGGCAGAGGCGATTGCGCCGCTGCGCAAGGCCGTGCAGCTCTCGCACAACGCACCGCTGATCGAGATGCTGCTCGGCCAGGCACTGGTGGCCTCCAACGACAAGGCCTACACCGACGAGGCGATCGCGATCCTGCGCGCCGCGGTGGCGCGGGAGACCGAGGCCCCGATCGGCTATTTACAGCTCGCCATGGCCTATGGCCGCAAGGGCGATTATGCGCAGGCCGACCTTGCCTCCGCGCAGGCCGCGTTCCTGCGCGGCGACAACAAGACCGCCCGCGAGCTTGCCTCGCGCGCCAAGACGCGCTTTGCCATCGGCACCCCCGGCTGGGTCAAGGCTGACGACATTGTGAGCGCCAGGCCGATGCCGGGACAAAAAAACAACTAGCCGTAAACTTCGGCTCGTTTAGTACGTATTGAGTAGCAGGGGATTTTCGGCCTGCCCCTCTCGCCGATCGCTCGAAAAGGAATAGAAAATGCGCCCGTTCCGCCTGATCGCCCCCGCCCTGCTCGCGCTTGCCCTTGGCGCGGCGCCGCAGGCCGCGACCGCCCAGGGTGTCTCCGACGTCCAGCGCAGCGACATCGAGAAGATCGTCCGCGAATATCTGCTGAAGAATCCCGAAGTCCTGGAAGAGGCGATGAACGAGCTCAGCAAGCGCCAGGCCGCTGCCGATTCCGAGAAGCATCAGGCCAGCATTGCCAAGAATTCCGACGCCATCTTCAACTCGCCGCGCGGCGTCACGCTCGGCAACAAGGACGGCGACGTCACCTTCGTCGAGTTCTTCGACTACAATTGCGGCTACTGCAAACGCGCCATGAACGACATGATGGATCTGATGAAGTCCGATCCGAAGCTGAAGGTGGTGCTGAAGGAATTTCCGGTGCTGAGCCAGGGCTCGGTCGAGGCCGCGCAGGTGGCGGTGGCCGTGCGCATGCAGGACCCGACCGGCAAGAAATATCTCGACTTCCACCAGAAGCTGCTCACCGGGCGCGGCGCCGCCGACAAGGCGCGCGCGCTTGCCGCGGCCAAGGAGGCCGGCCTCGACATGGCGAAGCTGGAAAAGGATCTCGGCAGCGCCGAGGTGAAGGCAACGCTGGAGGAAAACCTCAAGCTGGCGGATTCGCTCGGCATGAACGGCACGCCGAGCTATGTAATCGGCAAGCAGATCGTGATCGGCGCGGTCGGCCTCGAAGCCCTGCGCGAGAAGATCTCGACCGCGCGCTGCGGCAAGGCGACCTGCTGAACCGCGCGAACCAATCGTATCAATCGATGAAGGGCCGGCGTTCGCGCCGGCCCTTTTCGTTTGCGTCGCTTTGCGGGCATTTCGGTTCATCGCGCATTCATCAAAGAAATCCGCAGGGAACCGCTTTGTTCCGGAACATCGCGTGCTCCGCTTCGTTGTCGGCCCGGGCAATGATTACACTGGAGGAATAACCTATGACGAATCGCTTCCTGATTTCGGTCGCCACCGCGGCACTGCTCGCCGGCACCGGCTTTGCAAATGCACAGGGCACCGGCGGCATGAAGGAAGGTGGCGCTGGTTCCACCGTCCAGCAGAGCGCGCCTCCCGCGGGCGGCGGCGCAGTGCAGTCTGCACCGCAGCAGCGTGAGTCCGCTCCGCCCTCATCCGGTATGAAGTCCACGCAGTCCGAGAAGGCGCCGGCTGCTGCGAAGCAGGCCGAGGACCTGAAGGGCGGCAAGGACATGAAGACCGAGGGCCGTGAGAAGGCCACGGTTGGCCAGGCCCCCGACAAGAGCGGCGCGACCACCAAGGGTCACGACGACAAGGCTGGCTCCTCGATGAGCCGCGACGACAAGATGGGCCAGAAGGGTGAGATGGGTCAGAAGGGCGAGAAGAGCTCGTCCGATACCAAGGGCACGATGGACAACAATCGCGCCCAGACCCAGACCAAGGAAGGCGGCGCGCAGACCACCGGTAACGCCGCGACCTCGGCCCGTGTCGCAGCGCCTCCGCCGGAGAAGCAGACCCAGATCGTTTCCGCCATCAAGTCGGAGCGAATCCAGGAGACCAACATCAACGTGAACGTCTCCGTCGGTACGGTACTGCCGGCTTCGGTCCGCTTCGTACCGCTTCCGCCCCGGATCGTCGAAATCTATCCGGAGTGGCGCGGTTATGAGGTGGTGCTGATCCACGGCCGCTACGTCATCGTGCGTCCGCAGACGCGTGAGATCGTCTACATCATCGAGGGCTAACGCCTCGAAATGTCGGCATCGGGGGCGGGCAGCAATGCCCGCCCCTTTTGCGTGGACGGACGAGCGGCGCGGAACCATCCTCCCGCCTTGGTTAATTCAACGATTTCCATAGCTTTTGCCGGATTTCTCGGCAAGTGGATGAGCCCCTTAACCGCCCTTTCGGGAGGCTTAAAGGCTTCCCCTTGGCCGCGTTGTTACCTATAACGCGGCCCACCCACAGCCACCTTGCCGGGAAATTCATGGCCAAGGCGTCAGCCGAAACAATCTATGTGCTCAACGGTCCCAACCTGAATCTCTTGGGAATCCGGGAGCCGGAGAAGTATGGCCATTTCACGCTTGCCGACGTCGAAAAGCTCTGCGTCGAGACCGCCGCTGCTTACGGACTGAAGGCCGATTGCCGCCAGTCCAACCACGAGGGCGAACTGGTCGACATCATCCACGAGGCGCACAAGAACAAGGCCGCCGGCATCATCATCAATGCGGCCGCCTATTCCCACACCTCGATCGCGTTGCACGATGCGATCAAGGGCGTGAACATCCCGACGGTGGAGGTTCACATCACCAACGTCCATACCCGCGAGAGTTTTCGCCACCACTCCTTCACCGCCATGGCCGCCTTTGCCAGCCTGACCGGCTTCGGCATCGAAGGCTACCGGCTCGCGATATCGGGTCTTGCCGCCAAGATCGGCGCCAAGAAGACCAACTGACTTCCAAGCCAAGCCTGACGCATTCAGCCGTCACCAGACAGAAAGTTTCGGATCAAGATCATGGCGCGCCAGCCAGCCGACAAAGCCTCCAAGAACGACGATAGCGCGCTCATCCGCGAGCTTGCGCTGCTGCTGGATGAGACCAGCCTCACCGAGATCGAGATCGAGCGCGCGGGCCTGCGCGTGCGCGTCGCGCGCAATATCAGCGTCGCCGCCGCCGTGCCGTCGGCCTATGCGCCGGCCGCCGCCGCGCCTGCCGCGGTCGTTGCCGCGGCGCCTTCCGCCGGCGCCGATCTCTCCAAGCATCCGGGCGTCGTGCCCTCCCCGATGGTCGGCACCGCCTACTGGTCGCCGGAGCCCGGCGCAAAGCCGTTTGTCGAGGTCGGCACCAAGGTCTCGGCCGGACAGACGCTGCTGATCATCGAGGCGATGAAGACGATGAACCAGATTCCGTCGCCGCGCGCCGGCACGGTGACGCAGATCCTCGTCGAGGACGGCCAGCCGGTCGAGTTCGGCGAGCCGCTGATGATCATTGAGTGAGCGAATAGGGAGTAGCGAATAGCGAATGGTCCGCTTCTCCCCCTATTCGCTATTCGCTACTCGCCCGTTGGAAACACATGTTCGATAAAATCCTCATAGCCAATCGCGGCGAGATCGCGCTTCGCGTGCTGCGGGCCTGCAAGGAGCTCGGCATCTCCACCGTCGCGGTGCATTCCACTGCGGACGCCGACGCCATGCATGTGCGGCTCGCCGACGAGAGCGTCTGCATCGGCCCGCCGCCGTCCAAGGACAGCTATCTCAACATTCCCGCGCTGCTCGCGGCCTGCGAGATCACCGGCGCCGATGCCGTGCATCCCGGCTACGGCTTCCTGTCGGAGAATGCGCGATTCGCCGAAATTCTCGCCGAGCACAATCTCGACTTCATCGGCCCCAAGGCCGAGCACATCCGCCTGATGGGCGACAAGATCGAGGCCAAGCGCACGGCAAAACGCCTCGGCATTCCCGTGGTGCCCGGCTCCGACGGCGGCGTAACTGCTGAAGACGACGCGATGGCGATCGCCAGGGAGATCGGCTTTCCCGTGCTGGTGAAGGCCGCAGCCGGCGGCGGCGGGCGCGGCATGAAGGTCGCGCACACTGCCGAAGACCTTGCGCTGGCGATCTCCACCGCGTCGAATGAAGCCAAGTCGGCCTTCGGCGATGCCTCCGTCTATCTCGAGAAATACCTGACCAAGCCGCGCCACATCGAAATCCAGATCCTCGGCGACGGCCGCGGCGGCGCCATCCATCTCGGCGAGCGCGACTGCTCGCTGCAGCGCCGCCACCAGAAGGTCTGGGAAGAAGGCCCCTCGCCCGTCCTCTCCGCCGCTCAGCGTGCAAAAATCGGCGAGACCTGCGCCAAGGCGATGCGGGACATGAAGTATCTCGGCGTCGGCACCATCGAATTCCTCTACGAGGACGGCGAGTTCTACTTCATCGAGATGAACACCCGTATCCAGGTCGAGCATCCCGTTACCGAGAGCATCACCGATATCGATCTCGTGCTGGAGCAGATCCGCATCGCCGCCGGCGGCGACCTGCCGGCGCGGCAGGACGAAGTGCAGATCATCGGCCACGCCATCGAATGCCGCATCAATGCGGAGAACCCGCAGACCTTCCGGCCCTCGCCGGGCCGTATCAACCAGTTCCATCCGCCGGGTGGTCTTGGCGTGCGGATCGATTCGGCGGTCTATCAGGGCTATGTCATCCCGCCCTATTACGACTCCCTGGTCGGCAAGCTGATCGTGCACGGCAAGACCCGGCAGGAGTGCCTGATGCGGCTGCGCCGTGCGCTGGACGAGATGGTGGTCGACGGCATCGAGACCACGCTGCCGCTGTTCCGGGCGCTGGTGCGCGAGCCCTCGATCATCGACGGCGACTACCATATCCACTGGCTCGAGCAGTACTTGGCCGGCCAGCCGCCGGTTGGTTGATACCCCCGAAAAAGTTCCCGCTTCCCTTGGAACCATCCTGGAACCCGGGCGTTGAGGTCGGGGATTTTCTGTCAGGGGCAATCATTCCGTTTGTCTATGCCACTCGCTTTGCCTGATCCTTCGCGCCGGGGCGCGTTAGGCCAGATCGTGCTTCTGACGGCCGGATTCCTCATCCTGGTCGCCATCAGCATTGCCTCGGTGCTGCTCGTCAACAAGGCGCGCAACGACTCGGGCTGGGTGACGCATACCGTCGAGGCCGAGAACCAGATCAACGCGCTGCTCCTTGAAATCCGCCGCGCCGAGAGCGCCGCACGCGGTTTTTTGCTTACCCAAAGCCAGGACTTTCGGCGGGATCACGAGACTGCCGTCGCCAACATTCAGCCTTATGCCGACAAGCTCGCGCAGATGATCGGAGACAATGCCGCTCAAGCAGCGAACATCAAAAAACTCCGAACGGCCATCGACACTCGCCTTGACCAATTCAAGAGGGAGATAAAGTTCATCGAGCAGAATGATCCGGCCGGAGCCAGCGCGCTGGTGCTGGACGCTGCCGCAGGCGGGACCGCGATCACCATCCGCGATGTCGGCGCGGCGATGCGGATCGAGGAAGAGCGGCTGCTGGCAACGCGCACCATCGCCGCCGACCGCAGCCAAGTGATGGCTTCCAGCGTCACCATTGCCGGCTCCGGCATGGTGATCGCGCTTGCCGGCGTTTCGATCTTCCTGGTGCGGCGTTCCTCGCGCGCCCGCGACGAGGCCGAGGCGAGGCTCCGCGACGCCAATCTCAACCTCGAATTCACGGTCGATGAGCGCACCGCCGATCTTCGCGAGGCCAATGACGAAATTCAGCGCTTTGCCTATATCGTCAGCCACGATCTGCGCTCGCCGCTGGTCAACATCATGGGCTTTACCAGCGAGCTGGAAGAGCTGCGGGGCGACATCTTCAGGCGCATCGCGCGTCTCGGCCGGGTCGCTGCGCTGGTGCCGTCAGCGCCGGAAGATGCTACCGATGGCGCTGAACCGGCGCTCGAAGGCGCCGACAAGCAACTATGCGAAGATTTCTCCGAGGCGATCGGCTTCATCAAATCGTCGATCGCCAGGATGGACCGGTTGATATCGGCGATCCTGAACCTCACCCGCGAGGGACGCCGGCAGTTTGCGCCGGAGCCCATCAAGATGCGCGAGTTGATCGAGAACATCGGCTCTTCGGTAGCGCACCAGGCCACCGAGGCGGATGCGCAAATCCGCATCGGCGCCCTGCCCGACATCGTCAGCGACCGTCTCGCGCTGGAGCAGATTTTCTCCAACCTGATCGACAACGCGCTGAAATATCTGAGGCCCGGCGTGCCCGGCGACATCGAGGTTCGCGGACGCACCAAGCTCGGCTTTGCGGTGTTCGACATCGTCGACAATGGCCGCGGCATCGACGCCAAGGACCATCAGCGCATATTCGACCTGTTCCGCCGCGCCGGCACCCAGGACAAGCCCGGCCAGGGCATAGGACTTGCACATGTCCGGGCACTGGTGCGGCGCCTCGGCGGGACGATATCGGTCAATTCAGAACTCAACCACGGCAGCACCTTCACGGTGACCTTGCCGATCCAGTGGAACGCAAGCGTCAGGAACAGCAGGAATGACTAATCCCGTCACCATCATCATGATCGAGGACGATGAGGGGCACGCGCGTCTGATCGAACGCAATATCCGGCGATCCGGTGTCAACAATGAGATCGTGCCGTTCACATCGGGTACATCCGCGGTGAACTATCTGTTCGGCAAGGATGGAACCGGCAGCGAGCGCAAGGGACAGGCGCTGCTGGTATTGCTCGATCTCAACCTGCCGGACATGACCGGCATCGACATACTGAAGCGCATCAAGGAAAACAGTTTTCTGAAATCGACGCCCGTCGTCGTGCTCACCACGACGGACGATTCCCAGGAAATCAAGCGCTGCTACGAACTGGGCTGCAACGTCTACATCACCAAGCCCGTGAATTACGAAAGTTTCGCCAACGCCATTCGGCAGCTTGGCCTGTTCTTTTCCGTGATCAAGGTTCCCGAAGCCGCCTCATGACCCTCCGCGCGCCCACCCTGCTTTATATCGACGACGACCCGGCGCTGGCCCGGCTGGTCGAGCGCGGCCTGACGCGCGCGGGCTTTGCCGTCGTGCATGCCGGAAGCGGCAGCCAGGGCCTCGAACGCCTCGCGCAGGGCGGCATCGACGTGATCGCGCTCGACCAATACATGCCCGGCCTGGACGGCATCGAAACGCTGGAACGCATCCTGCAGATTCCGGGCGCGCCGCCGGTGTCCTTGACGAGATAGTCGGCCGCGCCGGCCTTCAGCGCGGTGACGGCAATGGCTGAGTCCTGCGATGCCGTGACGAACACCACCGGCGGCGATTTCATCCCGCTGCTGCAGGTCGCCGCGCACGGCGCGATCCGGCAGGCCGAGGTGCAGCGGGCGCGCGAGCAAGCCGAAGCCGAGGTGCACGCCGCGCGCGACCGCTTCGAGGC
>JAKFVP010000574.1 GCA_021732175.1 Bradyrhizobium sp.
GCATTCGACGATGAAACGCTGCCGGCAATAGGCCAGCTCAAGGCCGTCCTTGCCCCTACACGTTCAGCGACGCCGAGGGCGTCGAGCGTGAGACGCGCTATGCACGCCGGCTCGGCTATGTCGCCAAAAGCCTGGTCGATCCCGCGCATGCCGCCATCGTCAACGGCGTGATGACGCCCGGCGTGGACGACCTTCGCCGCGCCCGCGATATTGTGAGCGCATTCGAGGCGGCGCGCGAACGCGGCGGCGGCCGCGTCGAGCTCGACGGCGCGCTGGTCGAGGTGCCCACTTATTCCAACGCAAAGCGGCTGATTGCGCGCGCCGAGGCGCTTCAAAATTGCGAGCGACGCGGGGGCTGATGCCTCCTATCCGCCGACGCCCTTCTCCTTGAAGTATTTCAGCGCGCCGGGGTGGAAGGGCACCGGCGAACGCTCCTGCACCTGGTTGTCGAGCGAAAAGCTCTCGGCTTCCTTGTGCACCTTGACGATGTCGTCCTTCTTCTCGACCAGGGTCTTGACGACGTTGTAGGCCTCCTCGTCGCTGAGCCGGTTGCCGGTGACGATCAGGTTCCACACCTCGACGACGTCGCTGTCGGTCTTGTAGCCGGGATAGGTGCCGGCCTTGATGCGGCTCTTGCTGTAGAGCTTGCCGTATTTCTCGTTCATCTTCGCGGCGACGTCGGCGTTGTCGATCAGCTTCATCTTGACGCCGGCGGTGGTGGCGAGACTGGCGATCGCGGCGGTCGGTATGCCGCCGACCCAGAAGAAGGCGTCGATGCGCTTATCGGTGATGGCGTTGACGGATTCGGCGACGCCGAGCCGCTCGCGATGCATGTCCTTGTCCTTGTCGAGGCCGATGGCCTCGATGGCGCGCGAGGCCATGATCTCGGTGGCGCTGCCGGGCGAGCCGGTGGAGACGCGCTTGCCCTTGAGGTCGGCGAGCGTCTCGATCCCCGTGCCCTCGATGGTCACGACATGCATGCGGTTGGGATAGACGACGAGCAGCGCCTGCAACGGCACCTTGTTGTTCCTGAACTTGTCCTGCCCCTGGACCGCGTCCATCGCGGCGTCGGCCATGGTGAAGCCGAGATCGCTCTGGCCGGTCGCGATCAGCTTGATGTTGTCGACCGAGCCGCCGGTGACCTCGACGGTGGCATGCAGGCCGGGCAACGCCTTGGCCAGCACGTTGGCAACCGCGCCGCCGAGCGGGAAATAAACACCACCGGGATCGCCGGTACCGATCGACAATTGCTTCTGCTCGGCCCGGACGATGCCGGCCAGCGCCAAGCCCGTCACGAGCACCAGTGCGAGCGCTGCGGCCGTCTTCCTCATGGTCTTCATCGGTGCCATGTTCGCATGGTTCCGGCCCGCTGGGACTGCATCGTTGAATTCAGTCTGGGGCTCAATTGCGGTCTATTGACGCCTTTTTAGGCAGTTGTGGCAAGGGCTGTCACTGCCGGACCGTAAAGAATTGACCGCGGCTCGCAGAAGCTGCGGTCATACGAAAGGAGAAGAAGTGCAACCGTTTAGCCGCCGATGCCCTTCTCCTTGAAGTATTTCAGCGCGCCCGGGTGGAACGGGATCGGCGAGCGGTCCTGCACCTGGTTGTCGAGCGAGAAGCTCTCGGCCTCCTTGTGAACGGCGACGATGTCGGCCTTCTTCTCCACCAGCGTCTTGACGATGCTGTAGGCGTCCTCGTTGCTCATCTTGTCGCCGGTGACGATCAGGTTCCAGACCTCGGTGATCGAGTTGTCCTTGTCGTAGCCGGGATACGAGCCACCCTTGATCTTGCTCGCCGTATAGAGCTTGCCGTATTTGGCGTTCATTTTCTCGGCAAGATCGCCATGGTCGATCAGCTTCATCTTGATGCCGGGCGACGCGGCGAGATCCGTGACGGCCGCGGTCGGAATGCCGCCGACCCAGAAGAAGGCGTCGATCTTGCGGTCCTTGATGGCGTTGACGGACTCGGCGACGCCGAGCCGTTCGCGGGTCATGTCCTTGTCCTTGTCGAGGCCAGCGGCCTCGATGACGCGGAAGGCCATGACTTCGGTGGCGCCGCCGGGCGAGCCGGTCGAGACGCGCTTGCCTTTGAGGTCCGCCATGGTGTTGATGCCGGTGCCTTCCACCGTCACCACATGCATGCGGTTCGGATAGACGACGAGCAGCGCCTGCAACGGCAGCTTGCCGCTCTTGAACTTGTCCTGCCCGTTCATGGCGTCGAGCGCGGCGTCGGCCATGGTGAAACCGAGCTCGCTCTTGCCCGCGCCGATCAGCTTGAGATTGTCGATCGAGCCGCCGGTGACTTCGGCGGTGGCCTGCACGTTGGGAAGGCTCTTCGACAGCACGTTGGCGACCGCGCCCCCGAGCGGGTAATAAACGCCGCCGGTGCCGCCGGTGCCGATCGACATCACCTTCTGCTGCGCATAGGCGATGCCGGCAAGGCTTGCGGAAAGCGCAACGGCCAGGATTGCCGCGGTTCTTGTTGTTCTTGTCATTCTCGTTTCCTCCTCAAATGGTCGGCGCCGGTTGCGGCATTCGTGTTCTGGCCTGCCACAGCAGCACGCCGAAGCCGATGATCAGCCCCGGCAGATAGGTGTAGCTGATATCGCGCCCGATCAGCCATTCGACGATCGCCTCGATCAGGCTCGGGAATACCAGCAGCAATCCCGATAGCAGAAGCAGGCCGCGCTCAATCGGCGTATTTTGTCGCAGCGCCCAGTTCTGGGCGCAGGCCGCCAGCGCCATCAGACCGAAGGTGGTCTTGATCACTATCTCGACGATATCGACCCACGAGCCGCCCTTGGGGATGGCGAGCAGCAGGCCCGGGCCCTGCGGGTCGAGTACGAAGACGAACGGCACCAGGAAGGCGGGTAGCGTATATTTCCAGGATTGCAGCGTGGTCTTGTAGGGATCGCCGCCGGTGATTGCGGCTGCGGCAAAGGGCGACAGCGCGGTGGGCGGCGAAACTTCCGACAGCACGGCATAGTAGAAAATGAACATGTGCGCGGCGTAGTCGGGTACCCCTAACTTGATCAGCGCGGGCGCGGCGATCACGGCGCAGATGATGTAGGACGCCGTGACGGGTACGGCCAGGCCGATGATCCAGACGATCAGCGAGGTGTAGATCGCCGTCAGCAGCAGGCTGCCGCCGGCATAGCTGATCACGATGGAGGAGAATTTCAGCCCCAATCCCGTCAGCGTCACGATGCCGACCACGATGCCGGCGCAGGCGCAGGTGGTGGCGGCATTGAGCGCGCCGATCGAACCGTCGGACAACGCCTTCAGCAGCTTCTTCGGCACCAGCGCCGTGTCCTTGCGCAGGAAGCTCAGCGCGAAGGTGACGGCGGTGGCATAGAAAACCGACAGCGTCGCCGAATAGCCGACCACCATGAACACGACCACGGCGAGCAGCGAGATGAAGTGGAAGCCGTAGCGCATCGTCATCTGGCCGAGCGTCAGCTCGGGCTTGAACGACACGTCCTTGGCGCCGAACTTCTTAGCGTCCAGTTCCACCATGATCAGCAGCGACAGATAGTAGAGACAGGTCGGGATGGTCGCCATCCAGATCACGTCGAGATAGCTGATCTTGAGGAACTCGGCGATCAGGAAGGCGGCCGCGCCCAGTACGGGCGGCGACAGGATGGCGCCGAGACCGCCGGCCGCCAGCAATCCGCCGGCCGCGTTCTTCTCGAAGCCGGCCTTTTCCATCATCGGATAGGCCACGGTGCCGATCATCACCGTGGTGGCGACGCCCGAGCCGGAGGGGCCGCCGAGCAGGAACGAGGACAGCACCACGGTGCGCCCGGCGCTGTTCGGCTTGCCGCCCATCAGGGCGAGGGAAAAGTCGATGAAGAATTTTCCGGCGCCGGACTGCTGCAGGAAAGCGCCGTAGATCGTGAACAGGATGATCAGCGTGGCTGACACGTCGACCGCAACGCCGAAGATGCCTTCGAGCGTGATGAAGAGATGACCGACCAGGCGCGCCACGTCGTAGCCGCGATGGGTCCAGGGCGCCGGCAGATGCGGACCCAGCATCGCGTAGGCGATGAAGAACAGCGAGACCACCGGCATGATCCATCCGGTGGTGCGCCGTGTCGCCTCCAGCACCAGCACGATGAAGATAATGCCGACAACCACGTCCCAGCGGTCGGGTACGGCAGCGCGGTCGGTGAAATCATCGCCGCCCCACAGCGCATAGACGATGGTCGCTACCGCAAAGATGCCCGGCACCACGTCCCACCAGCGCACGCGGTTGCGGAAACGCGTCGCCAGCGGAAACAGCAGGAAGCTCAGCACCAGCGTGAAAGCGACGTGGATGTAGCGCAGCTCCTGGGTCGGCACGATCGCGTAGGCGGCGTAGAGATGGAACAGGCTCATCGCCACCGCGATGGCGGTCGAGATCCGCCCGGGCCAGCCCATCAAGCGGTTGGCGGCGCCTTCCTCGGCCTCGACGAAGGCTTCCGCCTTTTGCAGCGCCTCGTCGGAAACGGCGATGACTTCGTCATTGGGCTTGCGCTGAGTTGATGGGTCTTCCGCCATGTTTTCCCCGGAGCCTGAAGGCCTCGGCGGGCCCTCTTGGAGCGCATTGACCCTACTTTGGGGAACCGTGGCAAGGGGCTTTCGGCTACCGACTTTCGGGTGGAGCGGAACCTGCTTGCGTTGCAAAAACGCCGGTCAGCCCTTCGCCTTCAGGCCAGGTAAGCCGGTTGACCGCCGACCGCGCGTCCGGTCAATTCCCGGCGCGCGATCTAGGGGTAGATTCATGTCATTCTTTTCGAGGCTGGCGGCGCTGGCCGTCGCATCCGCTTTTGTCCTGCCGGCGCCATCTGCGATGGCCCAGGGCTTCATCAATATTCTCACCGGCGGCACATCCGGCGTCTATTACCCGCTGGGCGTCGCGATCGGGAAGATCTACACGGACAAGATTCCGAACGTGAAAACCCAGGTGCAGGCCACCAAGGCCTCGGTCGAGAACCTGGTGTTGCTGCAGCAGGGCCGCGGCGAACTCGCCTTCACGCTCGGCGATTCCCTGAAGGCCGCCTGGGACGGCGACGAGGAAGCCGGCTTCAAGAGCAAGCTCGACAAGCTGCGCACCATCGGGGCGATCTATCCGAACTATATCCAGATCGTCGCTACCGCCGAGAGCGGCATCAAGACGCTGGCTGATCTCAAGGGCAAGAGCCTGTCGGTCGGCGCGCCGAAATCCGGCACCGAGCTGAATTCGCGCGCGATCCTTTCCGCGGCCGGGATGACCTACAAGGATCTCGGCAAGGTCGAGTATCTGCCGTTTGCCGAATCCGTCGACCTCATGAAGAACCGCCAGCTCAACGCCACGTTGCAATCGGCAGGCCTTGGCGTTGCCTCGCTGAAGGATTTGAGCACGTCGAGCCAGATCAATGTGGTGTCGGTGCCGAAGGAGATCGTCGACAAGATCGGTCCGCCCTTCATTGCCGCGACGATCCCGGCCAACACCTACACCGGCCAGGACAAGGACGTGCCGACCGCGGCCGTCGTCAATTATCTTGTGACCTCCTCGGCCGTGTCTGACGATCTTGCCTACCAGATGACCAGGCTGATCTTCGAATCCTTGCTGGAACTCGCCAACGCGCATGCCGCCGGCAAGGAGATCAAGCTGGCGACCGCGGCCGATGGCAGCCCGGTTCCGCTGCACCCCGGCGCGACCCGCTTCTACAAGGAAAAAGGCCTTCTGAAGTAAGGCGGGCGCGCTCTCGACCGCGTCATGCCCGGCGATGAGGATTGCCGTCATTGCGAGCGAAGCGAAGCAATCCAGCTTCCTTCGCCGTGACAAAGAAAGCTGGATTGCTTCGTCGCTTTCGCTCCTCGCAATGACGGGTCGGCAGTGCCCGGCCATGACGAATCAGGGATATAAAGCGGGCAGGGGCTGGGGAAACGACATGCAGCAGGCTGAGGCAGCGGAAGGACCCGTCAAGGTCGAGTTCGACAATTTCGAGCATGGCTTTCCGGAAGGCTTTGGCCCCGGCGTGTGGGGCCGTCTGGCCTACGCCGTCGGTATCCTGTTTGCCGTGTTCCAGCTCTATGTCGCGGCATTCAACTATTTTCCTAGCCAGGTGGTGCGCGGCATTCATGTCGGCTTTCTCTTGTTGCTCACCTTCGGCCTGATCGGCAACTTCACTGCGAAGACCGATATCGGCCGCGCGATCGCCTGGATGACCGGCGCGCTCGGCTTTCTCTGCGGGCTCTACCAGTGGATCTTCTATGCGGACCTGATCGCGCGTGACGGCGATCCGACCCGCGCCGACCTTGTCGTCGGCACCTTGCTGGCGATCCTGATTTTCGAAGGCACGCGCCGCCTGATGGGACTGGCGCTGCCGCTGATGTGCGGCGCCTGCCTGCTCTACTGGTTCTTCGGCCAGTATCTGCCGGCGCCGTTCAACCATCGCGGCTACGATTTCGATCAGGTGATCTCGCATCTCGCCTACGGCACCGAAGGCTTCTACGGCGTGCCGATCTACGTGTCGGCGACCTACATCTTCCTGTTCATCCTGTTCGGCTCGTTCCTCGAGCGCGCCGGCATGATCCAGCTCTTCACCGACGTCTCGCTCGGCCTGTTCGGCCGCACCCGCGGCGGACCGGCCAAGGTCGCGGTGTTCGCTTCGGGCATGATGGGCACGATCTCCGGCTCCGGCGTCGCCAATGTCGTCACCGTCGGCCAGTTCACCATTCCCCTGATGATCAGGTTCGGCTATCGCCGCGCTTTCGCCGCCGGCGTCGAGGCCACCGCCTCGATGGGCGGGCAGATCATGCCGCCGGTGATGGGGGCGGTCGCCTTCATCATGGCGGAAACGCTCGGCGTGCAATATTCCGAGATCGTCAAGGCCGCGGTGATTCCGGCGGTCCTCTATTTCGCTTCCGCCTTCTGGATGGTGCATCTGGAAGCCGGCAAGCACGGCCTCGTCGGCATGAAGAAGTCGGAGATCCCGAGCGCCTGGAAGGCGCTTGTGGACCGCTGGTATCTGGTGTTGCCGCTCGCTGCCCTCGTCTACATGCTGTTCGAGGGTTTTACGCCGCTCTATGCCGGCAGCATGGGGCTTGCGCTCACGGTGGCGCTGATCCTCGGCGCCAGCATCACGCTCGGCTTCTCCAACACGGCGCTCCGCTACATCTTCTGGATCGGGCTTGCGCTGGTCGTCGCCGCCATCTCGCGCAATGGCCTCGAGATCGTGCCGGTCGCCGGCGTCGTTGCGCTGTTGATCCTGATCGCGTTCGTCTCGCGCGGCGGGCGCGCGACGCTCATCGCCTGCCGCGATGCGCTCGCCGACAGCGCCAAGTCCGCGCTGACGGTCGGAATGGCCTGCGCCATCGTCGGCACCATCATCGGCATGATGACGCAGACCGGTGTCGGCACCATCTTCGGCACCTGGATCATCAGCCTCGGCGGCAAGAGCCTGTTCCTCGCGCTGATCATGACCATGCTGCTGTCGATCCTGCTCGGCACCGGCATTCCGACGATCCCGACCTACATCATCACCGCAGCGCTTGCCGCGCCTGCGCTAGCCAAGCTCGGCGTGCCCCTGATCGCGAGCCACATGTTCGCGTTCTATTACGGCATCATGGCCGACCTCTCGCCGCCGGTGGCGCTCGCCGCGCTCGCGGCAGCGCCGATCGCCAAGGAAAATCCCGACAAGATCGGCTGGGAGGCGATGCGCATCGCGCTCGCCGGCTACGTCATCCCCTTCGTCTTCGTCTACTCGCCGGCCCTGATGCTGCAGGCCGGCGATCCCATGGCGGCAAAACTCGGCTTCTACGGCGCGGTGGCGCTTGCGACGGTGAAGGCGCTGGTTGCGATCGGCCTGTTCGGGGTGGTCGCGATCGGCTTTTTGTTCACGCGGCTCACCTGGGTCGAGCAGCTCATCGCCTTCATCGCCGCGCTCTGCCTGCTCGGCGACTTCCCCTACAGCGACACCGCAGGCTTTGCGCTCGCCGCTCTCGTTGCGCTCTGGCAGTGGCGGCAGCGCTCGCGCGGCAAAGTGGCACCGGTTTGAGCGGCGCCGGCTTGAGCCTGTGCCTTGCCTCCGCCGGCGGCATCAAGGCGCTCGCCGTCGCCGCCTTCACGCTGGCCTGGACCCATTCGATCGAGAAGGTCGAATGGCAAGAGGACTGGCGCATCACCGCAAACGGCCTCGAACTGATCGAGGCGCGCGTCAAGGGCAGCGGCGCCGGCATGGAGCCGCCGCCGGAAGCCCGACTTGTTGGCGGCTGGTTTCGCTGGAAGCCGGCACGACCTGCGCTGGACGAAGTGACGCTGGGCAATTCCGGCGCGGCCGGCGAATGGCGGTTGTGCACGAACGGCAAATGCAGGACGCTGTCGGAAATTCTGGGTCACCCGGTCGGGACTGAAGTCACGACCATGCGTGTGTGCAAACAATAAGAAGCAGGGAGAACGCGATGAACCGGCTCAAGGGCAAGACGGCGGTCGTGGTGGGCGCGGGATCGATCGGACCGGGCTGGGGCAACGGCAAGGCGACCGCGGTGACGTTCGCACGCGAGGGCGCGCAGGTGGTTTGCGTCGACCGCAACGGCGCGGCCGCCGAGGAGACGGTCAACATCATCAAGTCCGAAGGCGGCAAGGCCACAGCCTTCACTGCAGATGTCTCCCGCGCCGCCGATGTCGAGGCGATGGTTGCCGCCTGCATCAAGGCCTACGGCCGCATCGACGTGCTCGACAACAATGTCGGGATCGCCGAGATGGGCGACGTGGTGGAAGTAAAGGAATCGGAATGGGACCGCGTCTTCGCCGTCAATCTGAAGAGCGCCTTCCTCGCCATGAAGCACGTGATCCCGATCATGCAGAAGCAGGGCGGCGGCTCCATCATCAACATTTCGTCGATCGCCTCGATCCGCCATGTCGGGATTTCCTATGTCAGCTATAATGCCTCGAAGGCCGCGATGAACATGATGACGCGCACCACGGCGGTGCAGTTCGCCAGGGATCATGTCCGCGTCAACGCGATTCTGCCGGGCCTGATGAAGACACCGATGGTGGCGCATTCCGCAGGGCTGGCCGCCAGCTATGCCGGCGGCGATGTCGAAGCCATGTGGCGCGCCCGCGACGCCCAGGTGCCGATGGGGCACATGGGCGATGCGTGGGATGTCGCCAATGCCGCGCTGTTTCTGGCGTCAGACGAATCGAAATACATCACCGGCATCGAGCTCGTCGTCGACGGCGGCATCACGGTGAAGAGCGGCGCCTAACCCTGCGTACACAAGGCTCCCTGCCGGCGAAAAAATCCGCCGACAGTGTCCTAGCACGGCATTGTCAGCGCCGCACGGTACCGGCCTGCTACTGCGCCATCGCCAGGATGCCGCCTGCAAAGGCGTGCCAGGCATGCGTGTTGCTGATCGGCAGGTTCAGAAGTTTCACCGCGAGATAGGCGAGGCCGCCGATCACATAGACCGGGTGCGGCCGGCCGCGGGTGCGCCAGTCGTGCACCATCGCCACCATCACCAGGAGAAAGGCGACGAACGCCGGCGGGATCGTCACCTCGACCGGCGGCGGGCCGGGCGGTCCGGGAGGGGCGAGGAACGTCAGGAACCAGCGTGCAATCGCGGCATCGAGGATCGAGATGCCGGCGAGCAGCATCAGCCGCTTGTGCACTTCGGGCCGGCGCACCATCGCAATGCCGATCGCAAACACGACGGCGAAGAACAGGATGCCGCTCCATGGCACGATCGAGAAGGCGATGCCCGCATCGGTCTGGCCCATCGCGGCGGACCGCTGCATCGAGGTGACGCCGGCAAGGAATCCGAAGATCGTCATCGCGGTCGCCAGCGACACGCCGATGATTCCGACCGAGCGATGCCGCCCGGTCTGGCCCGAGACGGGAAGCCATGCCTGGAAAACGAAGTACAGCGACCACGCAAAGAAGACCATGCCATGAA
>JAKFVP010000573.1 GCA_021732175.1 Bradyrhizobium sp.
CCGGACGGCCAGTTCGCGAGTTTCCGCGTTTGGCTCAGCATCATCGCCTACAACACCAATCTGGTGAAGGCCGAAGACGCACCGAAGAGTTTCGCCGATCTGCTCGATCCCAAATGGAAGGGCAAGATCGTCAAGGCGCATCCCGGCTACAGCGGGACCATCATGACCGCGACCTATCAGATGCAGCGCGATCTTGGCTGGGAGTATTTTGAGAAGCTCGCCAAGCAGGGCGTGATGCAGGTGCAGTCCTCAGCCGATCCGCCGAAGAAGCTTGACCTCGGCGAGCGCGCGGTGATGGCTGACGGCAACGAGTACAACATCTTCCAGATGAAGGAGTCCGGCCGTCCTGTCGAGCCGGTCTATGCCAGCGAGGGCTCGCCGCTGATCATCGGCCCCAACGGCATCTTCAAGGCCGCGCCGCATCCGAATGCCGCAAGGTTGTTCCAGGCATTCAGCCTGAGCCAGGAAGCACAACAACTGATCATCGATGTCGGCGGCCTGCGCTCGGTGCATTCGCAAACCAGGGAGAAGGCCGGCCGCAAGCCGCTGACCGAGATCAAGACCATGAAGGACGATGCGGCGGCGGTGGAGAAAGAGAGCGAGGCGATCAAGTCGCGCTACACGAAGCTGTTCCGCGTCTGATGTCGGCGGAGCTGCCCAAAACTTCCGTCGCGGAAGCGCTGGCGGCGAAGATCGCCGCGTTGCAGCCGGGCGCGCTGCCGGCTGCGACGACGCGCAAATGCGAGGATCTGCTGATCGATGTTGTCGGCCTCTGCGTCACCGCCCGCAAGGAGGATTATGTCCGCAGCGCGTTCGCCGGTTGCGACGATGACGGTTCCTGCACGGCCATTGGCCACGCGCGTACGCTGACGGCGGCGGGCGCGGCTTTCGTCAACGGCACCGCCGCTCATGGCGAGGATTTTGACGACACCTTCGAGGGCGGCCCGGTGCACGCCGGGGCGGTGATCGTGCCCGCCGTGCTGGCTGCCTGCGAGCGGCACAATCCCGACGGCCGCATGGCGCTGACCGGTATTGCGGTTGGTGTCGAAGTTCTGTGCCGCCTAAGCCTCGTCGTGCCGAAGGCCGTGCACAAGGCGGGCTTTCATCCGACCGCCGTGTTCGGCGCGATGGGGGCGGCGGCCGGCGTCGGCGCCGCGCTCGGTCTCAATGCCCGCCAGATCGTCGACGCGCTCGGCATTGCCGGCAGCATGGCGGGCGGCATCATTGAATATCTGGCGGAAGGTGCATGGACGAAGCGCCTGCATGCCGGCTGGGCTGCACAATCCGGCATTCGCGCGGCGCTGCTGGCGCGCGGCGGCTTTGTCGGCCCGCGCACCGTGTTCGAGGGCGTACACGGGCTGTTTCACGGCTTTGCCCATACCACCAGGGGTGACTACGACGCCTTGATTGGCGACTTCGGCACACGCTGGGTTACCGATACGCTCGCCTTCAAGCCGTATCCCTGCGGGACCATGGCGCAGCCTTACATCGATTGCGCGCGGCGTCTGGCGGCGCGCGGCATCAAGGCGGAAGATATCAGCGAAATCGCCTGCGAGGTCGCTGAAGGCACGGTGCACCGGTTGTGGGAACCGCTCGCCGACAAGCAGCGCCCGCGCAACGGTTATGCCGCAAAGTTCGCGGTACCCTATCTGCTGGCGGCCGGTTTCGTGCACGGCAATGTCGGCCTCGGGGCCTTCACCGAGAAGGCGGTGTCCGATTCGCGCGTGCTCGCGCTGGCCGCCAAGGTGAAATACGTCATCGATCCCGATAATCCCTATCCCAACAACTACACTGGTCACATCCGTGCAAAGCTGAACGATGGCAGCGTGGTCGAAGATCGCCAGCCTTATTTGCGCGGTGGCGCACAGGAGCCGCTCGCCCGGCAGGACGTGATCGACAAATTTCGGCTTAATGCCCAGCATGGCGGCTGGGGCACGGCGCAAGCCGACGCCGCATTGAAGCTGATGGGGACATTATATAATGGCCGCATCGATCTCTCGTCGCTGCGGGATTAGGCGGGCATGGCAAAGGAACTTGCGGGCAAGGTCGCTATCGTCACGGGCGCAGGCCGCAACATCGGCCGCGCCATCGCGCTGACGCTTGCCGAAGGCGGCGCTGCCGTCGTGGTCAATGCGCGCGGCAACCGCGCGGAGGCCGACGCCGTCGTGCGCGAGATCGAGGCCGCCGGCGGCAAGGCAATCGCTCATATCGGCGACGTCGCGGACGCCAGGGCGGTGCAGGCGATGGCGGATGCCGCCGTGAAAGCATTCGGCCGCATCGACATCCTCGTCAACAACGCCGCGCTTCGGCGCGAAAAGCCGTTTGCGGAGATGGACTACGCCGCCTGGCGCGAGATCCTCGACGTCACGCTCGACGGTACCTTCCATTGCGTGAAGGCCTGCTTGCCGGCGCTGCGCAAGTCTGGCTCAGGCACCATCGTCAATATCGGCGGGCTCAGCGCCCATACGGGCGCCGCGAATCGCGCCCATGTGGTGACGGCCAAGGCAGGGATCGTCGGCCTCACCCGCGCGCTGGCCCATGATCTGGCCGCAGACTGCATCACCGTGAACTGCGTGGTCCCGGGCCTGATCGGCACGCCGCGGCCCAAGGACAAGCCGGAGCCGGCGCATCACGCGAGGCACGATACAATCAGCGGCGAAAGAGGCCGTCCCGAGGACGTCGCCGCCATGGTGCGCTTCCTCTGCGGCCCCGCGGCGCGCTATATCAACGGGCAGGCGATCCACGCCAATGGCGGGGCTTATTTGGGCGTTTGACGCATGGCCTGTGCGCCAAATTCGCCGGTGGAAGCCTCTCGGCTGCCACCGCTTTTGATGCTACTTTTCCGCGCATGAACCAGCATGCCAAGATCGATATCCGCCATTCCACATGTCCGCATGATTGCCCGTCGGCCTGTGCGCTCGACGTCGAGGTGATCGATGGCCGCTCGATCGGGCGGGTGCGCGGCTCCAAGGTCCAGACTTACACGGCCGGCGTCGTCTGCGCCAAGGTCGCGCGCTACGCCGAGCGCATCCATCATGCCGACCGGCTGCTCTATCCGATGCGCCGCACCGGGCCGAAAGGCTCGGGCCAGTTCGCGCGCATTTCCTGGGATGAAGCGCTTGACGAGATCGCCGCGCGCTTCGACGCAGCCGAGCGCGAATTCGGCGCCGAGTCGGTGTGGCCTTACTACTATGCCGGCACCATGGGGCTGGTGATGCGCGACGGCATCAATCGCCTCACACATGTGAAGAAATATTCGCGGTTCTACTCGACGATCTGCGTCAACCCGGCGCGCGCCGGATACGCCATCGGCACGGGCAACATCGCCGGTGTCGACCCCCGCGAAATGGGTGTCTCCGATCTCGTCGTGATTTGGGGCACCAACCCCGTCAACACCCAGGTCAATGTCATGACCCATGCGATGCGCGCGCGGAAGGAGCGCGGCGCGAAGATCGCGGCGGTCGACATCTACAATAACGACACCATGAAGCAGGCCGACATCAAGACCATCCTGCGGCCGGGCACCGACGGTGCCTTTGCCTGCGGTGTCATGCATGTGCTGTTCCGCGAAGGTTTTGCCGACCGCGACTACATGACGAAGTACACGGATTGTCCTGCGGAACTCGAGGCGCATCTGAAGACGCGGACGCCGGAATGGGCGTCGGCGATCTCGGGCGTGCCGGTCGCGGACATCGAGGCGTTCGCCCGTGCTGTCGGCCAGACCAAACGCACGTTCTTCCGGCTCGGCTATGGCTTCACAAGGAGCCGCAATGGTGCGACGCAGATGCATGCAGCGCTGTGCATTCCGGCGGTGACCGGCGCTTGGCAATATGAGGGTGGCGGTGCGTTCCACAACAACTTCTCAATCTGGAAGTTCAACGAGTCCGTGATCGAGGCGCACGAGGCGATCGACCGTTCCACGCGGGCGCTCGATCAATCCAGGATCGGACGCATCCTCACCGGCGATGCGGAAGCGTTGCAGGGCAAGGGGCCGGTCAAGGCGATGCTGATCCAGAATACCAATCCGGTGACGGTCGCGCCGGAGCAGAATCTGGTTCGCCAGGGCTTTGCGCGCGAAGATCTGTTTGTCGCCGTACACGAGCAATTCATGACCGAAACGGCGGCGATGGCCGACATCGTGCTTCCGGCCACCATGTTCATGGAACATGACGATGTCTATTATGGCGGCGGTCACCAGCACATCTCGGTCGGGCCCAAGCTGATCGAGCCGCCCGGTGAATGCCGAACCAACCACGAGGTATTGCAGGGGCTCGGCAAGCGACTCAACGCTGATCATCCGGCCTTCGAAATGACGCCGCGCGACTTGATCGACGCCACGCTGAAGAAGAGCGGCCGTGGCGATATCGCGACCCTTGAGGCCGAGCTCTGGCGTGATATACAGCCGGATTTCCGCACCTCGCATTATCTCGACGGCTTTGCGCACGCCGACAAGAAGTTCCACTTCAAGGCGGACTGGGCCAATCCGCCCTACGGCATCGGCGGCAAAGGCCCCTGGGAGCAGATGCCGGCATTGCCGGACCACTGGGCTGCGATCGAGGAAGCGGACGAGCAGCATCCGTTCCGGCTCGCCACCTCGCCGTCGCGCGGTTACCTCAACACCAGCTTTAACGAGACGCCGGGTTCGCAGGCCCGCGAGGGCGCGCCGACCGTGATGATCCATCCCGAGGATGCCGCCGCGCTGTCGATCGCCAACGGCGATGCGGTGACGCTCGGCAATGCGCGCGGTGAAACGACGTTGACGGCAAAACTGTTCGAAGGCGTGTGCCGTGGCGTGCTGATCGCCGAGTCGATTCACCCCAACAAGTCCCACATCGGTGGCCGCGGCATCAACACGCTGACGGGGTCGGACGTGGTAGCGCCGATCGGCGGCGCGGCGTTCCATGACAACAAGGTCTGGATCAGGAAAGCGTAGCTTCTGCGCGCAAGCGCGACTTCGCTCTTGCAGTTCACCGTCGTCCTGCTGCAAATATGTTTCAGCATGCGGCAGAACAGGCGAGTGAGACCATGACCGATCACACCAGCGTCATCCGCGAGAAGCGCGGGCAGGCCTTCTGGATCACCATTAACCGGCCCGACAAGCGCAACGCGCTCAATGGCGACGTCATCGCCGGGATCGCCAAGGGATATCGCGACGCCCATGACGACAAGGAAGTGCGGGTGATTGTGTTGACGGGGGCGGGCGACAAGGCGTTTTGCGCCGGCGCCGACCTGCAGAACAGCGGCGCGGCCTTTGCGATGGATTTCTCCCGTCCCAATGTGGACTACGCGGATCTCTTGCGCCTGTCGCAGAACGCAACGAAGCCCGCGATCGCTCGCGTCGGCGGCGTCTGCATGGCCGGCGGCATGGGCCTGCTCTGCATGACCGACATGGCGGTTGCCGCCGACAATGTCATCTTTGGCCTGCCCGAGGTGAAGGTCGGCGTGTTCCCGATGCAGGTCATGAGCCTGCTGCAGTCGATCGCGCCGCCGCGCCTGATCAACGAATGGGCGCTGACGGGTGAGCCGTTCGACGCCAAGGCCGCGCTTGCCGCCGGGCTCCTCAATCACGTCGTCCCTGCCGCCGAACTCGACGCCAAGATCGACTGGCTGATCGGCCGCATCGTCGACAAGTCGCCGACCGCGATCCGCCGCGGCAAATATGCCATGCGCGCGATCGCCTCGATGTCCTTTGACGAAAGCATCGCCTACACCGAAAGCCAGATCGCGCTGCTCGCCATGACCGAGGACGCCAAGGAAGGCATGAGAGCCTTTGGCGAGAAGCGCAAGCCGATCTGGCCCGGGAAATAGCCGGCCTAGGTCGGACTGCATGGGGTTTACGAGCAGATGATCATCGCTGAGCTGCTTTAAATGACGAGTCGCTTATTCCAACGAGGTCGTCGTTCCTGTTCGCTGCTGACGGCGCTTCTTGGAAACGACGATCAACTGTTTGCGCGTGCGCTTGGCGTAGGTTGGCAGTTGGTGCGCCGTTCGATGTCGGGCGGCGGCTCGCA
Source organism: Bradyrhizobium sp. (assembly GCA_021732175.1). Taxonomy (GTDB): domain Bacteria; phylum Pseudomonadota; class Alphaproteobacteria; order Rhizobiales; family Xanthobacteraceae; genus Bradyrhizobium. Next base: position 6,012 of record JAKFVP010000573.1, read on the forward strand.
ATTCAGCATCAGTGAGATCGCTATCGGCACCTTCGGTGAAGCCGCCGTGACGGAACGAGGTGAAGGAGAGTTCGTTGCGAAGCCCAGCTGCCACTACAATCTTCTTTACGACGCTCCGCAGATAGCGCAGATCCTTGCGATCAGTGATCCAGGGGAGCGGTGTAGGGGATTTTCGATGCGGATGGTCGCGCCGAAAAACCAGTCCCGAAAGCCTGGTTTGCTTGATGGCATCAAGTTCGGCCATCAATTCGGGAAAAAGTGCCTCGCCCGTTTCGTCAAATAGTGGCCACCAAGCTTCCTCGCCATTTTTTGGATGTACAATCCTCACGCTGCCCGGGCGCTCCTTCGGTCGGTAGTGCGAAATCTCGAACGCGCCGAACACGTGCTCTTCGCGTTGCAACCATTCCCATGTCAACAGCGCAGCCGTTGCAATTGAACTGTATTGCAACTTCTTAGCTGCCGTCCTGAATGCGACGAGTTCGTCCCAGGTCGCGGTAGGCCTCGGCTGCGCTGGTTGGCCAGGTGCGCGAGTTCTCAGGCCCATTCGCGAGAAAGGATTTGTGATCGGCACTCTCGCTTCTTCGGCGCGTTGTCCAACAAACCAAGCGCGCCTGCAGGCTGTCATTGCTGCATTTGCAAAGCGGCGACGTTCCCGTCTGACAAGACTGCCGGCGGCGTCTTTATGTTCCACGACAAGCAGTTTAGCGTAAATTGCGTCGACAAATCCTTTGGTGAAGTCAGAAATCTGCTTCGATCCAGCGCGGCTTCCATCCTTCAGCGTGTAGTTGGCAAATAGGGCCAGTCCCTGATCATATAGTCGCTGTGTCTTGTGATCGATCTCGTTCCATTTCTGATGGCTTTTGAACACACGGACGAGCCAATCGAATGTGCCTGGCGCAGGAGAAAGTGGAACCATATCGGTCAATCCTTTTGAACGCCAGCTGTCGTAGGCTGGCAGCAGGATGTTCTCCGCTCGCTCTTTGGCAGCCGCATAGTCGGCTCCGAGCGCTTCAGCCCTGACGTAGCAGCCCTGCTTGCGAGCCCAGGTCGGCGGCTCGAAGTAGTATGCCCATCCTCCGTCCTGTAGGGGCTTTCGTCGGCAGTAGCGGGGAAGCTGGAATGCGCTTTCTTTCATACGAGAAAGGTAAGATTTTCTCCCGATCTATCGGGAGCGTTGGCTCTGGTTAGTGCCGCAACCTCGTCAATGAGCGCTTTGGACCAAACTGGCTGTCGATTTCGTCCAGTCCCATGATAGCCAATTGGCGGCGGCGCTTCGCCGCGGCCTACCGCGCGCGCGAGTTCGCCTGTGTCGCGGTAATCCAGATAAGCGGCGGCCATGTCAGCCCGCATTAGTGCGGGCCACGCGCCAACCGGTGGATAGCGCGCAGGGAGTGAAGTGCGGGGTGCCATGAACGCGGACCTTCAAGGCGTCGACGATCGGAGTATCTGTGACACCAGGTAACGAAGGGTAGTTTTTTGAACGGATCTGCCCTCGTGCAGGCATAACAGAATGCCGACGTAGACAGCTTGTGTTCGACTCATTTCGCCGAGCTGCACGTGTTGGATGTCATAAGCTGGGAACTCCTATCATATGGACAAGCGTCCTGGGAAAGGGGAACGAAGGGTGAGTATGGGAAACGGCTAGAGCAGCGTGCAGATAGGCCTGATGAGCACCGGCTTTGGTTCCAGACCTCATGACGAAACTTTCGCGGAATGCTCCTCCCGCTGTGGTCATCCTCGGTACTCCCGGCGGCACAGATTGCCAGTTGATGTCGCCAAGCCTGGCGGAATTATCGTGCCCGGACATGATCGGTTCGTTGGCCGACAATCCGACCTCGCCTAAGCGGGCGCGTCTTGCTCAATGGCGATGTGGCGCAACTAAAGCCCGGTGTCGAGCCGATGCACCTGGCTGGAGCAAACTAGATGATCGCAATGGAAGTAATATTTCAGCGTGATGTCTGCCGCTAGTTGAGAGGCAAATGATTATGGTCGATTTTCAATGGTCGATCCGACAAACATCTTGCTTTCCTCGCGTTGATACGGCAATGGGTCGCCCCTCTGTCGGAATGACAAGTCGATACATTTTGCCGCCTCTTTTGCAACGAGGACCTTCGCTCCGCTGCTGGCCTTGCATTCACGCTCGTCGCATTCACCATTGCGGCGAAGAGGTGCAGCGGACGGGGGCCACGTGTCAGCACATATGGCAGGGATTATTGCGCCGCGAGCCGGGTGGCAGTTCGAACGGCATTTGACTGAGCGATGCTGCGCAGGCAAGCGTTCAGTTTGCTGGACGGAATTCTTGCCGATTGGCGCCGCTCCGGTCAGCTTTCGATTGGTAGCGCATGTTAACGTGACATATCTTTGATCGGCGCATCCGCTAGCCGCGGACCGGGCTCTCGTGAACCGAGCCGCTGACGCGTCTCGGCCGTCCGGCTTCGATCCCTTGCGCGATACGGTGTCGCTCGCCGGAGGCTCTCGCGTTAGGGCCCGCCGGCATTGCATGCCGGCGCCGCTATCACTGCCCGAACGCGGGTGCCTTTTTAACCGGTCTCGCGACTGCAGTCGCCTCGGGCCCGCGGGCATTTCATGCCCGCGTCGCTATCACTGCCCCTTCGTCGGCTGCCTTCTCTCTGCCTCCCGTCGAGCGCGATCACAAAGATGACGCGGGAGATCACAAGCACAGGGGCCGACCTCGCCCTTTTCACAGGATTTCTCAGAGAAACTCACGGTTTGCCAAACGCCGCTTCGGTTTGCGGATTGCGCTGAAAAAGGAAGGGGCTAACTGAGGCGACCTTACGCATAGAACAGCAGATAAAAAATGGGATGGCGAGCAACGCCGTCCATCCACGCCATCGTACCAATCGAGTTGCCGCATGATCTGCCGCACGAACGGTCTAATGATGAAACCGAAGCCAGGTTTGCAATTGATCTGGATCGAAGCGGATCGCGACCTATTAACGGTCATTCGCCAAATCAGCTGAGATAACAGGGGGTAAATACGGAGAGTGCCCGCTTTCACTATCGGGACAGAAAGAGAACAAATTCCTGGCATCGGCATCGGGAACGAAGGTGCAGACGAGAGCCGTGATTGCGGCCAGCCTTACTCATGAACCTTGTTTTTCGACGCAAGTGGTTATATCTTCCGATATATCGGAAGAATTATTGGTGCCGCAATGTCCACCGAGCCTGAACTGCTCACGACCCCCGAGGCTGCCGTCGTGGCCGGCGTCGACGTGCGCGATGTCAACCGATTGATCGATGAACACATCCTGCCCGAGGGGCTGTACACAAACGAGGACAGTCGGCGGGTTTGGGCATGGGCTTGCACGCTCATTCGTTTCTATTATGACGCTGCGCCATCGCTGACAGCACAAGAGCGGAAATATGCGATCGACACACTGTATAGCGAGGTGAAGGCGAAGGCCGCCGTGCGGTTGATCAAGACCTGGCGAGACAAGCGTCCCCACTGGAAGATCGAACATCACTTCCTGACGCTGAACTTCGATCGATTCATTGCAGACACGTTGGCCGAACACGACAAGCTGACGCGTGCTCGTGCCGCGGTGACGGAAGATCCGGAAATTCTGGGCGGTACACCCGTGATCAAGGGAACGCGCGTGCCTGTCTACGATGTTGCGGCATCTGCTTCCGCAGGCGTTCCGGTGCGCCGGCTTCAGGAAGCCTATCCAAGCCTGACACGAGATCTTATCGAATTGGCAATTCTCTATGCCAAGGCGACCCCGCCCCGGGGTCGCCCACGGCAAGTGCGGCGCCCTACGGCAATGTCGCCCTCGCGGAAGGTCCTTCGGCGACGGCGACATGAAGCTTCTCGTTGATGAATGTCTGAGTCCTGAGTTGGTACACATGGCGCGCGAGCGCGGCCATGGCGAAAGTTCTCATGTCGTCTG
>JAKFVP010000037.1 GCA_021732175.1 Bradyrhizobium sp.
GTTCTGGGGCGAGAAGATCCCGGGCTCCTGGTTCATGTCGGAAGCCTTCGGCGGCTGCTGCGTCTACAACGAGGGCTCGCGCCACGACGTCGGCAAGCATGGCGTGCTGAACTGGCTGATCGCCGGCTCAGATGCGCTGGCCTTTGCCAACCTGTCGGACCAGGAGCTGATCGACGCGGCGTTGAAATCGCTGCCGGCTTCCCTCGGCAATGCGCGCGAGCATTTCCTGGAGGGCAAGATCCATCGCTGGCTGTCGTCGGTGAACGCGCTGCCGGGCGGTCTGCCGGTGCGCGATGTCCTGACCAACCACCGGCCGGAGCCGAAAGAGCATCCTGGGATCGTGGTGGTCGGCGACTATCTGTTCGACTCCACGCTCAACGGGCTGCTCGATTCCTCTGACGCCGCGACCGACCTCATACTCACCGAGATGATGCGGTTGCGCCGTGCCCGCGCCCAGACCGAGAAGCCGCTGTCCGACAAGATCGACCGCGACTATTTCGACAACTACCGCGGCGTCGGTCCCTACGACCAGGTGTGGAGTCAGTTCACCGACCCCGACTACCTGATGCAGCTGATCAAGATCGTCTGGGGCAGGGCGAAGGGATACAAGCTGCTCGTCGCCGGCTCCGCGAGCGGCGAACTGGTAGGCGCGCTGCGCGAGCGCGGCATCGATGCCTGGGGCATCGAGAACAACCGCTACGCCCACGGCAGGACGCCGAAGTCGCTGAAGAAGTACAACAAGCTCGGCTCGGTCACCGACATGCCGTTCAAGGCCGGTTCGTTCGATTTCGTGTTCGAGACCAGCCTCTGTCATATTTCTGAAAAGCAAGTGGCGCGCGCGGTGCGCGAATTCAACCGCGTGGTCAAGACCGGTGTGCTGTTCGGCTCGGTCACCTCTGACATGGCGCCGGCGCTGATCGATCGCTACGACCTCCTGCGCGGGGTGAAGAAGCTCGGCACCTGGTGGGAATGGTCGGAATTGTTCTTCGGCAACGGCTTCGATCTGTCGATGCACCGCCGCGACGTCATGGACGCGGTGTGGGCGGCGACGCTCGCCGCCGACAAGGGGCCGGGGCGCTGGTACGCCGACGCCGACAGCCTGCGTTATTCCTTCTTCGACAAGGTCGCAGACGAGGACGAATAGTCGCGTTAACGGCCTGTTCCATTTGCTTTGCCCAACCCGGCCCGATCGCTTAAGGTCGGGGCGGTAGCGATTTGCCGCTATCGCCTACGCGTTGCGGTCATGCCGGCCGTGCAGCATCGGTTGGTTTCATGGCGCCCAAGCCTCCTTCGGACAAGCCTCCTTCACCGGACGACCCGACACACGCTCCGCCGGATGAATCCGGGCTGAAGAAGCTCGCCATCGACCCGGACGCGCCGCCGCTTGCGACCGACGAGGCGGAGGAGGAAGAGGACGACGAAATCGAGCTCGATGACGATGAGGAGGACGAGGACCTCGTCGTCTTTACCGCACGGGAAGCCGCCGGCGCCTTTGCCACCATCTACGGTTTCGTCCGGCCCTATTTCGGCAACTACAGGAAGCTGATCGCGTTCGTCACCTTTGGCGTCATCGTCGAGACGCTGTTCAACGTCATCATGCCGCTGAGCCTGAAGTTCCTGATCGACGACGCGCTCGGCGAGGAAGATTTCCAGGCCCTCTACAAGATCCTCGGCGTGCTGGCGGCGGCCGGCATCTTCACCTCGATCGTCGCCGTCTGGTACGAGCGCCACGACGCACGCCTCGCAGCAGGCCTGATCGCCGACGTACGCACCCGCATCTTCGATCATGTTCAGAACCTGCCCGCCTCCTATTTCGCCAAGACCAAGCGCGGCGAGATCCTGTCGCGTTTCTCGATCGACCTGACGGCCTTCGAAGGATCGATCAAGAGCTTTGCCAACAGCGCCGCGCTGCCGTTCCTCGAATTGATCGCCGGCATCCTGCTGATGGTGTTCCTGAACTGGCAGCTCGCCGCGATCGCGCTGCTGGTCTTCCCGATCACGCTTATCGGGCCACGGATTCTCACGCCCAAGGCGGTGCAGGCCAATTACGAGCAGAAGCTGAACGAGGCGGCGCTGCTCGGCACCGTGCAGGAGACCGTCGCGGCGCAGGCGGTGGTGAAGGCGTTCAGCCTGCAGCGCCGCGTGTTCGGTTGGTTTTCACTGCGCAACCAGGATGTCCGCATCAAGACGGCGTCCGCCGTGTTCCTCTCCACGATGGTGGAGCGCACCGTCACCATCTCGGTGCTGCTGCTGCATCTCGTGGTGCTGGCAATCGGCGCGTATCTCGCGACCAAGGGCCAGATCACCGTCGGCACCTTCGTCACCTTCGAAAGCGCGTTCTGGGAGGTGTCCTACAACATCGCCCATCTGATGCACTTCATTCCGGTTTCGATCCAGTCGGCGGCTGCCGTGCGCCATATCCAGGAACTGCTGGACGAGCCGACCCGCGGCGCCGACCGGGCCGGCGCGCCGGACCTGCCGCGTATCGAGCACGACATCGCCTTCGAGCGCGTCACCTTCCAGTATGAAGGCGCGAGCACGCCGGTGCTCGACAACCTCACGCTCAAGCTCGACGCCGGCAAGAGCATTGCGATCGTAGGTCCCTCGGGCTCCGGCAAGAGCACGCTGCTCAATTTGATCCTGCGTCTCTACACGCCGGACGAGGGCAGGGTCGCTATCGACGGCGTCGACATCCGCCGCGTCACGCTGGAATCGCTGCGCGCGCGCATGGCCGTCGTGTTCCAGGAGAACATGCTGTTCAACATGTCGATCCGCGAGAACATCCGCCTCGGCAAGGAAGGCGCAACGGACGAGGAAGTCGAGGAGGCCGCGCGTAAGGCAGAGATCCACAGCTACATCATGAGCCTGCCGGAGGGGTACGATACCCAGGTCGGCGAGCGCGGCGACACGCTGTCAGGCGGCCAGCGCCAGCGTATCGCGATCGCGCGCGCGCTGATCCGCAATCCCGCGATCCTGCTGCTGGATGAGGCCACATCCGCGCTCGATCAGACCACGGAAGCCGCCATCAACCGTACGCTGCTGTCGGTCGCCGAAGGGCGCACCATGATCTGGTCGACGCACCGGCTGACCTCGGTGGTCGAGATGGACGAGATCATCGTGATCTCAGGCGGCCGGGCCATCGAGCGCGGCACGCATGCGCAATTGCTGGCGAAGGGCGGCGTCTACCGAAAACTCTGGGACGACCAGAGCCACGCCTCGCATCACGCCGGCCAGGCCGACGACCACAATGACGATGATGACGACGACGATGATGAGGATGAAGAATAGGCCGCGCTCAGGCGGTCCGGCCCTGCTTCGGATAGCCTGAGGGCGGAGGATTCGTCGGCCCCTCCGAAAACTGCTTGCGGATCGAGCGCGAGACGCCATCCAACAGCCGGACCGCAAACCGCGCCCAGCGTTGCATGCGCCAGGACAGCCCATCGTCGATCGAGAGCGAGCGCAGGCGGTATGCTTTTGCCACGCACGCCTCTTCGCACGCGATCTTGTCGGGATCGGCATAGAAGGCGGCGATCTTGTCGGCGCCCATGCCGTCGCTGGCGAGCCATTGCGGGATGTAGCGGTTGCCGAGCAGCTGGATATCGTTGAACACCTTGGTGGTGCCGGTGCCGGCCGCAGGGCATGAGGTCGAGAAGGCATCGCCGGCGAGAACGACGCCGGGCTGCAGATAGTTCTCGTTGATGCAGAGATCGGCGGGGCGGACCTTGACCTGTCCGCTCACCCTGAAGTCGCCGCCCATCAGATGCTTGAGGCGGGGCATGATTTCGCACATCGCCGCTTCCGGCGCCCTGCGGAACGCCGGCAGCCAGGGATCGTCCATCTCGCGGTACACCATCATGTTGGCGCGCATCGTGTTGCCGATCGGGAAGATCGAGAGATAGGCGAGGCGTGAGCTGGTCCGTCCCGGCCAGTAGGTCAGTGCCGGAAATTCGAATGCAGCACGGCCGACCGGCTCGACGTCGAAGCCGAAGGTGACGGAGTGACAGTGACTGATCACCTGCCGCGTGATTCCGAGCATGTGGCGCAGGCCGAGATTGAGGCCGGTGGCGAGCAGGATCAGCCGCGCGGAAATCTCTTCGTCGTTGGACAGTTTCAGCTTCTGGCGCTCGGCGCTGGTGGAAAGGCCAATGACCTTGGAATGAATGGTTTCCACGCTGGGCGGGATCTGCGCGCGCATCGTGTTGACCAGCGTGTCATACATGATGCCGTGCTGGTCGCTCGGCTTCCTGGTGACGAGATAGCCGAAGCGCGCTTCCCAGACTTCGCCGTCGAGAGTCGTGGCGCGCAGCGTGGTGTCGGCAAGGCCGGTCTTGCGCAGCAGCGTGAGTTGATTGCCGCCGAGCTTCTCGCAGCGCAGCTCCGGCGGATAGGCGACGTGGGGGTCGATCATGACGGCGGAAATGCCGGCGCGGCCGAGCATCGCCGCGGCCGTTGAACCGGCGAGGCCGCCACCGACGATGGCAACGTCCGTGTAACGCATGGGTCTACCCTGGTCCCCTGCGACATCTTTGCACCTGCAAACGCAAACAAAGCCTGAAAGGGCGCGCAGAACCGTCGGCCGCCGGCGCGACTTAACCTAAAAACAAGGGCGGGCGACCATGATCGCCGCGGGGCGCTATGATTTAAACCCAATGATTACGGTAACGATTGATTCACCAAATCCCGGCCTCGGCCCGCAATGGGACGATCTGGCCGCGCGTGCGTCGTCGAACGTGTTCATGAATCCGGCGGCGCTCGAGGCGGTGCGCGAGACCGGCTTTGCCTCGTTGCGCGTGTTCTGCGCCTGGGACGGCGAGGGCGCAGCGCGCAAGCTCGTCGGCGTCTGGGCGCTGCGGCTGCACCGGGTCGCGCCGCTGTGGCCGGCAGTGCTGGAGGCGCTGCCTTACGAATACGCCTTTCTGTCGAGCCCGGTCGTCGACCCCATTTATGCGGACGACGTTATCGCCGCATTCTTTGCGGTGATCGAGCAGGGCGCGCTGCCAAAGGTTCTCAATCTCCCGCAGCTCGATGCGGAAGGCGCCGCATATGCCGCGATCCTCAAGGAGCTTGGCAGGCGCGGCATCGAACCTCTTGTCGTGTCGAATCTTTCGCGGCCCTACGTGACCGCTGAGTCCGGGGTGAAACGAACAGGCTCGACGCGCAAGAAGCTGCGGCAGGACTGGAACAGGTTGTCCGCGCTCGGCTCCGTCGACGTCGTTAACGACCGCTCGCCGGCCGCCGTGCAAGAAGCCTTCGAGGCGTTTCTTGTGCTGGAGAAAGCGTCCTGGAAGGGCGATCGCGGTACGGCGCTGCTTTCCAATGCTGCGGATGCAGCCTTTGTCCGCAAGCTCGTGCATAACCTCGCGCCAAACAGGCAGCCTCGGTGGCGCAGCTTCGCGTCAATGGCGAGGTGATCGCAGCCCAGGTGCTGATGTATGGCGGCGATACGGCCTACACCTGGAAGACGGCTTTCGATGTCGCCTACAGCAAATTCTCGCCGGGCGCGCTGCTGGTCGACAAGATCACCGACGAGCTGCTCGCCAGCCCGGAGATCAAGGCGATCAATTCCTGCGCGGCGGAATCCAGTTTCATGGGCCAGCTCTGGTCCGGGCGGCGGCCGATGGTCGATATGCTGGTCGATGTGGGGCCGGGGAAATCGCTCGGATTCCGAATCGAAGCCCTTTGGCTTACCGCCTATCAGCGCCTGCGCGAGCTGCGCGACCGCCTGCGCCATGGTCCGGCGATGCCCGTCAAGGCCCAGAAGGCTGCCTAGGGCTACCATTTTACCGCAAATCCGGCCGCAGCCTCCGGCTAGGGCGTCGCCCTGGGCGGCCGGGCAAGATGATGTTCGGGAATCCGTATCCCGCTTGCGGTTTGTTGCTCTGCAGCACGTCTTGAAACGGGCCGCATCGAACCCCAGATTTTGCAGGCGCCAGAAGCCTTTCCACGGCTCTGTTTCGCCTTGACTTGACTGAGTCGTGCTTATACAACGCGCGCACTTAACGACAGGCGGTGAGCAACGCCAGCGTCGGAACGGAACACCCAGAGCGGCTTTTTTGGCCGGGACGGGCACCAACCTCGACGAATGCCGCTCAAACGCTGTCGATCATAGCTAGGCAATGCCAGTGCGACTTCAGTTCTCTTGAGAAGATTCTCTTGAGATCGATTTCGGATGCATGACCTCGGTGCCGGACCGGACAGCGAACGCTGGCAGGTCTTCATCCGCGGTCCTCTGTGGCGTCGAAGCGCTTTCCACTCAGGGAATGAGTGGTTGGCGTGTTTTCGTTTTGCGTGGACGTTTTCCGCGCGAGGCGGCCGGACAGGGCGGCTAGTCCCGAAAGAGAATTTGCGCAGCCACTTCCCGGTTGCGCGCGAATAAGAGGGTGAAGGCTACATGCCGACGATCAACCAGCTGATCGCAAATCCGCGCGAAGTGCAGAAGTCGCGCAAGAAGGTGCCGGCGCTGCAGCAGTCGCCGCAGAAGCGCGGCGTGTGCACGCGCGTCTACACGACGACCCCGAAGAAGCCGAACTCGGCGCTCCGCAAGGTCGCCAAGGTGCGCTTGACCAACGGCTTCGAGGTGATCGGCTATATCCCGGGTGAAGGCCATAACCTTCAGGAGCACTCGGTGGTCATGATCCGCGGCGGCCGCGTCAAGGACTTGCCTGGCGTGCGCTACCACATCCTCCGCGGCGTGCTGGATACCCAGGGCGTCAAGAACCGTAAGCAGCGCCGTTCGAAGTACGGCGCCAAGCGTCCGAAATAAGCGGGAACAGAACAGATGTCTCGTCGCCATTCTGCCGAAAAGCGTGAAGTGCTTCCGGACCCGAAGTTCGGGAACATCATCATCACCAAGTTCATGAACTCGGTGATGTATGCCGGAAAGAAGTCCGTCGCCGAAAACATCGTGTACGGCGCGCTCGGCATGATCGAAGCCAAGACCAAGCAGAATCCGCTCGGCGTGTTCGAGCAGGCGCTCGAGAACGTGATGCCGACCATCGAGGTCCGCTCCCGTCGCGTCGGCGGCGCCACCTATCAGGTGCCGGTGGAAGTGCGTTCGGTGCGCCGTCAGGCGCTCGGCATCCGCTGGCTGATCTCTGCAGCGCGCGAGCGCAACGAAAAGACGATGACGGAGCGGCTCTCCGCCGAGTTGCTCGACGCGTCGAATAACCGGGGGAACGCGGTCAAGAAGCGTGAAGACGTGCACCGGATGGCGGAAGCCAACCGGGCCTTCTCGCATTATCGCTGGTAACGGCGACCCACGGAATCAAGGAACAGTCACATGCCCCGCCAACATGCCATCGAGGACTACCGTAACTTCGGTATCATGGCGCATATCGACGCCGGCAAGACCACGACCACCGAGCGCATCCTCTATTACACCGGCAAGAGCCACAAGATCGGCGAAGTGCACGAAGGTGCCGCGACGATGGACTGGATGGAGCAGGAGCAGGAGCGTGGCATCACGATCACCTCGGCTGCGACCACCGCCTTCTGGAACGGCAAGCGGTTGAACATCATCGACACGCCCGGCCACGTCGACTTCACCATCGAAGTCGAACGTTCGCTTCGCGTGCTCGACGGCGCCGTGTGCGTGCTCGATTCCAACCAGGGCGTCGAGCCGCAGACCGAGACGGTCTGGCGCCAGGGCGACAAGTACAAGGTTCCGCGCATCGTCTTCGCCAACAAGATGGACAAGACCGGTGCCGACTTCTTCAAGTGCCTTTCCGACATCGTCGACCGCCTCGGCGCCAAGCCGATCGCGATCCAGCTGCCGATCGGCGCCGAGAACAACTTCAAGGGTCTCGTCGACCTCGTGAAGATGAAAGGCATCATCTGGAACGACGAATCGCTCGGCGCGAAGTTCGACTATGTCGACATCCCGGCCGACCTCGTCGACCAGGCCAAGGAATACCGCGAGAAGATGGTGGAAGCCGCCGTCGAGCTCGACGACGACGCACTGGCCGCCTTCCTTGACGGCAACGAGCCCGATGAAGCGACGCTGAAGCGGCTGATCCGCAAGGCGGTGCTGACCGGCGCCTTCTATCCCGTGCTGTGCGGCTCGGCCTTCAAGAACAAGGGCGTGCAGCCGCTGCTCGACGCCGTCGTCGACTACCTGCCGTCGCCGATCGACGTGCCCGCGATCAAGGGCGTTGACGACAAGGGCAACGAAGTCATCCGCAAGGCCGACGACAAGGAGCCGCTCGCGCTGCTCGCGTTCAAGATCATGGACGACCCGTACGTCGGCACCATCACCTTCTGCCGCATCTATTCCGGCGTGCTGGTGAGCGGCACCGGCGTGGTGAACTCGACCCGCGAGAAGAAGGAGCGGATCGGGCGCATGCTGTTGATGCATGCCAACAACCGCGAAGACATCAAGGAAGCCTATGCCGGCGACATCGTCGCGCTGGCCGGCCTCAAGGAAGCGCGCACCGGTGACACGCTGTGCGATCCGAACAACGAGGTCATCCTCGAAAAGATGGAATTCCCGGAGCCGGTCATCGAGATCGCGATCGAGCCGAAGACCAAGGCCGACCAGGAGAAGCTCGGCATTGCGCTCGCCAAGCTCGCCGCGGAGGATCCGTCCTTCCGCGTGTCGACCGATCACGAGTCCGGCCAGACCATCCTCAAGGGCATGGGCGAACTGCATCTCGACATCAAGGTCGACATCCTCAAGCGCACCTACAAGGTGGAAGCCAACATCGGCGCGCCGCAGGTGGCGTTCCGCGAGCGCATCACCAAGAAGGTCGAGAATTCCTACACCCACAAGAAGCAGACCGGCGGTACCGGTCAGTTCGCGGCCGTCACCCTGGTCGTCGAGCCGAACGAGCCGGGCAAGGGCTACGAGTTCGAATCGAAGATCATCGGCGGCGCGGTGCCGAAGGAATACATCCCCGGTGTCGAAAAGGGCATCGAGAGCGTGCTGACCTCGGGCGTGGTCGCCGGCTTCCCGATCGTGGACGTCAAGGTCCAGCTGATCGACGGCAAGTACCACGACGTCGACTCGTCGGCGCTGGCCTTCGAAATCGCGACGCGTGCCTGCTTCCGTGAGGCGCTGCAGAAGGGCAAGTCGGTCCTGCTCGAGCCGATCATGAAGGTCGAGGTCGTGACCCCGGAAGACTACACCGGGTCGGTCATCGGCGACCTCAACTCGCGGCGCGGCCAGATCCAGGGCCAGGACATGCGGGGCAACGCCAACGTCATCAACGCGATGGTGCCGCTCATGAACATGTTCGGCTACGTCAATAACCTGCGCTCGATGAGCCAGGGACGCGCCACCTTCACGATGCAATTCGACCACTACGCAGAAGCGCCGGCAAACGTGTCGGCGGAAGTCCAGAAGAAATTTGCTTGATTGTCGTTGATACCAGTCAACGACTGAACGGAGAGTCAAATGGCCAAAGCAAAGTTTGAACGTAACAAACCCCACTGCAACATCGGCACCATCGGTCACGTCGACCATGGCAAGACGTCGCTGACGGCGGCGATCACCAAGATCCTGGCCGAGACCGGCGGTGCGACGTTCACGGCATACGACCAGATCGACAAGGCGCCGGAAGAGAAGGCGCGCGGCATCACGATTTCGACCGCTCACGTCGAATACGAGACCAAGAACCGCCACTACGCCCACGTCGACTGCCCCGGCCACGCCGACTACGTGAAGAACATGATCACCGGCGCCGCGCAGATGGACGGCGCGATCCTGGTCGTGTCCGCCGCTGACGGCCCGATGCCGCAGACCCGCGAGCACATCCTGCTCGCCCGCCAGGTCGGCGTGCCCGCGCTCGTCGTGTTCCTCAACAAGTGCGACATGGTCGACGATCCGGAACTGCTCGAGCTCGTCGAGCTCGAAGTCCGCGAACTGCTCTCCAAGTACGAATTCCCGGGCGACAAG
>JAKFVP010000035.1 GCA_021732175.1 Bradyrhizobium sp.
GGGTTGTAGTAGACCTCGCCGCCTTCCCAGAGCCGCATGTTGAGAAACAGGCTGTTGCTCCAGGTCGCCTTGGCCTGCGGCGCCGGCGTCAGGCTGTTGGTGCCGGTATAGGGCGCACGGAATGCGGGATAGCCTTGCGGCAGATAGGTTGTCTGGCCGTGGATTTCCCAGCGGGGGGATTCGGTGTCGGTGATGTCGGTCTTCGCGCTCCATTTCGGCGAGCCTGGAAGATCGATCTTGCGATTGAGGCCGAGCCGCAGCATGTGCAGGTCGTTGGTGGCCGTGTATTGCGTGCCCGACGTGAAGCTGACATTGGCGCGTTCGAACTGGCTATAGAGATATTCCAGCCGCACCGTCCAGTGCGGCGCGAACGCATATTCGGCGCCGGCGCCGGCCGCCCAGCCGAGGCGCACGCCAATATGCTTCGCGGGCAGCGCATCCACCGGCATGTCGGTGAATCGCTCGCCCATGTAGGCGAAGCCGCCGGTCGCATAGAGCAGCCAGTGGCCCGAGGTGTAGCCGACGCGCCCGCGCACCGTGCCGAAATAATCCCAGTCATGGATGAAATCGGTGCGCGGCGTCGAGACAATCGACAATTGCGAGTTCGAGTGGAGGTAGTTGGGAAATGTTACGTCGGCTTCGACGCCGAACAGCAGTCCAGAGGAAATGCGCCAGTTGTAGCCCGCCTGCAAGCCGCCGATCGCACCGCCGAAATTGCCTGACGCCGCAATCGGTACCGGATCCCACATCGTCGCGTTGACCGAGCCGCGGCTATAGCCGGTGTGTCCGCCGATATAGAAGCCGGTCCAGTCGAACACCGGTCGCAGATAGGGCGCCTTCACCGGCAATTTGAGGTCGGCGGCTTGCGCGGGCACGCCAAGCGAGAGCGCGCCGAGTGCGGCGCTCGCAATCAGATACGTCCGGTTTGCCTTCACGCGACTCATTTAGCGAACGCCCCCGCGGTCTTACGCCATCACTGCAGATTTGCCGGCGCGCCGCCACCACCGCGTGCGCCGCCGGATTCGAAGCTGCCCTGCTGTTGCCCAATCGCCGCCGGCCGAAGCCGGATCGCGGAAGAGCCCCAGCTATTCCCACTCCGAATATGCGACCTTTATTGCAAGTAATTCGCAATAGCAACAAGTGCGGAGGTCGCACCCCCATCGATGGCAGCGGCTCGTGACGGTTGTGCAACAGGGGTGCAGGGGGCCGGGACAGCCGCTCCCGGAAAAGAAAGACCCGCCCAGGGGGACGGCTGGGCGGGTCGGTTCGACACGGGGTGGATGAGGCGCCCGTGTCGGACGCAGCTCCACTATTCAGGCGGTATTAGAAGTTGCAGACGCGAACGCTGTACATGTACTGGCCGAACGCGTTGTAACGGGGAGCCAGACCGCAGCGGCGATAGGTGGTGTAGTAGACCGGGCCGTTGCTGGCGGCGACCGCGGTGGAGACGATGGCGGCAGTGGCAAGGCCCGCGCCGACGTCCCAGGCCCAGTTGTTGATCGGATAGGCTTCAGCCTTGGTGGTGGTGGCCGCGATCGAGCCGGTCACGGCGAGGGCGGCGAGAGCGAGAGCGGCAAACTTGGTCTTGATCGACATGGGTAACTCCATCCTGTTTGGAGCGGCGCCGGTGTGGTCCGCATGCCTCTTGGACGGAGCCAGTCCAGAGGCGGTTCGATTCGCCTCCGGGAACCCGGGTCGGATAGGAAAAATATAGTTAAGACAATCGCTTGGGAGTCTTTCCGGGTCCGGCCGCCAGCCTCTTCACGTCGAAGTTATCGACGTCCTCAAGCAGTTCGCAGAACGCTCTCGCGCCGTGGTCGAGCAGCCGCTCGCCCTTTTCGGCGGAAGCCATCCGGGCATCGCCGACGGCGCCCGTAGGATTGAGATCCTGCGCCTGCCAGGCAAACGGCGCCGGCCGCTGCGTGGAGAGCCAGCGAAACTGTTTTTCCATCGCAGCAGCCGCAGAGGGAAAATCCGCAATCGCATCCTTCCGCACAGCTTGCGGATAGCGCGCCAGCATGATCGAGGTTTCCACCGCGCCGCCGTGAATGCCGTGGCGCAATTCCTCCGCCGAAAACAGTCCCTCCGGTGCGCCGAAGCGCGACCAGCTCGTGGTGACCGCGAGCATTCCGTGCCTGGCGCGCAGATCCTGCGCCACCAGCATCATCGCAGCGCTGTTGCCGCCATGGCTCGTCACCATCACGAGCTTTTTCAGGCCGGCACGCGCGACGCTTTCGCCGAGCGCCATCCATTGCTTCAGCGCAGCTTCGTTCGACAGCGTCTGCGTGCCCGGAAAATCGGTATGCTCGGTGGAGATGCCGATGCGCTGCACCGGCAGGAAAGTGACCGGCAGGGCCGGCGGCAGCAATTGCGCGACGTGCGCAAGATAGGCCTCGCCGATCATCACGTCGGTCTCGAGCGGCAGATGCGGGCCGTGCTGTTCGGTCGCAGCCAGCGGCAGCACCGCGATCCAGCGCGCGGCATCATCGGCGGAAACTTGCCCCCAGGCAATCGCGTTCCAGTCGCGGGGCGGGATTTTGGTCATTGACGCGAAGCGTTTCTTAAAGCGGATTTGCGAGGTAGTTTGTAAGACATCTTCCCAGGTGCTTTTTTGCGCCTGCGGCCACCCATCATGGGCCATAAAGAACGACGGAGTCCAACCATGAACCCGGCCTTTTTGCCGCGAGCGTTAACCGCAGCATTCATGGGCCTGCTGGCGGCGATCGCGCCGGCGTGCGGCCAGACGCTGGACAAGGTGTCGTTCGGAACCAACTGGGTGGCGGAGGCCGAGCATGGCGGCTTCTATCAGGCGGTCGCCGACGGCACCTACAAGAAATATGGCCTCGACGTCACCATCGTGCCCGGCGGGCCCAACACGAACAACCGCACGCTGCTGACCGCAGGCAAGATCGAGTTCTTCATGACGGCGAATACGCTGCAATCTTTCGATGCCGTCACCAACAACGTGCCCGTGATCGCCGTCGCCGCCATCTTCCAGAAAGACCCACAGGTTTTCGTCACCCATCCGGAATTCAAGTTCACCAAGCTGGAGGACCTGAAGCCCCTGACGCTGTTCATCTCCAAGGAGGGCGTCGCCAGCTACTTCCAGTGGCTGAAGAATGAATACGGCTTCAATGAGCGGATGGTCAGGCCCTACACCTTCAACTCGCAGCCCTTCCTCGCCAACAAGCAGAGCGCCATGCAGGGCTATGTCACCTCGGAGCCGTTCGCGATCCAGAAGGTGACGGGCAAGAAGCCCGGCGTGGTCTTGCTCGCCGACTACGGCTTCAACGCCTATTCCACCCTGATCGAGACGCGGGTCGAGCTGACCGACAAGAAACCCGACCTCGTGCAGCGCTTTGTCGATGCCTCCATCATCGGCTGGTACAATTACCTCTACGGCGACAACACTGCTGCCAACGCCATGATCAAGAAGCTCAATCCGGAGATGACCGACGATCTGCTCGCCTATTCCATCGCCAAGATGAAGGAATACGGCATCGTCGATTCCGGCGACACGCTGAAGGACGGCATCGGCGCGATGTCGGATGCGCATGTGGCGAGCTTCTTCGACAAGATGGTGCGCGCCGGCGTCGTCAAGCGCGATATCGATTTCCGCAAGGCCTATACGCTGCGCTTCGTCAACAAGGCGGTCGGTGTCGATCTTCGGCCGAAGAAGTAACGTCGCGCAATGAGCCCACCCGACACGACATCCGATTCCAGCGCCGGCACGGCCGGCCTTGCCGTGCGCCTCTCCGGCGTCAGCAAGGTCTATGACAGCGGCGTGGCTGCGCTCGGTCCGATGGATCTTGCGGTCAAGCGCGGCGAGTTCGTCTCGCTGCTCGGTCCTTCCGGCTGCGGCAAGTCGACGGCGCTGCGGCTGATCGCAGGCCTCGCCTCGCCAACGTCGGGTACGGTCGATGTCAACAGAGGTGCCGGCGATGCGCGCGGTACGCACGCGATCGGCTTTGTGTTTCAGGAGCCGACGCTGATGCCGTGGGCCGATGTCGCCGGCAATGTGCGTCTGCCGCTGAAGCTGGCGGGCATGCAGGCCAGTGAAGCTGACGGCCGCGTGGCCGCGGCGCTCGCCCAAGTGGGCCTTGCGGAGTTTGCCAAGAGCTATCCGCGCGAACTGTCCGGCGGCATGAAGATGCGGGTATCGCTGGCGCGCGCGCTGGTCACCGATCCCGACATTCTGCTGATGGACGAACCTTTTGCGGCGCTCGACGAGATCACGCGCTTTCGCCTCAACAACGACCTGCTCGCGCTGTGGCGAGACTTGCGCAAGACCGTCATCTTCGTCACCCACTCGGTGTTCGAGTCGGTGTATCTGTCGCAGCGCGTGCTTGTGATGAGCGCGCGGCCGGGCCGGATCGCGGCGGAGTTTCGCATCGATGCGCCCGAGCGTGGCGAGGAATTCCGCACCTCCGCCGAGTACGCCGGCTTCTGCCGCAACGTTTCCGCCGCGCTCGCGCCGGCCTATGAAGGGCAGGGCGCATGAGCAGCGAGCCATTGGCGCCGGTGCAAGCGAAGCGTGGGCAGGCTTCCCCACTGCGTGTCCTGCTGCCCATCCTGGTCCTCATCCTTGGGCTGGTTGCGTGGGAACTCGTGGTGCGGCTCAACGACATCCAGCCTTATGTGCTGCCGGGACCGTGGCTGGTCCTCACCACGATGGTGGCGGATTGGGGCGTGCTTTGGGACTCGCTGCTGGTCACGCTGTTGACCACGCTCGAAGGCTTCATCTTTGCGGCGGTGGGCGGCATCGCGCTGGCGCTGTTGTTCAACCAGTCGCGCCTGCTCGAATATTCGCTGTTTCCCTATGCGGTCGTGCTGCAGGTCACGCCCGTGATCGCGATTGCGCCGCTGCTGCTGATCTACCTGCCGCAGCAGACCGCGGTCGTGGTCTGCGCCTGGATCGTTGCGTTCTTTCCGGTGCTCGCCAACACCACGCTCGGGCTGAACTCGGTCGACCGCAATCTCGCCGGCCTGTTCCAGCTCTATCACGCCTCGCCGCTGCAGACGCTGCGTTACCTGAAGCTGCCGGCGGCGCTGCCCTATATCCTGGGCGGCCTGCGCATCGCCGGAGGGTTGTCGCTGATCGGCGCGGTGGTCGCGGAAATTGCCGCAGGCTCGGCGGGCGCGGGAAGTGGCCTTGCCTATCGCATCGCGGAATCCGGCTACCGCCTGAACATACCCCGTATGTTCGCAGCGCTCCTCCTGCTGTCGGTTGCCGGGATTGTCATCTATGCCTTGCTGGCGCTAGTTTCGCACCTCGTTTTGCGGCGCTGGCACGAAAGTGCGCTCGGAAAGGAAAGCTGATGACGACCATTTCGTCCGAAAAGATCGACCTGCTGATCTATGGGCCGATCAGGCCGATCCTGGAAAACGGCTTTTCCGACCAGTATGTGGTGCACCGGGCCGAAAGCGGCGAACAGCTCAATGCGCTGCCCGCCGACGTGAAGCAGAAGCTGCGCGGCATAGCCGTGACCTATCACACCATGCACACCGGCAAGGAAGAACTGTCACAAATGCCGAAGGTCGAGATGATCGCGAGCTTCGGCGTCGGCTACGACCACATCGATACCGCCTATTCCCGCGAGCATAACATCGTCGTGTCAAACACGCCCGATGTGCTCACCGAGGAAGTCGCCGACGTTGCCATGGGCCTTCTGATCGCGACGCTGCGCGAGTTCGTCAAGGCCGACAAATATCTGCGCTCCGGCCTGTGGCAGACCCAGAATTATCCGCTCAGTGTCGGCTCGCTGCGCGACCGCAAGGTCGGCTTCGTCGGCATGGGCCGCATCGGGCAGGCGATTGCGCGCCGCCTCGAAGCCTCGCGCGTGCCCGTCGTCTATCATTCGCGCAAGCCCGCTTCCGGCGTCTCCTACCAGCACTATCCCGATCTGATCGAGATGGCGAAGGCGGTCGATACGTTGATGATCATCGTGCCCGGCGGCGCCGCCACCTCGAAGATCGTCAATGCCGAGGTGCTCAAGGCGCTCGGTCCGCGCGGCGTGCTGATCAATGTGGCGCGCGGTTCCGTCGTCGACGAGCCCGCGCTGGTGGCTGCCCTGAAATCGGGCACCATCCTTGCCGCGGGTCTCGACGTCTTCGCCAACGAGCCGAGCGTGCCGGACGAGCTCAAGACCATGCAAAACGTCGTCTTGTTGCCACATATTGGCTCGGCTTCCGTGGTAACGCGTAACGCCATGGA
Organism: Bradyrhizobium sp.; assembly: GCA_021732175.1. GTDB lineage: Bacteria > Pseudomonadota > Alphaproteobacteria > Rhizobiales > Xanthobacteraceae > Bradyrhizobium. The sequence continues at coordinate 6,215 of JAKFVP010000035.1, forward strand.
TCAACTCGTCGTCGACAATCTCAAGAACTGGTTCGCCGGCAAGCCCCCGCTGACGCCGGTGGCGGAAACTCCGGTGAAGGGCCGTTGATGCGCCTGCAGGCACCGTTCATCGCGGCTCTCGCTTCGCTCGTGCTTGCGCCCCCGGCGCAGGCGCAGCAGCAGGATGCGCTGAAGAAAGAGATGATCGGGCAGTGGGAGCTCTCCACCACCGAGCGCAGCAAGACCTGTGTCGTCACCATCAAGAATGAAGCGGCGCCAGGCGGAATGAAGCTCGAGTTGGAGCCGGGCTGTGCGGCCGCGCTGCCCTTCACGTCGGACATCAAGGCCTGGAGCATCAAGGGTCTCGACATCGTGCGGCTGCAGGATGCCACCGGCAATTCCGTGATCGATTTCACCGAGGTCGAGAGCGGCATCTTCGAGGGCCTGCGCCAGGGCGAGGGCGTCTATATCCTGCAAAACCTCGCAGCGGCGCGCTCGCTGGCCAAGTCAATGGACCAGATGATCGGCGACTGGCAGATCGTGCGCGGCAATGGCCGGCCGATCTGCGGGCTGACGCTGACCAACACGGAAGCCACCGGCGACAATTTCCAGGTCTTCCTCAAGCCGAAATGCGATCCTGCCATCGCGACCTTCGGCCCGCAGCAATGGCGGCTGGAGCGCGGCCAGATCATCCTGATGTCGAAGACCGGCGAGACCTGGCAGTTCGAGGCCGACGACAATGCGCAATGGCGCCGCGTGCCCGACAGCGCCGACGGCCTCGTCATGCTGCGCGGGCAGTAGGAGTCCGGCAGCCCGGCCATTGCTGCATGACAAAAGGGGCTGCAGCCCCCTTCCGCCCGTACGCGAGGCTGATGTAGCGTTTGCTTCAAGCTGCCGGCGGGAGTGCCGAATCCCCACGATGACAAGGCAGCAAAGGTGGTGCCATCGGCGCGCCTCCACTGATGAGGATCGCGCCCATGCCCAAGCTCTACGAAGCCCTCGCCGAAGCGTTCCGTGCCGAGGACGTCGACACCCAGTTCGTCCTCATGGGCGACGGCAACATGCACTGGGCGACCGCCTTTTCCAAACTGCCCGACGTCCACACCGTCCATGTCCGGCACGAGCACGTGACCGTTGCGGCGGCCACGGCCTACAACATCGCCACCAACAAGGTTGCGGTGGCCTCCGTCACCTGCGGTCCCGGCCTGACCCAATTGATGACGGCGTTGCCGGCCGCAGTGCGGGCCCGCCTGCCGCTGGTGGTGTTCGCGGGCGAGCCGCCGATCAACGCGAAATTCTACAACCAGAACATCGATCAGGCGCCGCTCGTGACAGCAACCGGCGCGCATTACATCGCCGCGCACAGCCTGCCGCGCATGATGGACTATGTGCGCGAGGCTTTTCACATCGCCAAATACGAGCGCAAGCCTGCGGTCATCGGGATCCCCTACGATCTGCAGAAGACCGAGTACATGGCCAACCAGCCCTACGAAACCTCGGCGATCTATCAGCCGAAGACCGGGCGCATGTACCCCGATCCCGACGTCGTGGCGGAGGCCGTCGAGCGGCTGGCCGCCGCGCAGCGGCCGATCATTCTCGGTGGCCGCGGCGTGCTGTGGTCCGGCGCGCGCGACGCAACGATCAAACTCGCCGATCGCTGCGGCGCGCTTCTTTCCAGCACGCTGCCGGCGCGCGGTCTGTTCCATGACCATCCGTTCGGACTCGGCATCACCGGCAGCTATTTCACTTCGCTCGGCAGGGAGATCTACGAAACCGCCGACGTCGTGCTCGCGGTCGGCACCAGCCTGTCCTATTACGTCGGTGGCGGCGCCTTCTGGCCAAAAGCCTTCAAGATCCAGCTCGATGACGCGCCGCGCGGTCTGCGGGACGGGCAGAAGGCTGCCGACCTCTACGTCAGGTCGGATGCGCTTGTCGGCATCGAGGCCATTCTCGCCGGGCTCGACAAGAAGCTCGGCGCCGGGAAACTGACGGCCGCCTCCATTCGCAGCAAGGAACTCGCCCATCGCATCGCGACCGAACCCGCGGACTCCGCGGCGTTCGACATCGAACCCGGCGTGCTCGATCCGCGCGAGGCGATCCGGGCCATCGATGCCGTCGTGCCGAAGGACTGGGACATCGTCGTCGGCGGCGGCCATCAGGCCTATTTCAACGCGCAGATGCGAGGGCGGCCGGCCGAGCGCTACACGACGGTGCGCGAATTCGGCGCCGTCGGCAACGGCCTGTCCTATGCGCTCGGGGTTGCCGCCGCGCGCCGGCAGGGCCGCAATGGCAAGATCGTGCTGTTCGAGGGCGACGGCGGGCTGCTGTTCCATATCCAGGAGCTCGAGACGCTGAAGCGTCAGGGCTATCGCATCCTGATCTGCGCGATGAACGACGGCGGCTACGGCTCGGAGTTTCACAAGCTGCGCGCCGACGGACTCGACGACAGCCTCGCCATCTTCGGCCGGCCGGCGCTGGAAAAAATCGCGCAAGGCTTTGGCTTGCGCGGCAACGAAATCCGAGATGTCTCGGTGATCCCGAAACTGTTCGCCGATTTCGCAGCCCAAGGCGAAAGCGAAATCTGGAACATCCAGATTTCCGACCGGGTCACGGCGCCGGTGATGCGCCAGACCATCAAGCGCGGCCACGGCAATATGTGAGTGCTGGGGCCTCATTTCGTGGTGTCGCCCCGGCGAAGGCCGGGGCCCATAACCACAAATGTCCGTGGGGGCGCGGGGCTGGAGCTACAACTTGTTTCGACAGTTGAGATTGGTGGTTATCGGTCCAGTCCTTCGCCGGGACGACAAGTAATCCGCCCTACTTGAACCCCTTCATCTTCTTCCACGCCTGCCAGCCTTCGGCGGTCTGGCTAAAGAAGCAGAGATCGAACATCTTCTCGCCCGTGTGCGCCTTCACAGCGTTCGGCACCGTGCGGTCCAGCGTCCAGCCGGTGGCGTAGAGGTAGTGGATGATCGGCTTGTTGTGCGCCAGCGCGGTCGCCAGCATCGCTTCCATGCCGAGTTCGCCGAAGAAGTAATCGCGGAACGGCACCGTCACCGCCATGGTGACGCCGGAGTGACGATACTCCGGCTCGCCGATGATCATCGCGACGAGGAATTGCCTGGTCTCGAAATTCACGTCGTTGCGCAGGAAGCCGAGCAGCAGCCCCGATGATTTCTCGAAAATGCCGATCAGGATTTTTGTGCGCTGGTCGAATGTCTCGATGTAGCTGACGAGGTCAGCAAGGCTCATCGCCTTGCGCGGCGCATTGAGCATTTCGCTGGCCTCGGCATCCTCCATCCAGTGCGCCCAGCGCTCGGTGGCATCCGCTGGCACGATGGTGCGCAGGAGATATTTCCCGCAGTCGATGTTGACGTTGCGCTTGGGGTATTTCGTCGGCGGCTTCACGCGTGACCTTTCCCGGAATGCGGGGATTATCGGTCGCCGGGGTCCGGCCGGGCAAGGGCGTCGCCGTCGCCGCTTTGCCGCGCTCGTCGGCCGAAATTGTGGGTGTTGGAACACAATTTCGGCGGGTGTGGTCGGCGTTCAATAGCCGCGGTGCCGCCCCGCCGCTAGCTTCCCACGCGGGCGAGTCCGCTTCGCAAGCGGTCAAAAAGGATTCAAGAACAGGGGCTGCCTCGTGAAAAGGCATTTGCTGGCGAGCGTTGCGGTA
>JAKFVP010000036.1 GCA_021732175.1 Bradyrhizobium sp.
GGCGCCGCCGAACAGCGAGGCGTAGAGCAGGTAGCTCATCAAATGAGCAAAGCCGAACCAGAGCGCGGCAGCCGCAGCCACCTTGGCATCGCCCCGCCGACCCAGCCCATGGCAAAGCAGCCGAAGGCGACCACCAGCACCGTGGCGCCGGCGGCGATGTGCATCAGGACCTGGTACCCGTCCATGCCCGAGGCGAGCGCCAGCACCAGGAAGCCCGCGGCCAGCGCCAGCGACACCCGGTTGGAAATCGTCATTGTGAAGAGATCGCTTGCCGCCGCAAACGCCATCAGGGCCGGGAACAGCAGCAGGCGCGCGAGATCGAGAATCATGGGTCTTGCCGGCTACCAAAACGGGGCGAGGGGACGGAGCCCAGAGTCTAGCGCTCAATCGTGAACGATCGGGAAACGACTCGTCTGGCTCACCAGATGCTGGCGATGCGCGCGGCCAGCATCAGGACCGCCAGCACCAGTGCAAGGCAAACCAGCGACGTGCAACGGTCGAACCGGCTGTCCGCCGGCAGGGAGATGGCGCGGACTTTCGGGGGTTTACGCATACGCAACACTCGAGGCTTCGGGGGCACTCTCAAAAAAAGAAAGGCCCCGGGGTTCCCGGGGCCTTTTGCAAGCTCAAGCTCGCAACAACACTCGCTTACTTGAGCGAGGTGTTGATGCCGCTGAACTTGGTGTTCAGCGTGCTGCCGAGGCCATTGACCACGGCAATGATCGCCAGCGAAATGCCGGCGGCAATCAGGCCGTATTCGATCGCGGTGGCGCCGGACTCGTCCTTCACGAAACGGGCAAGCAGGTTCTTCATAACTCAAACTCCATGTACACAGTGGCTGTCGAACTAACGTTTGGTCGAGCCGGCGTTCTCAGCACCGTGACCATGGGGCCACCCTAGGGTGCGACACTTGCAGCACGGTTAATTTGGTCGCGTAAAACCGGGCGGAACACCCTGTTCTTAAGCAGAGTAAATGTGTCATTAAGGGCATGGATAAAAAGCGAAATCTTCTGCGAATGCCTTTATGATAAGTGCGAAGCGCGCCGCTGTTCATGGCTCCTTAAGCGCACGCGCGTAACGCTTGCGATAGTGCTGCCGCAAGAGGCCCCTATGTCGAACCTGCCCATGGAAATCGTCGAAATGCTCGGCCAGACGATTGCCAAGGTGGTGCCGGTCACGATCGTGCTGGCCCTTGTGTTCACGGCGCTGACGCATTTCTGGGCCTGCAATCCGGGCAAGCCGTGGTGGCGCAAGCGCGAGATCGTCACCGACATCTGCTACTGGTTCTTCGTGCCGCTGTTCGCGCGCGTCTTCCGCATCGGCCTGCTCGTGATGGGCGCGAGCTTTTTCTTCAATCTGCATGACGCCGACGAGGTCGCCGCCTTCTTCGACAACGGCCACGGCCCGCTGTCGACGCTGCCGCTGGTGCTCCAGGCGATCCTCGCGCTCGTGGCGGCCGACTTCATGCTGTACTGGCTGCACCGCATGTTCCACGGCGGCGGGTTCTGGAAATACCACGCCATCCATCACTCCTCCGAGGAGGTCGACTGGATCTCGGCGGCGCGTTTCCACCCTGTCAATCTCGTGCTTGGCACCATCGGCGTCGACGTCGTGCTGATCCTGGCCGGCATCTCGCCGGAAGCAATGGTGCTGCTGGCCCCCTTCAATATCTTCCACTCGGCCTTCGTGCACGCCAACATGAACTGGACCTTCGGCCCGTTCCGCTACGTGCTGGCGACGCCGGTGTTCCACCGCTGGCACCACACCTCGCCGGAAGAAGGCGGCAACAAGAATTTTGCCGGCACCTTTCCGGTCTGGGACGTCCTGTTCGGCACCTGGTACATGCCGGAAGGCCGCATGCCGGAAAACTACGGCGTCGACGATCAGGCGACGTTCCCGCACGAGATCGCGGGGCAAATGGCCTATCCGTTCCGGCGCCAGGCGTCTGCGCCTCCCGCTTGAAATTGCAGGGAAATACCGAGCATTTTCCCTGCTCTCTTTGCGATTATTTCACACATTGTCGGCACTTTAGCCGGGTCGGGCGCCGGTTCCGCTGCGTATCGCTTATGCCGGCTTGTCAACGTCCCGGAGTTGAGTATGGCGTACACCTTGCGTAACCGCGCTTCTGCGCGTCTTGGATTTCCTTCCCTCGCCTTGGGGCTGATGATGTGGCCGGCGCTGGCGCTGGCTGCCCCTGAGTCCGTGGCAGTCAATGTCGACCAGGCCAAGCTCGTCAGGCTGCCGGGCAAGGTTGCCACCATCGTGGTCGGCAACCCCATGATCGCCGACGTCACCCTGCAGCCCGGCGGCATCATCGTCGTGACCGGCAAGGGCTATGGCGCCACCAATTTCATCGCGCTCGACCGCGCCGGCGAAGTGCTGGTGGACCGGCTGATCCAGGTCGAAGGTCCGAGCGAACAACTCGTTACCGTCTATCGCGGCGTCGAGCGGGAATCCTACAGTTGCCTGCCGATCTGCCAGCGCCGTGTCACCCTGGGTGACGGCGGCGAGTACTTCAAGGCTGCGATGGACCAGGCCGGCTCGCTGTCCGGAACGGCCGCTGGCCAGGCGGCTTCCGCCCCTGCTGGCGGTGGTGGCGGCGGAGGCGGCAAGAACTGATAGCGGAAGATGCATGCAAAGCCGCGCCACGCGAATCGCGTTGCGCGGCTTTCGCTTGTCCGGATTGGTTAAGAAACCATTAAGGCACCGGTCCCGACTGTTCGAAACGCACGAAACATTTCAACAATCTGTTTCGGCTATCTCCTTCAGGTGACTGTGACCCAGAGGGACTCAGGGATGCCTGCGCCAGCCGTCTCGCCGACGAAGAGTGTTTTCCGCAGATTCCGTCGCGACAACCGGGGTTCGGCGGCCGTCGAATTCTCGCTGATCGCCGTAACGTTCTTTGCGCTGTTCTTCGCGATCATCGAGACCGCCATCGTGTTCTTTGCCGGGCAGGTGCTCGAGAGCGGCATCCAGGACAGCGGCCGGCTGATCTATACCAACCAGATGACGAACACCAACACGACCGCCCAGCAGTTCCTGGACGACCTGTGTCCCCGCATCCAGACACTGTTGAACTGCCAGAACGTCGATATCGACGTGAAATACTACCCGCCCGGTTCGACCATCACGCTCACCGAGCCGATCAGCGCCGGCAGCTACAACAACAGCGGCATCAGCTTCGACATCCCCCCGCCCAACTCGACCGGAACGGTCGTGGTTCGCGGCTACTATCAGTGGCCGCTGATCGTCACGGGGCTCGGCTACAACATCGCCAACATCGGCCGCGGCACGGCCAATAACAAGCGGTTGCTTGTCGGCCTGTCGGCCTTCCATGTCGAACCCCCACCGTAGAGCGTGAAAGCGGCAGCCATGAACAAGTTCTTTCCCGGCCCAGCAAGCCCGATCGGCCGCTTCATCCGCGATAACAGCGGTAATGCGGCCATCGAATTCGCCTTTATCGTGCCGTTGATGCTGGCGCTGTTCTTCGGGACGGTGGAATTCTCCTCGGCGGTCTCCGCTCAGCGCAAGGTCGTGCTGGCGACGCGCACGATGTCCGACCTTGTCTCGCAATCGTCCGTCGTCGACGACAACGACCTCACCAATTTCTACAAGACGGCGGCGGCGATCATGTATCCGTTCCCGACCTCGCCCGATTTCAAGGTAAGGGTGACCTCGCTCTATGTCGATCCGACAACCAAGCTCGGCAAGCCGAAATGGAGCAAGGCCTGGGGGACAGGCCTGACCGCGCTGACGAGTTCGGACAACATAACGCTTCCAACGGCCCTGCAGGTCGGCGACACCTATCTCGTCTACGCCGAGGTGAAATACAAATACGTTCCGGCCGTCGGCTACATGATGGACAAGATGGGTAAGGACCTGAACGACCAAACCTACACCCGTCCGCGCCAGTCGCTCTGCACGAAGTATCCCGCCACGGCGACGAGCTGCTGAGCGCAGCGCCGGATCCGGCAAGCAAACAACCGGCAAGCAAACAAAAAGGCCGCGCCCTGGGCGCGGCCTTTTCGCATTCACTGCTGGATTTCCCGGCTGCCCCGGAGAAACGCGTCAGGCGACGCGGAGGTTGTCGGCCGCAGACTTGCCGGAACGGCGGTCCGCCACGATCTCGTAGGAGACCTTCTGGCCTTCACGCAGCGTGCCGAGACCGGCGCGTTCTACGGCGCTGATGTGCACGAACACGTCGTTGCCGCCGTCATCCGGCTGGATGAAACCGAAGCCCTTGGTCGCGTTGAACCACTTCACAGTTCCCATGCTCACGGGGATAGTCCTCTAGTAATAAAAGTTCGAAGCCCACTTTCGATAGGCTGGTGAGATCGAATTTTTGGGAGGGTCGTCAGCGTCTGAACCGGCTGCACCGGTGGATAGCTAATGTCGTCCGGCCGAAACTCGATAAGTCAATAATATTCGAACACAGGCCTCAAAACAATCCTGAGGCGAGCGAATTTTTGCTGCACGGCTTTTGTGCGAAGGGGTCGCGCATGCCATGAAAATGCCACGCGCGATCCCGGGTTATGCCGCCTACCGGCGGCCGCGGAATTGGCCGCCGCGCTGCGGGCCACGATTGGGTCCGGGGCCGGCCGAGGCGGGCCTTTCGTCCTTGTGGCGGAAGATCAGGCGCCCCTTTTCGAGGTCATAGGGCGACATCTCGACGGTGACGCGATCGCCCGCCAGCGTCTTGATGCGGTTCTTTTTCATCTTGCCGGCGGTGTAGGCGACGATCTCGTGCCCGGCGTCGAGCTGCACGCGGTAGCGCGCGTCGGGCAGGATTTCGGTGACCAGTCCCTCGAACTGGATCAGCTCTTCTTTAGCCATGGTTCTCTCCAGATCGGCGGACGGCTAGCGCTGCGGACGTCGGTTGCGGTTGGGCTTGAATTTCGGCCGGCTTTCGCGATGCAAAAAGGCGACGCCCTGGATCCCGTCAGCCTGGCCGCCCTGCGGACGGGCCGACTCATGCCGGCCGCCCTGCGGAGCGGCGCCATGATTACCACCACCGCGACGCCTCCGGCGAGGGCCTTTCGCTCCCGGTGCACCGTCATTGTTTCGATGCTGGTGGGGGCGCGGCGCGGGCCGGCCGGGACGATGCTGCGGGGCTGGTGCGGGGGCCTCGCGGCCGCCCTGGGTGCGGCGGTCCTCGCGGGGCAGAGTTTTGCGGATCAGCCGCTCGATGTCGCGGAGATATCCCATCTCCTCGGCGCCGGCGACCAGCGAGATCGCAATGCCCTCGGCGCCGGCGCGCGCGGTGCGGCCGATGCGGTGGACATAGCTTTCCGGTACGTTGGGCAGGTCGAAATTGACGACATGGCTGATGCCGTCGACGTCGATGCCGCGTGCGGCGATGTCGGTGGCGACCAGCGTGCGGATCTGCCCCGAACGGAACGCGGCCAGCACACGCTCGCGATGGTTCTGCGACTTGTTGCCATGGATGGCGTCGGCCGAGATGCCGGCCCTGGCCAGCGCCTTCACCACCTTGTCGGCACCGTGCTTGGTGCGGGTGAAGACCAGCGCGCGGTCGACCGGCTCCTGCTTGAGCAGTTCGGCGAGGAAGGCGTGCTTGGCGGCAAAATCCACCTGGATGATGCGCTGGTCGATGCGCTCCGCAGTGGAAGCAACCGGCGTCACCGCCACACGGGCGGGATCGCGCAACATTGCTTCGGCAAGGTCGGCGATGTCCTTCGGCATGGTGGCCGAGAAAAACAGCGTCTGCCGCTTGATCGGCAGTTTCGCGACGATCTTCCTGATGTCGTTGATGAAGCCCATGTCGAGCATGCGGTCGGCTTCGTCGAGCACGAGGAACTCGACATGGGCGAGCTTCAGCGCATTGCCCTGCACGAGGTCGAGCAGGCGGCCGGGGGTGGCGACGAGCACGTCGACGCCGCTCATCAGCGAGCGGACCTGGCGGCCCATCGGCACGCCGCCGATGGCGAGCGCCGAGGTCAGGCGGATGTGACGGCCATAGGCGTTGAAGCTGTCGAGGATCTGCCCCGACAGTTCGCGGGTCGGCGACAGCACCAGCACGCGGCAGCTCTTCGGCTGCGGCCGGATGCGGTTTTCGAGCAGGCGGTTGAGGATCGGCAGCGCGAACGCAGCGGTCTTGCCGGTGCCGGTCTGGGCGATGCCGACCACGTCACGGCCGGACAGCGCCAGCGGGATGGTTTGGGCCTGGATGGGGGTGGGCGTGTGATAATTCTCTTCGAGAAGGGCACGCTTGATGGGATCGGCGAGGCCGAAATCCTGAAAGGAGGTCAAAAGGTTTCTTTCTGTCAAAACAGCAGGCGCCCGGCCGTTCGGCCAGGAGCGCGCGAGGTCATCGAATGACACCCGCGTGTTTTGGGTATCGCGTTGTTGGATGGTTGAAGGGGCAAGCCAGAGCGCCGTTGAAGGGCTCAGAACACGCGGCTTGCGCAGACCCGATCATCACTGATGATTCTTTGGGTCGCGCTGCATATGGCGCACAAAGCCGGCGGTTTCAAGGTGATTCACGTCGGCATGGTTTCAGAGGCGGAAAATTCGACGGAAGATGAAGGACTTGCAGCTCGGCTGGTGCTTCAGTCCGGTCTCCCTGCACCGGAACTTTCTGCCGGAAAATTAGCCAAATAGCCGATTTTGCCCATTATTTAGACCATTTGCCGCCAAAGCATACATTTTTTTCGCCCAAGATTTGAGCAGACTGCCCCTGGATTTCCCTGCGAGATGGCAGATTGTCGCATATTTTCAGTCGCTTAGACCCGCCCACAGCGGTGGCATGAGTCTTGCGATTCCCTTAACGCAGACGGCCGTGGGGCCGTTCTCGCAGCGTTTAACGCGCCTGCGTCAGGGAGATGACACCTCATGCTTACTCAATTGACTCACGATATAGCGACGATGAGCCGGCGTCGCTGGCTGGCGGCCACTGCCGGGCTGGTGCTCGGCCTCGCCGCGTTTAGCCCCGCCAAGGCGCAAGAGACCATCAAGGTCGGCGTCCTGCATTCGCTCTCCGGCACCATGGCCATCAGCGAAACCACGCTGAAGGACACCATCCTCTTCCTGATCGACGAGCAGAACAAGAAGGGCGGCGTGTTGGGCAAGAAGCTCGAAGCGGTCGTCGTCGACCCCGCTTCGAACTGGCCGCTGTTCGCCGAAAAGGCGCGCGAGCTCATCACCAAGAACAAGGTCGCGGTCGTGTTCGGCTGCTGGACCTCGGTGTCGCGCAAGTCCGTGCTCCCGGTGTTCAAGGAACTGAACTCGATCCTGTTCTACCCCGTGCAGTACGAGGGCGAGGAGAGCGAGCGCAACGTGTTCTACACCGGCGCCGCTCCGAACCAGCAGGCGATCCCCGCGGTCGACTATCTGATGAAGGACGAGAAGGTGAAGCGCTGGGTGCTCGCGGGCACCGACTACGTCTATCCGCGCACGACCAACAAGATCCTGGAAGCCTACCTGAAGTCGAAGGGTGTCAAGCAGGAAGACATCATGATCAACTACACGCCGTTCGGTCACTCCGACTGGCAGACGATCGTGGCTGACATCAAGAAGTTCGGCTCCACCGGCAAGAAGACCGCTGTCGTCTCCACCATCAACGGCGACGCCAACGTTCCCTTCTACAAGGAACTGGGCAACCAGGGCATCAAGGCCAAGGACATCCCGGTCGTGGCGTTCTCGGTGGGCGAAGAAGAACTCGCCGGCATCGACACCAAGCCGCTGCTCGGCCATCTCGCCGCCTGGAACTACTTCCAGTCGATCAAGACGCCCGAGAACGACAAGTTCATCAAGGCGTGGCAGGCCTACACCAAGAATCCGAAGCGCGTCACCAACGATCCGATGGAAGCCCATGTCATCGGCTTCGATATGTGGGTGAAGGCGGTCGAGAAGGTGAAGTCGACCGACGCCGACAAGGTGATCGACGCGCTGCCCGGCATCGAGGCGAAGAACCTGACCGGCGGCACCTCCAAGATGCTGCCCAACCACCACATCACCAAGCCGGTGTTCATCGGCGAGATCAAGGGCAACGGCCAGTTCGACGTGGTCTGGAAGACCCCGGGTCTCGTTCCGGGCGACGCCTGGTCGAAGGAGCTCGAGGGCTCCAAGGACCTGATCGGCGATTGGGTCGGCAAGAAGTGCGGCAACTACAACACCAAGACCAACAAGTGCGGCGGTCAGGGCTCCTGATCCGAAGGCTCCCGAGCTGAAACGCAAACGCAAAAAACTGACGACAATGGAGAAGGCGGCGACGCTGCCGCCTTCTCCACATCTCCTGCCGGGGAAGTCCAGTGTCCGTTACCTTCTTTGACCGCCGTCGCGCGGCCGTCCTTTCATTGCTGCTGATCGCGGCCTTCGCGCTGCCCGCTTATGCCGGCGCCTTCGAGGACGCGGTCGCCAAATTCGCCAACGACGATTTCTCCGATACGGCCGAAGCCATCGAGGCCGTCGCCGCGTCCGGCAACAAGCTCGCCTTTCCCATCATTAGTGCGCTGCAGGAGGAGCGGCTGTTCGCCGACCCCGAGAGCAAGAGGGTCTTCATCAAGCAGGCCGACGACAAGATCATCGACGCTGCGACCGGAGCTGCCGTCGACAAGATGCCCGACGGCGCGACTGAAGTCCGTCTCAACAACCGCCTGCGCCGTACCGTCGATGCCGCGGTCGGCAGCCTGACGTTGATGTCGCCCGACCCCGCCGCGCGCCTGGCCGCCGCACAATCCGTCCTCAAGTCGCATGACGAGAACGCGCTGCCGGCCGTCGAGGAGGCGCTGGCAAAGGAAACCAGCAAGTCCATCAAGGCGGCCTTCATCGAGGCGCGCGCGGCCATCCTGCTCTACAAGTCGGATGCGTCGGAAGTGGACAAGCTCGACGCGGTTGCCGTCATCAAGGCACGCGGCGACCAGGAGGCGCTGGCGCTGCTCACCGGCTTGCCCGCCGACCAGCCGCCGCTGGTGGCGAGTGCGGTGACCTCCGCGATTTCCTCGATCCAGAGCAATCTCGCGCTATGGTCGATGGTGCAGAACGCCTGGTACGGCCTGTCGCTCGGCTCGGTGCTGCTGCTGGCGGCGATTGGCCTTGCCATCACCTTCGGCGTCATGGGCGTCATCAACATGGCCCATGGCGAGATGGTGATGATCGGCGCCTACACCACCTTCGTCGTGCAGGAGGTGATCCGCACCTCCTATCCCGGCCTGTTCGACTATTCGCTGCTGATCGCGGTGCCGCTCGCCTTCATCGTGGCCGGCGCGATCGGCGTCGGTATCGAGCGCACCATCATCCGCTTCCTCTACGGCCGGCCGCTGGAGACGCTGCTCGCCACCTGGGGCCTCTCGCTGGTGCTGCAGCAGGCGGTGCGCACCGCCTTCGGCCCGACCAACCGCGAGGTCGGCAACCCCTCCTGGATGAGCGGAGCGTTCGAGCTCGGCCAGATCACCATCACCTACAACCGGCTCTGGATCCTCGTCTTCACGCTCGCCGTGTTCGCGATCCTGCTCGCCATGCTGCGCTACACCGCGCTGGGCCTGGAGATGCGCGCGGTCACGCAAAACCGCCGCATGGCGGCCTCCATGGGCATCGCCACCTCGCGCGTCGACGCGCTCACCTTCGGCCTCGGCTCGGGCATCGCCGGCATTGCCGGCGTCGCGCTGTCGCAGATCGACAATGTCAGCCCCAATCTGGGCCAGAGCTACATCATCGACAGCTTCATGGTCGTGGTGTTCGGCGGCGTCGGCAATCTCTGGGGCACGCTGGTCGGCGCCTTCACGCTCGGCATCGCCAACAAGTTCCTGGAGCCGGTGGCCGGCGCCGTGCTCGGCAAGATCGCCATTCTCGTGCTGATCATCCTGTTCATCCAGAAGCGGCCGCGCGGCCTGTTCGCCCTCAAGGG
>JAKFVP010000212.1 GCA_021732175.1 Bradyrhizobium sp.
GAAACAGCGCGGCAAAGCCATGGGCCGGATCCTTGCGGACCAGCACCGACGCAAGCTCAGCGGCCGCGGCGTAGCAAAATCCGGCCGCCGACCAGTTTCGCCGCTCCGGCGACAGCACGGCAACGGCGACAAGGCCGATACCCAGGACGATTAGCGCGGCATCGAGGCGCCCTGCGATCAGCCAAACTCCGGCGATGGCCAGCGCCGCGACGCCTGGCGCGCTGGCGCGCCACTCGCGCGCCAGGCCGACGATCATCAGCCATTCGATGTAAAGGCCGATGCAGGCCGACGTCACCAAAAGCGCCCACAGCCATCCGCCGTACCAGGCGATGCCGATCGCAACCGGCGCCAGCACGATGGCGGCGAGCACCCGCATCAACAGATTGCGTGAACCCTGCTCGGCTCGCGCCGCAGCTGCGGCGTCGCCCTCGCTCACGATCCGGTTTTCGCAGCGAGACCGCCGAAGCGGCGCTCCCGCCTGGCATATTCGGCGATCGCGCTTTCCAGCGCCGCCTTGTCGAAGTCAGGCCAATGGATCGGCACGAACACGAGCTCGCTATAGGCGGCCTGCCACATCAGGAAATTCGACAGCCGCTGTTCGCCGCTGGTGCGGATGATGAGATCGGGATCCGGAATCTCGGGCGCATCGAGATACTGGCCGAGCGTGTCGGCATCAATCGAGGACGGATCGCGCTTGCCCTCCGCAACCTCGCGCGCCAACCGCTGCGCCGCGCCGGCGATCTCCTGGCGCGAGCCGTAGTTGAAGGCGACGACCAGATTGAGCCGCGTGTTGTCGCGCGTGAGCTCTTCGGCCTCGTTCAGGAGCGCGCAGATATCGGGCTCGAGCCCCGCGCGCTCGCCGATCACGCGCACCCGCACGCCGTCGCGGTGCAGCGTTGCAAGATCGTTGCGGATGAAGCGGCGCAGCAGGCCGAAGAGATCGCCGATCTCGGTCGCCGGCCGCGACCAGTTCTCGGACGAGAAGGAAAAGATGGTGAGGTAGACGATGCCGAGTTCGTGCGCGGCACGCACTACGCGCCGCAACGCCTCGACCCCGCGGCGATGCCCTTCCGCCCGCGGCAGGCCGCGCGCAGCCGCCCAGCGCCCGTTCCCGTCCATGATGATCGCGACATGGAGGGGGTAGCCGGAGCGATCCGGTCCGTCGGTTGCGGGGACAGCGGCGTTGGTCATCGGTCAATCCCTAAACGGTGAGGATTTCCTTTTCCTTAGCCGCGAGCAGCGTATCGATCTCGGCGATGGTGCCATCGGTGGCCTTCTGCACGTCGTGGGAAAGCCGCTCCTGATCGTCCTCCGATATCTCGTGGTTCTTCTCGAGCTTCTTGACGATATCGAGCCCGTCGCGGCGGACATGGCGGACCGCAACGCGCGCCGCCTCGGCGTATTTGTGGGCAACCTTGACCAATTCCTTGCGGCGGTCGGCGTTCAGCTCGGGCACGCGCAGTCGAAGCACCTGCCCTTCGGTCGCGGGCGAAAGGCCAAGATTTGAATCCACGATCGCTTTTTCTACGGCCTTCACCAGGGACTTGTCCCAGACCTGCACGGAAAGCAGCCGCGGCTCGGGCACGCTGATCGTGGCAACCTGATTGAGCGGCATATGGCTACCGTAAGCGTCGACCTGCACGGGCTCGAGCATCGAGGCCGCCGCACGGCCGGTGCGTAGGCCTCCGAGCTCGTGCTTGAGTGCCTGGGTGGCGCCTTGCATGCGGCGCTTCACTTCGTTGATATCGAAACCAGGTGTGGGCATAACCCTCTCCCTCTCCTCAGTATTTACCGCCACTCGCGGACAGCTTTGACGGCAAACTTAGTTCAGCCGGCGACAATCGTGCCGTGGCCCGTGCCGCGCAAAATCGCGCTGATCGAGCCCGGTTCGGCGATCGAGAACACGATGATAGGCAGCGAAGTCTCCCGGGCAAGCGCGAATGCGGTTGCATCCATGACCTTGTAGCCGCCTTCAATCGCCTGTGAATGGGTCAGGCGATCAAATCGCTTGGCGGATGGGTCCTTCTTCGGATCGGCGCTGTAGACGCCGTCGACATTGGTGGCTTTGAGCACCGCATGGGCGCCGATTTCTGCCGCCCTGAGCACCGCGGTGGTGTCGGTCGTGAAGAAGGGATTGCCGGTGCCGCCGCCGAGCAGCACGATCCGCCCTTCGGCAAGATATTTGTGCGCCGCACTGCGGGTGAACAGCTCGGAAATCTCGGGCATCACGAAGGCCGACAGCGTGCGCGCCGGCGTGCCCTTGCGCTCGATCGCGGCCTCCAGCGCGAGGCAGTTCATCATGGTCGCAAGCATCCCCATGGTGTCGCCGGTCGGCCGCGACACGCCACGGGAAGAGACTTCCACGCCGCGGACGACATTGCCGCCGCCAACCACGACCGCGACCTCGGTGCCGAGCTTCTGCGCCGCGATCACTTCGCCCGCAACGCGATCAATGGTTGGTTGGTCGAAGCCAACGCCTTGCGAGCCGGCGAGATACTCGCCCGAGAGTTTTACCACGACGCGGCGGTAGACCGGCTCAGCCATTGCGTATCGCTTCCTTCTCCGGCGCAGGTGCGCTCTTCGGCGCGACCTCGCGCCGGAAAAGCGCCGGCCGGCGGTTACTTCTTGCCGCTGGCTGCCGCGACTTCGGCCGCGAAATCGGATTCCTGCTTCTCGATTCCCTCGCCGAGAGCATAGCGCACAAAGCCGGCAATCTTCACAGGCGCGCCGACTTTGCCCTCAGCTTCCTTCACCGCCTGCGCCACCGACTTGCCGGTGTCGTGGATGAAGGCCTGCTCCAGCAGGCAGACTTCCTTGTAATAGGTCTTCAGGCCGGACTCGACGATCTTCTCGATCATGGCCTCGGGCTTGCCCTGCTGGCGAAACTTGTCGGCCAGCACGTCCTTTTCGCGGGCGACGACCTGGGGATCGAGGCCGGACGAATCGAGCGCCTGCGGATTGGCGGCGGCGACATGCATCGCAAGCTGACGGCCGAGCGCCGCAAGCTCCTCGGCCTTGCCGGCCGACTCCAGCGCAACGAGCACGCCCATCTTGCCGGCGCCATCGATGACAGCGCCGTGGACGTAGCTGGACACCACGCCCTGCTTGACCTCGAGCGGGGCCGCGCGGCGCAGCGTCATGTTCTCCCCGATGGTGGCGATGGCGTCCGAGATCGCGGTCTCGATGGTCGCGCTGCCGACCTTGGCGGCCTTGATCTTCTCGACATCGGCGCCGACGTCGAGCGCGACCTGCGCGATCATCTTGACGAGGCCCTGGAACTGGCCGTTGCGGGCGACGAAGTCGGTCTCGGAATTAACCTCGACGACCACGCCCTTGTTGCCCTTGGTCAGCGCGCCGATCAGGCCTTCAGCCGCGACGCGGCCGGACTTCTTGGCGGCCTTGGAGAGGCCCTTCTTGCGCAGCCAGTCCTGGGCAGCCGTCATGTCACCGGCGGTCTCGGTGAGCGCGGCCTTGCAGTCCATCATGCCCGCGCCGGTCGACTCGCGGAGATCCTTGACCATCGCAGCAGTGATCGTAGCCATTGCTAAACGTCCTTCTTGCCTGTCAGGGCGGGTGCGGCGCGGTCCGAGACCACGCCGGCATCTGCCGCAGGTAATACGTCAGTGGAGGAAACCAAGCGGTGGCCGGGAAACCCGGCCAACATCTTTAGTGCTTGAGCATGATCTCTTTCGGAAAACCGGTGTCCACTTTTCCGGATCATGCTCGAGAGAATTATTCCGCTTCCGCGGTGAGCGCCTTGGCCTTGGCAACCCAGGCATCGGCGCGGCTGGAAAGCCCGACTTCTTCGCCGATCTTGTGTGCGGTGTCGTGATCGAGCTCGGCGAGCTGCCAGTAGTGGAAGATGCCGAGGTCGTTGAACTTCTTCTCGATCGTGCCGGACACGCCGGGCAGCTTCTTGAGATCGTCGGCAGGACCGCGGGGACCTGCAAGACCCTGGAAGCCAGCGGTCGGCGCCGGAAGCTCTTCCTGGATCGGCTTGGCCGCAGCACCGACGTCGATGCCGGATTCGCCCTGGGCACGCGAAATGCCGTCGATGACAGCGCGGGCCACCAGGTCGCAATAGAGCGAAATGGCGCGGCCGGCGTCGTCATTGCCGGGCACCACATAAGTGATGCCCTTCGGGTCGGAATTGGTGTCGACGATCGCCGCAACCGGGATGTTGAGCCGCTGGGCTTCCTGGATCGCGATGTCTTCCTTGTTGGTGTCGATCACGAAGATCATGTCGGGCAAGCCGCCCATGTCCTTGATGCCGCCGAGCGAGCGGTCGAGCTTGTCGCGCTCGCGCTGCAGGGTGAGCCGCTCCTTCTTGGTGTAGGAGTTGGCTTCGCCCGAGCCGAGCACTTCGTCGAGATGACGCAGACGCTTGATAGAGGCCGAGATGGTGCGCCAGTTGGTCAGCGTGCCGCCGAGCCAGCGCGAATTGACGAAGTACTGCGCCGAGCGACGGGCCGCTTCGGCGACGCCGTCCTGCGCCTGCCGCTTGGTGCCGACGAACAGCACGCGGCCGCCCTTGGCGACGGTGTCGCTGACGGCCTGCAGCGCACGGTGCAGCATCGGCACGGTCTGCGCGAGGTCGATGATGTGGATGTTGTTGCGGGCGCCGAAAATGTACTCGGCCATTTTCGGATTCCAGCGGTGGGACTGATGTCCGAAGTGCACGCCAGCTTCAAGCAGCTGGCGCATAGTGAAGTCAGGAAGCGCCATAGTTCTGATTCTCCGGTTGGTTCCTCCGGAAACGTGTGAGCAAACGAGCCTTGTCGGCCCGGTTGCCACCGGACGGCCTGTTAAGCCATGTTTCCGTGTGAGATGGCGCGCTATATAGCGCGATTTCGGCCAGAAGCAAGGAAAATGGGCCGGTTTTGGCGGCCTTTTTGGCCCTCTCCGGCCCTATTTGGCCGGTGACAGGGGTCAGGACCTCGCCATTGCGTCAACCAGCCCCAAATGGCGGGCCATCGGTCTGAAATCGCTGTCGTTATGCAACAGCGGCCAGCGATGCTCGATACACCAGGTGCCAATCAGAAGGTCGATCGTCTTTCGGATGGTGATCCCGCGTCGGCGCAAGGCACGGGAGTTGCGGGCGGCCATGACCGCGACTGCATCTCCCGCCATTGGCACGATATCGAAACTTCGCAGCAAGGCCCCGACCTGGCGGGCTTCGGCTTCACCGTCCAAGCCCTGCAACACCTCGCAGAGCATCAGGTCTCCGAGGATGATCTCGTCGCGCCCAAGCGAGGCGCGCAATGCTGCGACGTGAGGAGCATTCCGGCCATTGAGGAAGTCGATCCAGACACTGGTATCGACCACGATCAACGGGCGCCCCTCCCCTTGCGGCTGCGCGCAAGATCGCCCCGCCAGCGGAATTTGCCAAAGGCCGCGCCGACCTCATGCTGCCGGCGCAATTTTATGAACAAGCGCAACGCTTGTTCGACCGTCTGCTTCTTGGTGGCGTGCCCCGAAGCCTTCTGAGCTTCCTGCATCAAGGCATCATCAATATCGATGTTGGTCCGCATCGGTTAGGGCATCTGCCATGTGTATAAATAGACCATATCATACACATCGCGGGATGCAAACCCGCGGCGTTACAACGTCTGCACGTCCACCACCCCGGCCACGGCCTTCAGGGCCCCTGCAATCTGCGGGGAGACCTTGAATCGGCCGGGTAGCTTCATTTCCACTTCGGTTTCGAGGTCGAGCATCAGCACCAGCGAGACGTCGCCATCGGCGCCGCCTGATGGCGCCGGGGCCGGTTTGGCCTGAGCGGTCCGTGCCGGCCCGCCATTGCCGGCGGCGGCTTCCGGCATGTTGAGGCGGCGCGCGATGGAATCGAGCGGCTTGGTGTCGCGCACGAAGATGCGCAGGCCCTTCTGCGTCTTGGCGGCGGCATCATCGAGCGGCTCGGCGTGCAGCACGCGGGCGCGGACATCCTCGCCCTGCAATTCCGCGCCGAGCTGCAGCAGCACGGCGGCGCCCGGCTCCAGCACTTCGCGGTATTGCGCGAGCCCTTCCGAGAACAGCACGGCCTCGAAATGGCCGGTCGGGTCCGACAGGCCCATGATGCCCATCTTGTTGCCGGTCTTGGTGCGGCGCTCCATGCGCGACACCACGGTGGCCGCGACCTTGCCGGCCGTCGCTCCCGTCTTCACCGCGCGGGAAAACTCCGCCCAGCTCTGCACCCGCAGGCGCTTCAGGACGGTGGCGTAATCGTCGAGCGGATGGCCGGACAGGAAGAAGCCGATCGCGTCGTACTCACGCCGCAGCCGCTCTGCCGGCAGCCACGGCTCGATCTGCGGCAGCACGATGGATGGCGCATCGGAAGCGCTGCCGAACATGTCGTTCTGCCCGGAAGTCGCCGCTTCATGGCTGCGCTGGCAGGCGGCGAGAATGGCGTCGGCCCCGGCAAAGACGCGCGCCCGGTTCGGCTCAAGGCTGTCGAAGGCGCCGGCCGCGGCAAGACTTTCGATGATGCGCTTGTTGACCGCGCGCGGGCTGACGCGGGCGGCAAAATCGGCCAGCGACGTGAACGCGCCCTTCTTGTTGCGCTCCTCGACGATCAGCTCGATCGCCTGCGGGCCGACGCCCTTGAGTGCCGCGAGCGCGTAATAGATCGTGCCGTCGCCGACCTCGAAGGTCGGACCGGAACGGTTGATGTTGGGCGCCTCGACCTTGATGCCGAGCCGCTGCGCTTCGGAGCGGAATTCGCTGAGCTTGTCGGTATTGTTGAGATCGAGCGTCATCGAGGCCGCGATGAACTCGACCGGATAATGCGCCTTCATGTAGGCGGTGTGATAGGACACCAGCGCATAGGCCGCCGCGTGGCTCTTGTTGAAGCCGTAGTCGGCGAATTTGGCCAGCAATTCGAAGATGGTCTCGGCCTGGCCTTTCGGCACGTTGTTCTTGACGGCACCGGCGACGAAGATCGCGCGCTGCTTCTCCATCTCGGCGCGGATCTTCTTGCCCATGGCGCGGCGCAGAAGGTCGGCGTCGCCGAGCGAATAGCCGGCCATCACCTGCGCGATCTGCATCACCTGTTCCTGGTAGATGATGACGCCGAAGGTTTCCTTCAGGATCGGCTCCAGCATCGGATGCAGGTATTCCGGCTCCTCATCGCCATGCTTGCGCGCGCAATAGGTCGGAATGTTCGCCATCGGACCCGGGCGATACAGCGCCACCAGCGCGATGATGTCCTCGAAACGGTCGGGCCGCATGTCGACCAGCGCCCGCCGCATACCCTGGCTTTCCACCTGGAACACGCCGACCACATCGCCGCGCGCCAGCATCTGGTAGCTCTTGGCGTCATCGAGCGGCAGCGTTGCGAGATCAACGTCAATGTTGCGCTGCTTGAGCAGTTTTACCGCGACATCGAGCACCGTGAGCGTCTTCAGGCCCAGGAAGTCGAACTTCACGAGGCCTGCAGGCTCCACCCATTTCATGTTGAACTGGGTCACCGGCATGTCGGATTTGGGATCGCGATAGAGCGGCACCAGCTCGCTGAGCGGGCGGTCGCCGATCACGATGCCGGCGGCGTGGGTCGAGGCATGCCGCGTCAGGCCTTCGAGGCGCTGGGCGATATCGAAGGCGCGCGCCACCACGGGATCCTCGTCGCGGAACGCCTGCAGTCTTGGCTCGCCCGCGATCGCGGCGGCCAGCGTCACCGGCGCGGCCGGATTTTGCGGCACCAGTTTTGTCAGCTTGTCGACCTGCCCATAGGGCATCTGCAAGACGCGGCCGACGTCGCGCAGCACGCCGCGCGCCTGCAGCGTGCCGAAGGTGATGATCTGCGCGACCTGGTCGCGGCCGTAGCGCTCCTGCACATAGGAGATCACCTCGCCGCGGCGGTCCTGGCAGAAGTCGATGTCGAAGTCCGGCATCGACACGCGCTCCGGGTTGAGGAAGCGCTCGAACAAGAGGCCAAAGCGGATCGGATCGAGATCGGTGATGGTCAGCGCCCAGGCGACCAGCGAGCCCGCGCCCGAACCGCGGCCGGGACCTACCGGAATGCCCTGCAGCTTGGCCCATTTGATGAAGTCGGACACGATCAGGAAGTAGCCCGCATATTTCATGCGGGTGATGACGTCGAGCTCGAAGGCGAGGCGCGCGCTGTATTCTTCCTCCGTCGTGCCCTGCGACAGGCCGTGCACGCGCAACCGCTCGGCAAGCCCCTCCTCGGCCTGCCGCTTCAGCTCGGCCGCTTCAACCGCGGCCGCATCCGGGCTCGCGGCGGCGCCCACGGTGAAGTACGGCAGGATCGGCTTTCGCGTCATCGGCCGGAACGCGCAGCGTTCGGCAATCTCGACGGTGGAGGCCAGCGCCTCCGGAATGTCGGCGAACAGCACCGCCATTTCCGCGCGCGTCTTGAAGCGGTGGTCGGGGGTGAGCTGGTCGCGGTCGGTCTCCGCAATCAGCCGGCCGCCGGCAATACAGAGCAGCGCATCATGCGCCTCATAGTCGTCATTGCCCGCAAAATACGGCTCGTTGGTCGCAACCAGCGGCAGGCCCTTGGCATAGGCCAGATCGATCAGCCCGCCCTCGACGCGGCGCTCGCGGTCCATGCCGTGACGTTGCAGCTCGACATAGAGACGATCGCCGAACATTTCTGCCAGCCGCTCGCAGCGCACGGCCGCAAGTTCCGCATTCCCGGCACCGAGCGCGGCCGCAATCGGTCCGTCCGGGCCGCCGGTCAGCACGATGATGTCGTCGGCATCGCCCTGCAGCCATTCGAACTTGACATGCGGCGACTGGTGCACCGGCGTTTCCAGGAACGCACGCGAATTGAGCCGCATCAGGCTGCGGTAGCCGCGCTCGCGGGCGGCGAGCAGGACGAGGCGCGAGGGAACCTGCGTATGCGCATTGCGCGCATTGGGATCCTGGTCGCCGAAATCGACCGCAAGTTCGAGCCCGACGATCGGCTGGATGCCGTAGCCCGCCATCTTGTCGGAGAACTCCAGCGCCCCGAACATGTTGTCGGTGTCGGTCAGCGCCAGCGCCGGCTGCTTGTCGGCTTTCGCCAGTTCGCCGAGCTTGGCGATCTTGATCGAGCCCTTCAGCAGCGAATAGGCGGAGTGGACGTGGAGATGGACGAATCCGGCGTTCGGCATTGCAGGGCTTTGGCTCGCGTTTGGGCGGGATGAGCGTTCACACGGCCAGTTCCGGCCAGCGACTCGCGAAGCGATGGTGAAGGCTCAACTCACCCGAGTCCACGCGAAACCCGGCGTGAGCGCCTCCCGTCCCGCTTATCCCCAAAACCGCCTCTGCCATCAGAGCTGGGTGAACAGTTGCGCCCACACCGCGATCATGCCGACGAACAGCGTCAGCGATGCCAGGGCGGCGGCTTCTTCCACGAAAACCTTCAACATGACGATCTCCCTTACCAGGAACGCTTCCCAGCGCTTGCTGGAACATATGAAGAACATTGTTCCTTTTTTGTTCTAACCGTCAAGGCGAAAAAGCCAGCCACAATCCACAGCGTTAACAAATCATTACATCACCAGAACTGGGGTACGCTGGATGGTGAGTTGACGGAAACCCGGCAGCCCGGCTTGCTGCTTGCGATGGAATCACGCGGCGCATTTGCGCTGGCAGAGAACGGAGACCCTCATGCGCCACGCCATCCTGTTGCTTGCGGCCGTCGGCGGCCTGGCTGCGCTCGCAAGCTCTCCCGCCGCAGCCGTCGGCACGCGCTATCCCTACTGCATCCAGGGCGACGAGCAGCCGGGCCTGAGCAACTGCACGTTCACCAGCTACGAGCAGTGCGCGGCGACGGCATCAGGGCGGCGGCTCTGGTGCATCGAGAACCCCTATTACGCCGGCGGCGGCCGCGAGGCGGCCCC
>JAKFVP010000494.1 GCA_021732175.1 Bradyrhizobium sp.
GCCGCCTCGTCGCCGGCGTCGCGCATGAGGTCAACAATCCCGTCGGCATCAGCCTGACGGTGGCCTCGGCGCTGGAACGCAAGACCGCCAATTTCGCAGCCGAAGTCGCCCGCGGCGAGCTGCGCCGCTCCAGCCTCAACGAATATCTCGAGACCAGCCGCGATGCCTCATCGCAGCTCGTGGCCAACCTCAATCGCGCCGCCGAGCTGATCCAGTCGTTCAAGCAGGTAGCCGCCGACCGCAACTATTCCGACAAGCGCGTGTTCGACCTCGGCGATCTCACCGAGCAGGTGGTGATGAGCCTGCGGCCGGGGCTGCGCAAGCACAACCTCACGCTCAACGTCGAATGCCAGCCCAATCTGTCGATGAACAGCTATCCGGGTCCTTACGGGCAGGTGCTGACCAATCTGTTCCTCAATGCGGTGGCACACGCCTTCCCGGACGGGCGCGCCGGCACGGTCGAGATCTCCGTGCGGGAGTCCGGCAAGGATAATGTCGAGGTGCTGTTCTCCGACAATGGCGTCGGCATGAGCATGGACGTGCGCCGCCGCGCCTTCGATCCGTTCTTCACCACGCGGCGCGATCAGGGCGGCACGGGTCTCGGCCTGCACATCGTCTACAGCATCGTCACGACGCGTCTTGGCGGACGTCTTGATCTCGACTCCGAGCCCGGCGGCGGCACGCGCATCCAGATGATCCTGCCGCGCGTTGCGCCGGTGGAACTCGCTGCGGAATAGCGCGACGGCTCAAGCGATATCGGCGAGCTTGTGCAGCGTCGCGCCAAAGATCTGGCTGGCCTTGCCGACCAACGCGGTGCCGTTCATCTCGCCGCGCGTATCGGTGAATGTCCCGGACACGCCGATGCCGACAGGGGCAGGGCCACCGAAAAGCGGATTGGCGTCGCCGCGCGGCGTGGTGTGCCGCTGCACCAGCACCTCGCCCTTGAAGGTGTTGTCCTTCACCGTGTAGCTGCCGGTGTAAAACAAATAGGCATCGCCGCCGAGGATCTGTCCATCGCGGAACAGAATCACCCCGCTGCCCTTGCCGACGCGCCCGTCGAGCAGGGTGACGTGGATCGAATACAGCCCGTTCTTCATAACGTCCCAGGCCGGCCTCCATCGCCCAACGGCGGCCGGTTCCGATATTTATGCCAAAGCACGGCACAGGGCGCAACGCGTCAGATTCGCTGCCCTGCGCCGGTGTTTCCGTAGTCTACCGGACGGCGAATCGAGTTGGCCCGCGATATGCATTGTCATACTTGCACTGAAGTGAGCGCGGACCTGCCAAGTGGGTAGCGGTTACAGGCAAGGAAGCGCTCCAAACGAAAGCTTGTGCGCATTCGTATCGCAACAGCGGTGCCCACTTTTGCGGAATGCGCGCACGGTGGTGGAGCAAGCAACAGGTGACCAACTGGATCGTTTCCGGCGGCGCACGCGCTCGCCGATGGACTAACTATGCCTCGCAGATGCTCGCCCGGCGGCGCCGGGGCAGCCGCAAAGTGCCGCTGATCGCTAGTACGGCGCTGCTGGTTGCGCTGGTCTCCCAATCCGGCCACGCGCGCGACGATGGCCGCTACGCCAACTCACCGCTGAAGCCGTGGTTCGACAGCCTGAAGTCCGGCAAGGGCCCGTGCTGTTCCGATGCCGACGGTTACGCGGTCGCGGATCCCGATTGGGAAAGCAAGAGCGGTCATTACCGCGTCAGGATCGAAGGCGAGTGGTTCGACGTGCCTGACGATGCCGTCATCACCGAGCCGAACAAGGCCGGCCGCACCATGGTGTGGCCGATCAAGGGTTGGGGCGGCATGACGATCCGCTGCTTCATGCCGGGCTCGATGACGTAGAATTGTGATCCTCATCATGAGGAGCCGCGTAGCGGCGTCTCGAAGGATGCAGGCCCGACTGTGGCCTTCATGGTTCGAGACGGCGCTTCGCGCCTCCTCACCATCAGGGTCTCGCATCGCGCGTCACGAACTGTCACGCGTATTTTTTGTCGCGCTCCAGTAGCTCGATCGAGATGCCCTGCGGTCCGCGCAGGAAACAGATGCGTACGCCCGGCCGAATGGTGGTCGGCTCCTTCGTGAACTCGACGCCCTTGGCCTTGATGGCGGCGGCGACCGCGTCGATGTCTTTTACGGTGAGACCGAAATGGTCGAGCCCTTGATAGGGCGTCACCGGCGGGGAGTTGACGCCATCGCCTGCCGCGACCGGGGCGATGAAAACATTGGCGCCGCCGAGCTTGACGTCGATGCGGCCGGGGCTGCGCAGGATTTCGCCGCCGAGGATGTCGTGCAGCCAGGTTGCGGTTGCTTCCGGATCGGGGCTGCGGAGATGAACGTGGTCCCAGGTGACTTGAATCATTGCGCTCTCCCTTTTCGTTTCTTGTGCGCGGCCTGTCGTTGTGGCGCAATCTAGCGGCGGCCTCGATGCGTGGCCATCCTTGGCCCAATCCTTGGCCCAAGCATCGGCGCCGCAATATCGCCGTGGCAGCGTGGAACCTAGCAGGATGTGAGCAATTGAGTCTCGGTGGCGGACCCGTAACGGCAGGCGTCCTCAAGGCCGTACGGCGCAAGCCGTCACGGCTTTTTTGATGTGCCGGCGCATGAGTGGCCGGCGGGAGGGATGGCCATGACGCGCGCTCGTTCGATTGCCGGCCTTGGGGCCGGTCTCGCCGCGGTCGCCATCGCAGCCGGTCTTGCCGTGGAGATGTGGCCCACCCTCAGCGACGCCGAGGACAAGCCGGCCTCCCCGCAGCCGGCCGTTGTGCAGCCCGCGGAGGAAACGCCTGCGCCAACGCCTGCGGCGACCCCCGCAACCGAGGCGGTCCCGGAGGCTGCCCAAAATCCGGTCACGGCGGCGGTCCCGGCTTCCCCGCTCGACGGCCTGAAGATTTCTTCGCAGTCCTGGCGGCGGGGCGGCCTCGGTTCGAAGGCGCTGGTCACCTTCACCCTGCGCAATGGCAACGACTATGCGGTCAAGGATATCGAGATCGCCTGCAGCTTTGCCCGCCGGGACGGCAGCCACCTGACGGACCGCACGCGGGTGATCGGGGAGGCCGTAAACATGAAGAGCCGCAAGACCTTCAGCCGGGTCCATGTCGGCTTTGTCAACGTTAATGCCGACAAGGCGAAATGCTCGCTGGTCGCCGCCAGCCGGGTTTGACCCCCGATTTCGAGCTGCAGCGGCCAAAATGGCCAAAACTCCCAAAAATGTGACCACCCCCGGTGAACCGTCCCGGGGCGGGGCGGACTAACTGGCATAACCGGCCGAATGGGCGGGTCCGCGCGGTTCGCGGTTGGGAGCGTGACGGAAATGATGCCTCTGGCTCGATATTTTGTCTTCGCTGGCGGCGGCCTGATGGCCCTGCTGTTCGTGGCCGACTTCTTCTCGCCCAAGGCGGTAGCCGAGAGCGGCGTCCACAGCGCCGGACCCGTGGACAAGACGACGCTTCGCATCCGCTCCGAGCAGAAGTTCCCCGAGCGCATCGTGTTCGACACGACACAGCCGACCATCGTGCCGAAGGCGGCGCAAACGCAGTCCGCTCAGGCCGAACTGCCCGGCCCGGCCCCGGCGCCCGAAATCACGGCTTCGGCCCGCGTTCGCGAGACCTTTGCCCAGTTCTCTCCCGCCGAGCCGAAGAAGGCCGATACCGTTGTGAAAAAGAAGAAGACCGCGAAGGCGCCCGGCCAGCCGATGCGTTTTGCCCGCAGCCCCTTCGGCACCAGCACCTGGTAGGCTGAACGCGCTCGGACACAGGATCGATCGACCGAAGGCCGCAATCAATTTGCGGCCTTTTTCAGTTTGGCGTGTCGCAGGCAAATTGCGCGGCCGACCTGGCGATGCGTTGTCGATAGAATTGGCCCATCGACGTAGCAGCCACGAAGGCCTGATAGGTCGCGACGGGCAGGCGGCAATATTCCGAATAGCCGCCGCCGATATTCACCAGCAGATGCCGTTGCGCCTGGTCGTAGCAGACGCGTTGCACCACCGTGCTGCGCGGCGTGTCGGTGCAGGCGAATGCGGACAGGTCGATCTCGCCGCGGCCGTGTACGTCCACGGCCTCCGTGGTCACGGGCGAGGTCCAGAACAAGGCAAGCAATATCGCGACGGATCGGACCATCGGCTCCCGGTGTCTTCGGAAGCCGCCATCATCGCCTTACGCAGTTTGCCCGGCAATATCGCACGAATGGCTTCCTGCTATTCCGCAGGCGCGCTTGTCACGGGCGACTCGCGGTCGAACTACTGCTTCGCTGCCAGTTCGTCGAGGCAGTGATTGAGGAATGCCGTACGGTCGCGCGGCAGGATCTTTTCGAAAGTCGCCTTCTGGGCGCATTCGCGCTGACGGAGTTGCTCGGCCCGCCGCTTCTCGGCGGCCTCCCTGTATTCGGGGGCCACCTTGGCCGGATCGACAAGCGCCTGGGCGTGGAGGGCAGGCGCGGCGAACAGCGAAATCAACATCAAGGCGAGGATCGTTCTCAAATGAGCCTCCCATAAAAAGTTCATCCTAGACCCGGCCGGCAGGCGCTCAAACAACCAGGGAGTGATTCTTTGAGGAGTTGCCGATTTTCGTCAGCCGTTCGAAGTGATCGTTTGCCGGCGCTTGATAGCGACCGTCTGCCACACGAACCTCAGTGCATCCTCTGTCGACCAACCGGCATCAGGTAGAGCCAATCGGGATCGCCGCCGATGCCGGCGGCATGTCGGGAAAGCGCCATGACTGACGTGATCGGCAACGTGACCGATGTTCACAAGACGCTCAGCTACCACGGCGGCAAGCTTGGCGGCTGGTTCCTGCGAATGGGCGTAACGGCCCTCGTCGCAGGCACAGTCCTCGTTTTTCTGCAGCCAGACGGTGCCTTTGAGTGGTTCATGATTGGGCTCACGCTCACGGTCGGCGCGGGCTCCGCGCTCTACGGGTTTTCCCGATGGCGCTCGCCCAAGCCGATGCTGACCCTGTCGCCCGCAGGGCTGCGCCTGCACATGGAATTCGTGAAGACCGTGCTGATTCCCTGGCGCGAGATCCACGGCGTTGACTCCATCGACATCAGCGGCCGGGTCGCGGGCCGAGACGCTTATTTGCCCGATGTGACGGTCGTGCTGGTCACGCGCGCGTTCTACGACCGCTACATCCATGTGAGATCGTGGTTGCTGCGCGGGCCGGCCTGGCACATGAATTTCATTCCGAAGGGCGAACTGATGCAGATCGCGCTTCACCATGAGTTCCTGGCGGCGACGGCAGCGGAACTGCGCGCGGCGGTCGAGGCGCGCTGGGCTGCGTTCCGTGACGCGAAGCCCGCTGCCGCCGAGAGCGTCGGCGGTGGATGGGTGAAGCGTCGCGTATAGCGGCATAAGTCAGCGAGCCACCGAAGAAAACGGCCCCGGTGGACCGGGGCCGACAGGCTCAGGAAATTTGCGCTGGTTTGCGATCACTCGGCCAGAAACGACGTCGTCTTGGTGCCGTGGTCATAGCGCAGCCTGAGCGCGGTGAACTTGCAGAGATTGACGTTGCGCCAGAGCACGGCTTCGTCGTAGTCGGCCCAGACCACCTTGATATTCCAGACGCAGCCGTCGTCGTCATCGTCGAATTCGACGTAGGCGTTCTGCTGGTTCTTCAACGTGCTGTCGAGCTCGTTGTCCCATTCGTCGAGCCCGTCGTCAGGACCGTTGAACCCCAGGAACTTGATAGCATAGCCGGTCTCGTTGATGACGTTGATATTGCGCGCGTCCGCGGCGAATGCCGGCGCGGCGGCAACACACAGTGCCATGAAGATCAGCGATGCGAGTATTCGTTTCATTTGTGATTCCTTTTTAGGTATCCGGCGCGCGGAGCATCTGCTGCGTCCATGAAACTAACAAGTGATCCGGGTTACAACTCGCCAAAAATCAGAACGCTTCAGAAATTTCAGAAACCGGCGCCGAGAAAAAGGAAACTTCGGTCGCGTGTCGCGATCGATCCGCCGCGTGTCGTGCTGACTTGCCAGGTGGTGGCGTGAGGCCTGATACGGTTTTGCGGTGGCGCGCTCGGAGAGATTCGAACTCCCGACCATCGGAATCAAAAAAGCAGCACAGCGCGGGGGTTCTCTTGATGTCGCAAGGGGTTACGCGGAGTCGGAAGTGATGTGCGGGAATTTTTGCGGAGGGGCCGGCCGTTTCGGCGGGGCAACCATCGATTGATACGGGCAGTATCATCCACTATCGTTAGTTTCGCGGAAGGGGGCTCCATGGACCGCGTGCTCACATTCGATAGAACGGACGACGTATCAAAATTTGAGGGCTGCAACACCCGAGGACTCCAATATCGTTGGGGTATCTTCAAGACACACTTGAGCAAATTCACAACAGGGTGCGCTGCGCTCGATTTCGGAGCTGGGTCGCTACGAGAGAGTATTGATCTCGTATCTCGAGGTTTTCGCGTCACCTCCGTAGATTTGGACAGCGATACGTTAGCCGCTTACAAGGCCAAGTACGAGTGGCCCGCAGAGCCAGCCCATGAATTGATTGCTGCGAGCGATTTCATCGAGGTGCTGTCTCGCCTCGGAGGACGGAGATTTTCAATCGTCACTTGTTTTGATGTGCTTGAGCATTTGGAGGATCCCGCCCGGATCCTCCGGGGCATTGTGGAGCACATGGATGAAGACGCGAAATTGTTTGTTACCGTTCCGAACGGTCGGACTTTGTTCGAAATTGCATTCCGTATCGATTTGATCATCGCGAGGAAGACCGGTCGTTATATGCAGCCCGGCGAACCGCACTTGCAGCGCAATTCGCCAGCGGAGTGGAAGAGAGTCTTTGAAGCAGCCGGGCTGTTTGTTGTTGAGCATGAAATGCATATCGGCTTTTTTGCCAATACCGGCGCCGCTCTTATCCAACTTCCCCTTACGTTGGGAGGAAGAGTACTTCGCAAGCTAGGTGTGAAATTGAACGCACTCGCTGCGTCCGAACGCACAATAGCCAAGATCGCCCCGGCCATGGACTTTTTGGATCGGCATAGTCGATTTCTGAGCGGCCTTTATGGCTGGAATCTTTTCGTCCTTGCCAAAAGCCCCTCGCTTCTCGGTACAGATAATTAAGCTAGAACGCCTTGGTTGATGCTCGTCCCGCGCCGAGCCTTACTTTGGTTGGTGGCGCGCTCGGAGAGATTCGAACTCCCGACCCTCGGAATCGAAATCCGATGCTCTATCCAGCTGAGCTACGAGCGCGTGACCGGTCGCTTACCAGAACCGGCAATCGCCTGCCAGCCGCCGTTCAGTAGCAGGGGTGCCGGCGGCCATCCTGCCCGATATAGGCGGCAGCGCTCTGGTAGCACTTCACGGTGGCCGGGCCGTCGTAATAGGCGAAGGTGCCGGGTTGCGGGCCGGGGCCGTAATTGTGCAGATAGCTGATCGGGTAGGGCAGCGGATTGGCGCGCCAGTAGCGGTGGTGATGCCGGGCCTCGGCCAGGGTGGGGGCGATGACCACGGCCGCCAGCAGGCCGGCGGCGGCAAAAAGCTTCATGTTCTTCATCACGATACTCCGCTATCCCCCGCCAAAACGGGGCCTTTCAGGCCGATCAGGACCCCATCTTACGCAATTTCGGCCCAAAAGTGCGGAAAAATGGCCGCATCTGCGATTTTTCCTCTGTTTTGGGATACTTAACGAATTACCAACACAGTCCCGCCAGAGTCTTGGGGCTTCGTCCGGTCCAGGACTGGCAATTTCGCGTCTCAAAAGGCTGTTCCGGTACCCGTCTCTCCATGCGCATCACGCTTCTTGCCATCGCTGCCGCCATCGCCTTCGCCGCAGGGCCGGCGCGCGCCGACCTGCACATCACGCGCGACCATGGCGGCTATGTCGAGGAGTACAAGGCCAAGTACAAGCGCATCAAGGAGCGCAAGGAACGCGTCATCATCGACGGCATCTGCAATTCCGCCTGCACGCTGGTGTTCGGCATCGTGCCGATGAACAAGATCTGCGTGACGCCGAAGGCGAGCCTCGGCTTCCACCTGGCGTATTACGACAAGGCCTTCACCTTCGGCATCAAGGTCACCAGCGCCGAGGGCACCTCGGACCTGATGTCCTATTACCCCGACACGGTGAAGGACTGGATCGCCCGCAATGGCGGGCTCACCACCGAAATGAAGAAGATCAAGAACGGCGAAGAGCTCTGGAAGATCGTCGATCCCTGTCCGGAAGAGTGGTGATCTTCCGTTGTCATCGCCCGGCTTGACCGGGCGATCCATCCCCCGCTTTCGCGGGGTATGACAGCTGGCGCTAGAACGTCACCACGCCCCGGATCGATTCGCCGCGCTTCATCAGCTCGAACGCGTCGTTGATCTTGGCCAGCGGCATCACATGGGTGATCATCGGGTCGATCTGGATCTTGCCCTGCATGTACCAGTCGACGATTTTCGGCACATCGGTGCGGCCGCGCGCGCCGCCGAAGGCGG
Organism: Bradyrhizobium sp.; assembly: GCA_021732175.1. Lineage (GTDB taxonomy): Bacteria > Pseudomonadota > Alphaproteobacteria > Rhizobiales > Xanthobacteraceae > Bradyrhizobium. The sequence continues at coordinate 8,426 of JAKFVP010000494.1, forward strand.
TGCCTTTCCAGACCCGGCCGGTGACGAGCTGGAACGGCCGCGTCGCGATCTCCGCGCCTGATGGCGCCACGCCGATGACGATCGACTGGCCCCAGCCGCGGTGACAGGCTTCCAGCGCCTGCCGCATCACCGTGACATTGCCGGTGCAGTCGAACGTGTAGTCGGCGCCGCCGATCTGGTCTGCGCCCGCCTTGGTCATGTTCACGAGGTGCGCGACGAGGTCCTTGCCGGCGTCCCTGGGGTTGACGAAGTGCGTCATGCCGAAGCGTTCGCCCCACGCCTTGCGATCGGGATTGATGTCGACGCCGATGATCATGTCGGCGCCGGCCAGCCGCAGCCCCTGGATCACGTTGAGGCCGATGCCGCCGAGGCCGAACACGATCGCCTTCGCACCTTGCTCGACCTTGGCGGTGTTGATGACGGCCCCGATCCCGGTGGTGACGCCGCAGCCGATGTAGCAGACCTTGTCGAACGGCGCGTCCTCGCGGATCTTCGCCACCGCGATCTCCGGCAGCACGGTGTAGTTCGCGAAGGTCGAGGTGCCCATATAGTGGTGGATCGGCTTGCCGCCGATCGAGAAGCGCGAGGAGCCGTCGGGCATCAGGCCCTGGCCCTGGGTGGCGCGGATCGCGGTGCAGAGATTGGTCTTGCGCGACAGGCACGACGGGCACTGCCGGCACTCCGGCGTATAGAGCGGAATGACGTGGTCGCCCTTCTTCACCGACGTGACGCCCTTGCCGACATCGACGACGATGCCCGCGCCCTCATGGCCGAGGATCGCCGGGAACAGGCCCTCGGGATCGGCGCCGGAGAGGGTGAACTCGTCGGTATGGCAGACGCCGGTCGCCTTGATCTCGACCATCACTTCGCCCTCGCGCGGCCCCTCAAGCTGCACGGTGGTGATCTCGAGCGGTTTGCTTGCAGCGGTGGCGACGGCAGCACGAACGTCCATGGCGATTTCCTCGTTCTCGGTCGTTATTTGAAATTGGGTCGTTATGTGAAAGCGGCCGGGCGGCCCTTCGGCGGCGGGTGTTGCCGCATAGCACAGGATTGGGCAGTAGTGCGCGGCAAATGACTGCCGACTTCGACAGATTGGCCGCACGCGCGGCGCCGATGATTTTCGTGGTGCTGTGGAGCACCGGCTTTGTCGCCACCAAATATGTCATCCGCGATGCCGACCCGCTGACGTTCCTGGCGATCCGCATGGCTGTCGTGGTGGTGCTGATGGCGATCATCTGCGCCATCGTGCGCCCGGCCTGGCCCAACGGCCGCGAGATCGCCCACAGCGCGGTCGCCGGCATCCTTGTGCACGGCTTCTATCTCGGCGGCACGGCAGTGGCGATCTCGCTGTCGATTCCCGCCGG